>JACOUE010000084.1 GCA_016178045.1 Chloroflexota bacterium
CAGCAGGAGGCCGGCGTCCGTCCCCGCCTGCCCGCACGCCAGCGCCGCCTCGATCGCCTGGCGGGCGCTGGTGAAGACGGCGAGCACGCCGTCGCCCAGGAGCTTGCCCTCGACTGGGGTTCCGCCGTTCTCGCGGACGACGGCGCGCAGCGCCCCGTCCAGCTCCCGCGCCTTCTCCCGGAAGGCCTTATCGCCGAGACGCTCGGTGAGGGCGGTCGAGTCGGCGATGTCCGCGAAGAGCATGATCGCCGTGCCGGAGGGAAGTGCTGCGGACGACGCGCTCTCGTCTTGCGCCAGGAACTCTTCGACCGCGTTCAGAATGATCTGGGTGTCGGCGTCTGTCACCCTGCCGGGCTGGCCAGGGCCACCAAACTGCGACGATTCGCCTTCAAGTGTGACCAGGCGCGCGTCCGGTATTCGGGACGCCAGGTGTCTGGCGGCACCGAGATCAGGGTAAGCCATCTGGCGCCGGTGCAAGACAAGGGCGGGGCACCGGACTTCCGGGAGCAAATGATCGACATCGATTTCCGCCAGGACCGGTATCGCCCCCCGCACTGAATCGTGCGAGGCGCTCTCGCGCATGTATGCCGCGAATTCGCGGGCCGGATCACCGGACGACCAGCCATAAACCACGTGTGCCATGGTCTCCGTGAAAAGTTCCCAGTCTCTCTCCAGGAGGGCGAGGAGGCCCTGAAGCTGCTGGGACTGCAGCAGGTCGGTGGCCCGCGAGAATGAGCACCAGAAGATGAGGCGACGCACTCGCTCGGGGTGCTTGGCGGCGTAGGCTATAGCGACGGGACCAGAAGTCAAGAACGCCCAGAGAGCGAAACGTTCGAGGCCGAGCCGGTCCACTACCGCCGCCAGATCCAGTTCGTGTCCTTCCAGCGAGTGGGGAACGTCCCGGTCGGACAGGCCACAGCCGCGGCCGTCATAATGAACGAGCTGCATCTTCCGGGCGAGTCGCTCGCAGAACCCCTGCGCGCGTTCCCAGTTGAGCTCCACATGGTTGAAGGGGATCCAGGGCATCAGCACCAGCGCTGGTCCCTGACCGATTGTCCAGTACGCGATGCTCACGCCATCGCTCGTCTTCGCGTACTGGATGCGCGGCTCCATAACGGCAATATCCTACACCATACCGCGGCCTGCTCGGCGAGAAACGCCGGCTCGTCTACACGTTTTTTTGACGCGGCCTACCCCTGCCCCTGCCGCGCCCGCTCCGCCAGCTCGTACAGCTTGGTCAGGGCCTGCAGCGGCGTCATCCCCTCCACGTCCAGCGTCGCCAGGTCGCGGGCCAGCTCCGCCGCCGGCGACAGCAGCGGCAGCTGGACCGCCTGCCCGGCCAGGGGCGCCTCACCCCGTCTCTTCGGGCGCGCCGCCCCGTGGCGGTCCCGCGACGCCTCCAGCTCCTCAAGCACCTCCTGCGCCCGCATCACCACCGGCCGGGGCAGGCCGGCCAGTTGGGCCACATGCACGCCGTAGGAGCGGTCGGCGCCGCCGGGGAGGATGCGGTGGAGGAAGACCACGCTCCCGCCCTCCTCCGCCACCACCACGTTGTAGTTGCGGACGCGGGGGAGGAACGCCGCCAGGTCCACCAGCTCGTGGTAGTGGGTGGCGAAGAGCGTCTTCGCCGCCAACTCCGGCCGGTTGTGGATGAACTCCACCACCGCCCGGGCGATGGCCATGCCGTCGTAGGTGCTGGCCCCCCGCCCGATCTCGTCGAACAGGAGCAGCGAGCGCGGCGTCGCGTCGTGGAGGATGCCCGCCGTCTCCACCATCTCCACCATGAAGGTCGAGCGGCCGGCGGCGATGTCGTCCAGGGCCCCGACGCGGGTGAAGATGCGGTCGACGGCGCCGATGCGGGCCTCAGCCGCCGGCACGAACGACCCCATCTGCGCCAGCAGCACGATGAGGGCCACCTGCCGCAGGTAGGTCGACTTCCCCGCCATGTTCGGCCCGGTGAGGACGACGATCTGGGCCTCGCCGTTGCTCAGGTACAAGTCGTTGGGGACGAAGGAGCCTTCCGGAAGCGTCCGCTCGACCACCGGATGGCGGCCGTCGCGGACGACGATCTCGTCGCCGTCGTTCACCTCGGGCCGGACGTAGGCGTAGCGGGCGGCCGCCTCCGCCAGCGCGCAGTAGACGTCGATCTTGGCGATGGCGCCGGCCGTGGCCAGGATGAGCTTCCCGTGGGCGGCCACCTGGGCGCACACCTGCCGGAACAGCTCCCGCTCCAGTTCCTGCTGGCGCTCGCGGGCGTGGAGGATCTCGTACTCGCGCTCCTGGAGCTCGGCGGTGGTGAACCGCTCCGCCCCCACCAGGGTCTGCCGCCGCTGGTAGTCGGCCGGCACCAGCTTCAGGTTCGCCTTCGACACCTCGATGTAGTAGCCGAACACCTTGTTGTAAGCCACCTTCAGCTTCCTGATGCCGCTGCGCTCCCGCTCCCGCCGCTCCAGGTCGGCCAGGTATTGGCGGGCGTCCCGGGTGAGGGTGCGGAACCGGTCGAGCTCCTCCGAGAAGCCCGGCCGGATGATGCCGCCCTCCTCGAACGAGCCCGCCGGCTCGTCGGCGATGGCGCTGGCTACTAGAGCGACCGCCTCCTCGCAGGCAAGGCACCGACCCAACATCTCCTCGTGGACGGCGCGCTTCCCGGCCGCCGTCCCCAGGTCGCTGTCCACCGCCTGTCGCAGCTGGGGGACCAGCTCCAGCCCCCGCCTCAGGGCGACCAGGTCGCGCGGGCTCCCCGCCGAGGCGGCCACGCGGCCCAGGATGCGCTCCAGGTCCGGCATCTTCGCCAGCACCGACCCTACCTGGGCCCGCCGCACCGCCGAGTCGAAGAAGAGCTGCAGGCAGTCCTGGCGCCGGCGTACCCGGCTTATGTCGAGGAGCGGTTGCCCCAGCCACTGCCGCAGCAGCCGCGCCCCCATCGGCGTGCGGGTGAAGTCGATGATGGAGAAGAGCGAAGCGCCGCCGTCCTCGCGCAGGGGACGGAAGATCTCCAAGTTGCGCCGGGTCTGGGCGTCCAGGGTCATGTAGGCGCTGGGCCGGTAGGCGGCCAGGCGGGCGATGTGGGGGAGGACGGCCCGCTGGTTCGCCTCCAGGTAGTCGAGGACGGCGCCGGCCGCCCTTACCGCCAAGGTTTGCCCCTCCAGCCCCAGGGGCTCCAGCGACGCCGTCTCGAAGTGGCGGAGGAGCCGCTCCGCCGCCGCCCGCTCGGCGAACGCCTCCGCCGGCAGCGGCGTCAGCGTGCCGCTGAACGCTCCCTCCGGCGGCGATTGCCCCTGAGGGAGTAGCAGCTCGGCCGGGCGCAGGCGCTCGAGCTCCGCCGCCAGCCCCTCGGCGTGAAGCTGGGTGCAGGCGAACGCCCCGGTCGAGACGTCCACGTGGGCCACGCCCGCCACCTCGCCCTCGACAACGACGGCCGCCAGGTAGTTGTTGGCCCGCTGGTCCAGCAGGCTCTCCTCCACCACCGTCCCCGGCGTCACCACCCGCACCACCTGCCGCTCGACCAACTTCTTGCCCTTGCCGGGGGCTTCCATCTGCTCGCAGATGGCGACCTTGTATCCCTTGGCGATGAGCTTGCCCAGGTACGAGTCAAGGGCGTGGTGGGGGATGCCGGCCAGGGGCACCCGCTGGCCCTTGGCCATCGGCCGCGAGGTCAGCGTTATCTCCAGCTCGCGGGCAACGACCTCGGCGTCCTCGTCGAACGTCTCGTAGAAGTCGCCGAGGCGGAAGAAGACGATGGCGTGGGGATAGCGGCGCTTGACGTCGAGATACTGACGGCGAAGGGGAGTCACGGGCGTCCCTCGGGCTGCTCTGGCCCATTATACAGTGGCCAGCCGGAGACGGTATAATACGCTTACGCCTCTTCGAGATGCAGCCTAAGGTGGAACGACAGGCGGACCAGAGCCTGCCCCAAGCGGGGGTGTCGGCGCTTCAGGCGATCGGCCAGCGCTTCCCTATGCCCGCGATGTTCGCGAAGTTCCTCATCGTGGGTGGGATCGCCTACCTCATCAACCAGCTCGCCCTCTTCCTGCTGTACGACTCCCCCGTCTTCTGGTTCCTGCCCGCCAAGGACACCGAGTTCCTCGGCGACCCTGACGTCCGCCTCCTGATCTCATCCATCCTGGCGGTCGAGGTATCGATCATCTTCCAGTTCAACAGCCACGAGCGCTGGACGTTCCGGGGCCGCAGCCGCAAGGGGCCGGGCATCGTCCGCTTCCTCAAGTTCAACCTCACCTCCGCCGTCAGCCCCATCATCGTTGTGGTCACCGTCAACACCCTCACCCCTATCTTCGACATCAGCCCCTACGTGTCGAACACCATCGGCATCCTCATCGGCTTCATCTGGAACTGGGGCTTCAACACCCTCCTAATCTGGCCCCGCCAGCAGGTAACACCGGCCGAAGGGCCGCAGTAGGCCGAACAGGGTAAGCGAGCGGGATCAGCTACGCCGGAAAGGCGTCCACGACCTCGATGGCTTCCGGCGCTAACTCTTTGCAGGCGTTACACCTGATGCAGAGCGACTGCTCGACACGGTAGCCCCCGTTGTCGCGGACGATGGCGGCCGTGGGGCAGATGTCGGTGGCGGCGGGGAGGGCGTCGGTCTGGCTGGCGACCTCATAGCGGACGAGGCCGCGGCAGACCTTCGCCCGGCAGCGCTTCTCCTCGATGTGCTCCATCAGCTCGTCGCGGAAGAAGCTGAGCGTCGCCATCACCACCGTGGGGGCAGCCTGGCCGTGGACGCAGTTGGCGTAGCGCATCGTATCGGCCAGCAGGTTCATTATCTCGACATCCTCGGGGCGGCCCTCGCCGTTGCTGATGCGGCGCAGGATCTCCAGCAACCGCCGCGTCCCGGCGAAGCAGGTCGTGCAGCGGCCGCACGACTCGTCCTCGGCGAACCACTCGAAGTAGATAGCCAGGTCGATGACGCAGGAGGAGTCGTCCATGACCACCAGGCCGCCGGAGCCCATGAACATGCCCCGGTCCTTGAACGGCTGCGGCTCCAGGCGGATGCCCACATCGCCGGAGACGATGACGTCGCTGGCGGGGATGACGCCGGAGAGGGGCCCGCCGGGCTGGACGGCCTTCAGGTGGCGCCCCTCCGGGACGCCACCCCCGTTCCCCAGGACCAGGTCCCGCATGGGCGTGCCCAGCGGCACCTCCAGCACCCCGACCCGCTGCACGTGGCCCGACAGGGAGAACATCTTCGTCCCCTTGTCGTTCTCCGTGCCCACGGAGGCGTACCAGCCTGCACCGTGGCGCAGGACCAGGGGCACGTTAGCGTACGACTCCACGTTGTTGACGTTGGTGGGCTTGCCGAACACGCCGGCTTGGGCCGGGTAGGGCGGCCGGATCTTGGGCATGCCCCGGATGTCCTCGATGGAGGCGATGAGTCCCGTCTCCTCGCCGCACACGTAGCTCCCCGCCCCCCGCACCACCTCCATGTCGTACGAGAAGCCGCTGGCCAGAATATCCTCGCCTAGTAGCCCCTTCTCGCGGGCCTGCTCCAGCGCCTTTTGCATCCGCTCCACCGCCAGGGGGTACTCGTCGCGGATGTAGATGTAGCCGTAGGAGGCGCCCGTGGCGTACCCCCCGATGATCATCCCCTCGACGATGCCGTGAGGGTCGCCCTCCATCAGGTTGCGGTTCACGAAGGAGCCCGGGTCGCCCTCGTCGGCGTTGCAGACCATGTACTTGGTCGGCCCTCTGGCCTGGCGCAGGAAGTCCCACTTGCGGCCCGTCGGGAAGGCGGCGCCGCCGCGTCCCCAGAGGCCGGAGTCCAGCACCTCCTTGATCACTTCCTCGTCCGACATCTGGAGGGCCTTCGCCAGCCCTTCGTAGCCACCGCGGGCGACGTAGTGGTCGATGCTCTCGGGGTCGATGACGCCGCAGTTGGCCAGGAGCCGCCGTTCCTGCCCCTGCATCCACTCCAGCGAGTCGAGCGCCGGGATCCCCTCGACTGTGCCTTCGGCCACGACGCCCAGCGCCAGGTCGGGGGCGTTGCCGCCCTTCGCCAGCACCTCCTCCACCAGCCGCGGCAGCTTGTCGGCGGTCAGGTGCCCGTAGAGCATGCGCGGCCCGCCCGGCTTCTGCACCTCCAACAGCGGGTCGGCGAAGCAGAGGCCCGGGCAGCCCACCTCCATCACGTCGGCCTCGACGCCGCGGGCCGCGAGCTCCCCGCGTAGCGCCGCCAGCGTCCCCTCGCCTCCGGCGGCGCGCGAGCAGGTACCCGACGCGACCCGGATCAGCGGCCGCTGCGGTTGCACCACCGCCCGCCAGGCCTCCTCGGCCGCCGCTCGCAGTTCCTGATACGTCGCCATAGCTCCGTGGCTCGTAGGGACAGAGCTAAAGGTCTGTCCCCACAACGCTACGCCTTCTTTCCCTCCTTGAGGTCGCGTGCCAGCTTGATGGCGTCGCTCACGGTGAGCGGGCCGACGTACCTGTGCTCCACCCGCACCAGCGGCGCCAGGTGGCAGGTGCCGTCGCATTGCACCAGCCGCAGGCCGACCGCGTTGTCGGGCGTCGACTCGTTCATGCCGCAGCCGATAACGGCCTCGATCGCCCGCCGGATGTTCATCGATCCCTTCAGCAGGCAGGCGGGGCCGCTGCACCACTCGACGACCGTACCGGGCGGGGGCTCGGTGTGCACCTCCGAGTAGAAGGAGATGGCGCCGAAGATCATGGCGGGGGTGGTCTTGAAGCGCGCGGCCAGGAAGGGCACGGCCTCCCTGGGCACGTACCCCATCTCCGCCTGGACGCGGTGGAAGGCGACGAGGAGGTCGGCGTGGTCAGAGGTGAGGTCGGCAATGAGGTCCTTGATGCGGGCGATCAGGTGGGGGTCGCCTTCAAGAAGCTCGACAGGGCTGTAGCGGGAAGCGTGGCGAGCGCCGAGGCCCATGGATCAGACTCCACGGGCAATTGTAAAAGCCTTCACTATCGAAAGGCAACCGGCCGCTCGTGGTTGGACGAGCACTCAGGCCAGCAGCGCCTCCACGAACTCCGCCGGCTCGAAGGGGGCCAGGTCCTCCGCCTTCTCCCCCGTGCCGATGAAGCGCACCGGCAGCTTCAGCTGGTCGCATACGGCGAAGATGACGCCGCCCTTGGCGCTGCCGTCCAGCTTCGCCAGGAGCACGCCGGTGACGCCGACCGCCTCCGTGAAGTACTTTGCCTGCGGGAGGGCGTTCTGACCGGTGGTGGCGTCCAGCACCAGCAGGACCTCGTGGGGAGCATCGGGGAACTTGCGCTGGATCACGCGGTTCACCTTGCGCAGCTCCTCCATCAGGTTCACCTTCGTGTGCAGCCGGCCCGCCGTGTCGATGATGACGACGTCGGCCTCCCGCTTCTCGGCCGCGGTCAGCGCGTCGAAGACGACGGCGCCCGGGTCGGCCCCCTGTTTGTGGCCGATGACCTCGGCGCCCACAAGCTCGCCCCACTGCTTGAGCTGGTCGATGGCGGCGGCGCGGAAGGTGTCGCCGGCGGCCAGCACCACCCGCTTGCCCTGGCGGCGATAGGCGTGGGCCAGCTTGGCGATGCTGGTGGTCTTGCCGGTGCCGTTGACGCCGATCACGAGGACGATGGCCGGCCCTTCGATCCTTCCACTTTGCTCAGAGCGGGCTTCGCTCAGGGCAGGCTTCCCCTCCACCCGCTCACCCTGAGCCTGTCGAAGGGCCTGCCCCGCCTGCCCGGCCAGGGAGCCCGGTCGAAGGGTCAGCTTGTCAAAGGACGAGCCGTCGGGAACCCAGAGCTTGCCCCGAGCGGGCGGAGCCGCGAGGATGGCGATTAGCCCCTCCTTCAGAACGGCAAGCGCCGCGTCCGGGTCGCGGATGCTCTCCCGCTGCACCCGCCCCTTGACGTCGTCGAGGATACGGAACGCCGTCTCGGCGCCGGTGTCGGCGGCGATGAGGGTCTCCTCCAGTTCGTCCCATACGTCGTCGCCCAGGCCGCGCTGGAAGAGGCCGCCGATGCGGCTGAACCAGGTGCGGCGGGTGCGCTCTACCGCGTCACCGACGGCCTTGGGGGCGGGGGAAACGTCAGCGGACTCCGGGGACTCAGGCTTGCGGCGGAAGAGGCGGACCATACGGCGGTCTCAGGATAGCAAGGGGGGGAGGCGGGGGTCAACGATAGGCGCTGGCAAACCTGCCCCGTGGCTGAAGACGCCGATTCGGCCCCTTTGCTCAACCACGGGGTCGCGTCATTTGCAATTTCGTCGGCACCTTTTCCGCGAAAAACTCTTGACAGCGTATCGGCGACCATCGTATAAGACTAGCGCTTACGTTATGTCGTGAGTGGCCATCCGGGCCCCGCTTCGGGGGTGCACTAGAAGCGAGCGTGGCCCCGGAGGCGAAGGATGTAGGGGAGCCGCGACAGCACATCCCCCGACCGCTGCTCAGAAAGGGAGTTTTTGCCATGCGCGGGATAATGCTTTCGGTGGGCATGACGCTCGCCGCTCTCGCGGCGCTATCCGCCCTCGCCCTCACCGCAGAGCCGGGTACAGCCGCCGGAAACGCGTTCCACTTCAAGGTCAGCGGGCAGGGCGCCGAGGCGGGGTGGTCCACCTGCCCCTTTAAGGAACTGCCGGAGCCGAACGTCGTCTGCACGGACACGTTCCTCTTCGCAGTGGACCAGGCGGTCCTAGATAACGGCACGAGATTCAGCGACAAGTTCCTCTTCATCGACCAGTTCAGCTTCAAGTTCGATCGCAAAGGGAACTTCGTCTTCCTGTCGGAGACCTTCGGCTTCGCCGGGGGTGCTGACGTCACTCTGTCCGTGGACAGGAAGCTGACGAACGCATCCGCCAGTGCGACGTTACTGCTTACGACCTGCACGCCAGACCGTCGCGGGAACGTCACCTGTTCGGACGGCCCCGGGACAGTGAGCGGATCGTGGACCGGCCAGGGGGACTTGCAGCGGGTCAACGACTTTTCCGTGTTCGTCTCCAAGGGGTTCAAGGACGTGTTCCGCGTCAACGGAACGCTGCGCAACGCATCCACGAGTGCCCAGATCGACGGCAGCGCGGTCCCGGGGACGCAGTTCTTCGGCGACATCTTCGACCTGACGTTCGGCGAGGTATTCGTGTGCCACGGAGGCTGCTAGTCCGCGCAACCTAATAGTTCGCCGTCACGCCTGCCTGCCGGCAGGCAGGTCCGCCAGGCGCAGCGACAGCACCCGCGAGGCGCTGTCCAGGCCCATCGACACGCCGTAGATGGCGTCCGACACCTCGATCGTCTTGCGGTTGTGGGTGATCACCACGAACTGCGTCCGCTTCGCCAGCTCCTGGAGCGCCGCCACGAAGCGGCCCACGTTCGCGTCGTCCAGCATGGCGTCCACCTCGTCCAGGACGCAGAAGGGCGAGGGGCTGGTCTGGAGGAGGGCGAACAATAGGGCCACCGCCGTCAGCGCCTTCTCCCCGCCCGAGAGCTGGGCCAGGCTCTGGAGCCGCTTCCCCGGCGGCTGGGCGCTTATGTCGACCCCGGCCGTGTTCAGGTTCTCGCCGTCGGTGAGGACGAGCCTGGCGTGGCCGCCCCCGAAGAACGCCTGGAAGTACTGCTCAAACCCCTCGGCCACCTGGCCGAAGGTCGCCTCGAACCGCTTGTGCATCAGGTCGGTCAGCTCGTTGATGGCCCGGTGCAGCGAGCGCTCGGCGCCGTGGAGGTCGTCCATCTGCGCCGAGAGGAAGTCGTGGCGCTCCCTCAGCTGCTGGTAGTCGATCTGGGCCTCGATGTTCACCGGCCCCAGCTGGCGGATCTGCCCCCGCAGCTTCTCGATCTGCTGGCCCAGCGCCTGCGGGTCGACCTGCGCCCCGCCGGCGATGGGCCGGGGACCGCCCGGCGGCTCGGGCTGGTCCGGCTGGGCCGCCAGCCAGTAAGGGATCTGGGTGCTGATCACCCCCGGCACCACCACGTCGCCGGCGTCGGTGATGGTGAGGCCGTCGTCCTCGAGGTGCTGGCGGAGCGTCGCCAGCTCCGTCTCCCAGCGCCGGACGTCTGCCTCCGTCTCCAGCACCCGCCGTTCGGCGTCGAGGAGCCGCGACTGTAGGGTCAGCAGCTGCGAGTGCAGCTCCCGCTCCCGCGCCTCCGACTGGGCGATGGTCTCACGCTCCGGGTCGTAGCTGTCGGCGACTTCCTGGAGCTGGGACCGCGCCTTCTCCAGCTCGTCCTGGTCCAGGCGCAGGCTCTCCGCCAGCGACGACAGCTCCAGCTCCAGCCCCCGCACCTGTACCCGCTTCGCCTGGAGCTGCGCGTCGAGCCGCGCGACGGCCGCCTCGCTCTGCTCCCGCATCTGCGCTATCGACCGCAGTTCCCCCTCGGCAGTGGCAACCTGGGCGCTGGCGTCCGTGACCGAGTGGAGGATCGCCTCCCGGCGCGAGTCCACCATGGCGATGGACTTGCGCAGGTACTTAGCGCTCTCGTCGGCCTCCGCCGCCTCCTGGACGAGGCTCTCCCGCTCCTCCTTGAGCCGCTCCGCCTCCTGGAGAAAGGACTGGCCCTGCTCCCGGATGCGGTCCAGCGCCGCCATCAGGCCGCGCATCTCGCCGCGCAGCTGGGCCAGCCGCTGCTGCCGCTCGGCGACGGCCTCCTGGGTGCGCAGCCGCTTCTGGAGCAGCGCCTCCTGCTCCTGCGCCAGCCCCGTCAGCGCTCCCTCCTGCTCGGCCAGCGACGCCCGCAGCCCCCCGATCTGGCCCTCGGTCACCTCCAGGGAGCGGCGCACCCGGTCGACTTCTTTCGGTATGGCCTCCAGGTCGCGCTCGTGGCCCAGGATGAAGGGGCGGCTCGCCTTGGGCCAGCCGGCGCTGACCGAGCCCACGGGGTGGAAGACGACGCCGTCCATCGTCACGACGGTACCCATGCCCCGCCGCAGCACCCGCACCGCCGTGTCCACGTCCTGGACGACGATCACCCGCCCCAGGAGCGCGTCGACGGTGCGCCGGTAGCGGTTGTCGCACTTGACGAGATGAGAGGCAACACCCACGACGTTGCGCTCCCTGAGGATGTTGAGGGGGTAGACCTCCTTGACGCTATCCAGGGGGATGATGAAGGAGCGGTTGCCTCCCTGGGCGGCGATAGCCTGGGCGGCGGCGATGGCCTCCTTCTGGTGATTGACGACGAGCGCCTCGACGTAGTCGGCCAGGGCGGCCTCGATGGCCGTCTCCAGGCCGCGGGGCACCCGGATGATGTCGTGGATGGCGGCCTGGAGCCCCTCCACCATTACCGACCGTGACGCGGGCTCCTCGGCCTCGGCGCGACGGTACTGCTGCTGCGCCTCCTCGAGAACATTCAGCAGGGCCTGGAGCGCCTCCAGCTTCGCCCGCCGCGCGTGCTGGTTCGCCTCCAGGTGCGCGAGCGACTTCCGCGTCTCCTCCCGCTCCAGATCCAGGGCTTCGCGGCGGCGGCCGAACCCCGCCGCCCCCTCGGCGAACTCCGCCTCCTGCCGGCGAATGTTGCGGAGGACGCGTACCACCTCCGCCATCTGGTTGATGAGCGACCGCCGGCGGGTGTCCATCCGGTTGGCGTCTTTGCCCAGGTCGCCCTGCGAGTAGGTCAGGCGCTGGGCGCGCGCCTTGACGTCGCCAGCGCCGGCGCGAAGGCGGGCGGCCTTCTCCTCCGCCGCACCCGCCTGGGCCTGCATCCCCCGGAACTCCTCCTCCAGCCCGGCCAGCGCCCGGTTCTGCTCCTCCAGCGAGCGGCGGGCTTCCGCCACCCGCTCCTCCAGCTCCGACCGCCGCTCCGCATCGTCGAAGACGCTGCTCGCAGCGACCTTCCGCTCCCCCTCGAGCGCCTTCAGCTCCTCCTCCAGCTCCTGCTTGCGTGCCTGGAGGATGCCCCGGCGCTGCTGGTTCAGGGCCAGGCTCTGCTCCAGCTCGTGGACGCGGTCGGAGAGGGACTGGCGCTGGGCGGCCGAGGCGGAAACGGCGGCGCGACGCTGGTCCAGCTCCTCGCTGATGGACGTGAGCTCCCGCTGGCACGTCTCCAGGGCCACGCGGGCCTGCGTGTGCTCCGCCTGAGCCTGGTCGTGGCCGGCGCGGGCCACGGTGAGGGCCTCCTGGGCGTGGTGCCACTGGTGCTCGTACCACACCTGAAGCGCCTGCCCCAGCTCCCGCGAGAGGCGGCTATGCTCGGCCGCCCGCTTCGCCTGGCGCTCCAGGTGGCCCAGCCTTGGCGCGATCTCCTTGATGAGCAGCTTCACCCGCTCCGTGTTTTCGCGGGTGGCGGCCAGCTTGTTCTGGGCCTCCTCTATCTTGAGGCGATAGCGCTGGATATCTGCCGCCTCCTCGACGAGCTGGCGGCGCTCTTCCGGTCGCAGGTTCAGCACTGTCTCCACCAGCCCCTGCCCGATGATAGCGTAGGAGTTCTGCCCGGCGCCCATGCGGGCGCCGGAGGGAGCGCTGGCCCGCATCAGCAGGTCCTGGACATCGCGGAGGCGGACGCGTTTACGGTTGATCAGGTAATCGCTCTCGCCGGAGCGGTAGGCGCGGCGGCTGATGGCCACCTCGGAGAAGTCTAGGGGAAGCCAGCCGGCGCTGTTGTCGAGGGTGAGGGTGACCTCCGCCTTGTCCGCCGGCGGCCGCTTGGACGAGCCGGCGAAGATGACGTCTTCGAGCTTTCGCGCCCGCAGGAGCCGGCCCGACTGCTCGCCCAGCACCCAGCGCAGGGCGTCGGAGACGTTAGACTTGCCGGACCCGTTGGGGCCGACAATGGCGGTTAAACCCTGCCCGAACTCGAAGGCGGTCCGGGTGGCAAAGCTCTTGAACCCGGCGACGTCCAGGCGTTTCAGGTACATCGACTGCGCTAGCTAGCTAGCTTTCGATAGCGCTTCTAGGGCCTGGCGAGCGGCCTCGGCTTCGGCTTGCTTCTTGTTGCGGCCGCGGCCCTGGCCGAGCACCTGGCTCCCCACCACCACCTCCACCGTAAATGTCTTGGCGTGATCAGGGCCTTCTGAGGAGACCAGCCGGTACAGCGGTATCTGGTGCCAGCGGGCCTGCACCACCTGCTGCAGCTGCGACTTGCTGTCGGCCACCACCTCGCCGGCGGCGATCTTCGCCAGCTCCGGCTTCAACAGCCGCAGGATGAGCCGGCGCGCCTTGACCAAGCCGCTGTCCAGGAAGGCCGCTCCGATGAGCGCCTCCAGAGCCCCGGCCAGGTTCGAGGGGCGCTCGCGGCCGCCGGAAAGCTCTTCGCCCCGGCCCAGGATCAGGTAGTCGCCCAGGGAGAGGCGCTGGGCCACGTCGGCCAGGGTGTCCCACCGCACCAGGAGGGCGCGGATCTGGCTCAGGTGCCCCTCCGACAGCTCCGGGTACGTCTTGTACAGGTGGTCCGACACCACCAGCCCCAGCACAGCGTCGCCCAGGAACTCGAGCCGCTCGTTCGACTCTATGTCTGACTCCTCCGCCTCGTTGAGGTAGGAGCGGTGGACGACGGCCTGTCGCAGGAGGACCTCGTCTCGCCACGACAGCCCCAGCTTCCCGATCAGGTCTTCCAAGCCCTTGGCTCGTGTTGCGGTGCGCATAAGTTGCCTAACTATAGCGTTAAACCCCTCTCAGTTACAAACAAAGCCGCCTCCCGGGCGGCATTCATCAAAGGCGATCGACCTGCACATGCCTCCGCCCTGGCCACCAGGGCTCGGCGGCGGCTTACCGCTCATGATAGGGCCCCTTACCGCCAGTTGTCAAGGGCGGCACTGTATAATGACCACGGAAGCCCTCCCCTATGTCATATCCTAACCTCATCGATAAATTACACTCCCGCCTGACCGAAAACGAACGTGAGGCCCTCCTCAACCTCGAGCAGACGGCCCGGGAGCAGCGCCTGCCGCTCTACCTCGTCGGCGGGAGCGTGCGCGACCTCCTCCTCGACCGGCCGCTGCTGGATCTCGACTTCACCGTCGAAGGCGAGGCGCCCGCCGTCGCCCGGCAGGTCGCTGCGGCCCTGGGCGCCCGCTGCGTGGTCCATGCGACCTTCGGCACCGCAACGCTCAAGGGCACCGGCTTCGCCTTCGACATCGCCATGGCCCGCGCCGAGACGTACCCTCACCCGGGAGCCCTCCCCCGCGTGCGCCCTGCCGCCATCCGCGACGACCTCTACCGGCGCGACTTCACGGTCAACGCCGTCGCCCTGGCGCTTACGGGCAAGAAGCGGGGCGAGATTATCGATCCCTTCCAGGGCGTGGCCGACCTCAAGGCAGGACTCGTACGCGTCCTCCACGACCGCAGCTTCGTCGACGACGCCACCCGCATCCTCCGCGCCGCCCGCTACGAGAGCCGCCTCGGGTTCAGCATCGAGGAGGGCACCCTGGGCTGGCTCCGCCGCGACACCCCCTACCTGGACACGATCAGCGGCACCCGCCTCCGCCACGAGCTGACGCGCATCCTCCAGGAAGACGCGCCGGAGCGGGCCCTACTGCGCCTCCAGAGTCTGAAAGTCCTTCGCGCCGTCCACCCTGCCCTCACCTTCGACCAGTGGCTTGCCCGCGCCTTCGCCGCCGCCCGCGACCAGGCCGGCCGCGAGCTGACGCCACTCCTCCACCTGGCGGTTCTCGCCGCTCCCCTGTCCGAGGACGACAGCGCCTCCTTGGCGGCCCGGCTGTCCCTAACCCGGCCCCAGCGCCAGGCCGTGGAGGCCGGTCCCCGTCTCCCCGCCCTCACCGCCGACCTCGCCGCCCCCGACCTGCCCCCCAGCCGTGTCGCCGAGCTGCTCGCGCCCTTTCCCGCACCCGCCCTCTGGGCCTTCGCCCTCACCGATACGTCGCCGGCAGCACTCCAAGTACTGCAATATCTGCGTGACTGGCGTTATGTCAAATCTTCCCTCGACGGTAACGCCCTGCGCCGCCTGGGCGTCCCCGAGGGGCCGGAGTTGGGCGAGCTGCTAAAGCGGCTGCGGGCGGCCCGGATCGACGGACAGATACGTTCGCGGGATCAGGAGATCGCCCTGGTACAGGCGGCGCTGGCCGGTATGGAGGTGGTCAAGCGATGACGGCGGAGGCCAGCTGCTGCGTCTGCGGCAAGGCGCTCGACGGGTCGAACACAGCCGAGTGCAACAACTGCGGCTGGCCCTTCCACCTCAACCGCCGCAACGACGTCGAGGGGAAGGACTGCGGCGACGTCTGGATCAACGAGCAGTACCTGTCGCTGGAGTTCGGCTGCTTCAACTGCCTAGGCAATACAGAGGCTACCGGAGCCGAGCCGCCGGTGGGCCGGGGCCATTAGGCCTCGTCCCCCGTAGGGGCGGAGCTTCAGCTCCGCCCACGACTGTACGCCACGCCGGGCCGATCCCCTTGCCGCACCCCAGGCCGACCTGAAGCCTGCCCTGAGCAAAGTCGAAGGGGTCGACCCCTACGACGACTGGGCGAACCGCCCTAGCAGCGCCGCCACCGCCTTTGTCCCCAGGAGGAAGTCGCCGACGCGAATGTTCTCGTCGGGGGCGTGGATGCGGGCGTCCGGGTAGCCGATGCCGCAGTCGGCGGTGGGCAGGCCCAGCGTCTTCACGAAGGGGTACAGCGGGCCGGTCCCCGCCATCGAGGGGACGACCACCGGCTCCCTGCCGTACACCGCCTGCACGGCGTCCCCCACCACCGCCACGAAGGGATCGGTAACCGGCGTGCGGGCTGGCCGCTCCTCTCCCATCGTCCGCACCTCGATATCGCCGAAGCCGCGCCCGGCCAAGTGCCGCTTGAGCTTGGCCAGGATGTCGTCCGGGTCCTGGTCCGGCACCAGGCGGAAGTCCATCTTGGCCGTGGCCCGGGCGGGCAGGACAGTCTTAGGCCCGGGGCCGGTGTAGCCGCTGATGACCCCGTCGATGGTTGCGGTCGGCTCGAAGAGGTGACGCAGGCGGAAGTCGAGGCCGCGCACGCCGCAGAGGAAGTCGCTGATGCCGTACGTCTTGAGCGTCTCCCCCTCCTCCGAGGGCATCGCCCCCACGGCCGCCCGTTCCTCCGGCGTGGCCGGGCGGACCGCGTCGTAGAACCCGTCGATGAGGACGCGTTCGTCGGGCCCCTTGACGGTCGATAGCGCCCAGACCAGCCGCCAGGCCGCGTTGGGGAGCGTCGTGCCCCACGAGGAGTGGGCGTCACGGTTGATGGTCTTCGCCTCCAGCTCCACGTAGAGGAGCCCCTTCACGCCGAGGGTGACCTGCGGCCGGCCCTCCCAGGTGACGCCCCCGCCCTCCCAGATGCAGGCGTCGGCGGCCAGCAGCTCCCGGTGCTCCTCCACGAACTCCTCCATGTGGGGGCTGCCGATCTCCTCGTCCCCCTCGATGCAGAACTTGATGGAGCAGGGGAGCTGCCCCCGAGCCTCCTTCCAGGCGCGGATGGCCGCCAGCCGGGCGGCGATGTTCCCCTTGTTGTCGCAGACGCCGCGGCCGTACAGCTTGTCCTCGCGGAGGGTGGGCTGGAAGGGCGGCGACGACCAGAGGTCAAGCGGCTCCGGCGGCTGGACGTCGTAGTGGTCGTAGAACATGAGGGTCCTGGCGGAGGCGCCCCGCTGGTAGGCGTAGACCACGGGGTGGCCGGCCGGACGGCCGCCCGTCTGGGCGCCCTCTTTGCCCAGCACCTGGCTCTCGAACCCTAGAGAGCGCAGGCGCCCGGCCACGTGCTCGGCCGTCTCCTGGATCGCCTGCCCCTGGGCGCTGACGGTCGGGAGCCGGCACAGCTCCTGGAGCTCCGCCAGCGAGTCGCTCAGGTGATCGTCGATGTAGCGGTAGATGTCGTCCAAAGCGCCCTCCTTCTCGATGACTCACAGCCCCTCGAACGGCGACGGGTACCTGACGACGCCCCTCACCCCGTCCAGCGCCCCCGGCGACAGCGCCAGCACCATGAACGCCGGGTCGGGGACGGGAGCGGCGGGTGTAGCCCCTTCGCCCGCGCCGGAGTGAAGCCGAAGCGAGGATAGTACGAAGGGTGGCCCAGCACCACCACGATCTCGTGGCCCAGCCTGCGGCAGCGCCCCAGCCCTTCCCTGATCAGGGCCGAGCCGATGCCCTGCCGCTGCCGGTCGGGGCGGACGGAGACGGGCGCCAGGGCCAGCGCTGGAATGTCGCCGTCACCCGTCTCGATGGCTACGAGGCTGAACAAGACGTGGCCCACCACCTCGCGCCCGCTCACCGCCACCAGCGAAAGCTCCGGGATGAACCCCGCCAGGGCCCGCAGCTCCTCCACCAGCCGCGCCTCCTCCTGGCGTCCGAAGGCGAGGCGGGTGACCTCGCCCATCGCATCATAGTCCGCCGCCGTCTCCGGCCGGATGGTGATCACGAGCGCACCATCCACATGGTGTCGCGGTCAGCGGCCGGCTCCGCGTCCCCGAAGTCGCCGGACGCTGCCGGGCGGTAGCCCAGGCGCAGCCAGAAGTAGAAGCCGAGGCCGTTCTCCCGGTGGACGCCGGCGCGGAACCGATCGGCAAGACCCCGCTCCCTGACCGCCTCCTCGAAGGCGCGGACGGCCTCGCTCCCCAGGCCGTAGCCGCGCCGTCCCGGCTCCAGGGCCACGAAGCCGACGGTGCACCAGCCGGACGACGGCCGGCCCAGCCGGTAGTCCAGCAGCCCGATGGGTGCGTCGGCGTCGCCGAGGATGACGGCGAGGAGGGCGCGGTCGGGGTCGGCTTCGGCGTCGTACGGGACGACCCCGTAGGGCAGGGCCCCAGCCCTGCCCCGGTCGAGGCTGCGGCCTCGACCTACCGATTTAGGCCGCCGGATGCTCGGAACGTCCTCCGGCCGCACGCCGTGCCCGACCGCTGCCGCTGCCACGTACCAGGGCTCGACCGCGTCGATGTCCGCCCCGCGGAAGGGGCGCAGGGCGACCCGCGCACGGGCCACCACGATCTCCGCAGGTCTAACGGTTCGCTGAGGCATCTCCGCAGCCGACGGATCAGGCATGGAGGTCGCGCCGCTGGAAGACCCAGAAGGCGATGGCCAGGAAGCCCAGGCAGTAGAGGCCGATGACGAGCGCGGCGACAGCCGGATCCGGCAGATCGGAGGCCGGCGGATTGTCCCTGAGGGCCAGGCTGAAGTAGTCGACCCCGCCGACCTGGTTGGCCACCAGCAGGGCAACGACGTTGTGGCCGATGAAGTAGATGCGGGCGTCCGCCGTCGCCCCTCCGACTCCCCCCAGGATGCCGATGACGATCGCCTCTACTATGACGTAGACCAGGACGCCGGCCACGCCCAGCGTCGTCGAGCGGCCCACCACCGAGAGGGCGAAGGCCATGAGCATGTACGGCAGCATGCCGTAGCCGGCGCGCAGCATCATGAGGGCGACATCGCCGGGCGAGGGGCCGCCGCCTGAAGGAAGATCGAGGGTAAGGGGACGGTCGTCCACAGCCGTGACGATAGCGGAAAACAGGATCCCCAGACCCAGCACCAGCAGGAAGCCGACGGCGGCCAGCACGGCGATGCCCAGGAGCTTGGCGCTGAGATACTGCCGGCGGGTCTGGCCGCGGATAAGGGCCTGCCGCACCGTGCCCCAGCCGTACTCGGTGCCGGTCAGAGAGGCGACGAGGACAGCCAGCACGATCGCGCCCAAGAACTGGGTCAGGTCCAGGAGGCTGGGCAGTGACCAGGGCAGCACGGAGACATACAACCCCTCAAAATCCCGGTCGTGCCGCCAGACAGCGAAGTAGCCGAAAAAGGTCTGGAAAGCCAGTACACCCACGACGGGCAGCAGCAGGACGTAGGGCATCCAGCGGCTGCGCACCTTCAGCAGTTCGGCGGCGAGGACGCTAACCACCGGCACTGGCCTTACCGGTCACCTCCAGGAAGAAGTCCTCCAGGCTGCTGTCGCGGGGCCGTAGCTCAGACAGATATATCCCCGCTTCGGCCAGCGCCCGGCTCAGGTCGGCCGCCCGTTCGGGCGGCGCCTGCACCACCAGCCGGTTGTCCTCGCGCGTCACGCCCGGTACCCAGGGCAGTCCCGCCAGCACCTCCAGCGCCCCCTCGATGTCCGTCACCACCATCTCCAGCGCTTGCCCCTGGCGCAGCAGGGCCGTAACTGAGCCCTGCGTCAGCAGGCGGCCCTCCTTGATAATGCCCACGTAATCGCACATCTGCTCCACCTCACCCAGGAGGTGGCTGGACACGAAAACAGTCTTCCCCGTCTTCCCCAGTCGCCTGATCAGCTCCCGCACCTCCCGCATCCCCGCCGGGTCGAGGCCATTCGTGGGCTCGTCGAGGAGCAGCAGTTCAGGGTCATGCATGAGGGAAGCGGCCAGGCCGAGGCGCTGCTTCATCCCCAGCGAGTAGGTTCGCACCTTGTCGCGGGCGCGGTCCCGCAGGCCCACCAGCTCCAGCACCTCGTCCAGCCGCTTCCCATCCACCCCGCCCGACAGCGCGCCCCAGACCCCAAGGTTATCCCGCCCCGAGAGGTGCGGGTAGAACGACGGCCCTTCCAGGATCGCCCCGGTGCGGCGCAGCGCCTGCGATAGGTGCGTCCGCGTGTCCAGGCCGAACATCTCCACGTGGCCGCTGCGGGGCGCGATGAGGCCCAGGATCAGCGAGATCGTCGTCGTCTTGCCCGCTCCGTTCGGCCCCAGGAACCCGAAAACCTGCCCGCGCCCGACCTCCAAGTTCAGGTCGTCCAGGACTAGACGGCTTCCGTACCGCTTGCTCAGCTTTACGATGCGGAGGACGACCTCAGGATCGTTGTTCGGCATCGGACCTCTCCCCGGCGGCCGCAGGAACCTCGAGCCACTGGCGTATCAGCCCCGGCATCTCCCGCAGCCTCACCTCTCGCACCGGGCAGGGCGGCAGCGCCCCCAGGAACGCCCCGCCGTACGCCTTGCTCTGGACCCGGCGGTCCAGCACCACCACCACCCCCCGGTCCGTCCGCGACCGGATCAGCCGGCCGAACCCCTGCTTGAAGCGGAGGACGGCCTGCGGGAGAGCGTACTGCGAGAACGAGTCCTCGAACAAGGCGCTGCGGGCGGCGAACACCGGCTCCGTGGGGACGGTGAAGGGGAGGCGGGCCACGACCAGCAACGAGAGCGCCTCGCCGACCACGTCGACGCCCTCCCAGAAGCTGGCCGTCCCCAGCACGACGGTCCGCGGGTCCGACTTCAGGACGCGCAGCAGGTCCCGGGGCGGGCCGTCGATCCCCTGCCCCAGGACTGCGATTCCGTCCGGCTTCAGGGCGCGGCGCACCAGCGCGTGCGCTGACCGCAGCGCCGAGCGGGACGTGAACAGGCAGAGCGCC
>JACOUE010000080.1 GCA_016178045.1 Chloroflexota bacterium
ATCCGGCGGACGTCGCCGTCGCGGTGGATCTCGACCAGACCGTCGATCTCCGACAGGTACGACTTACCCTTCGGCACACGCGCCTCGAACAACTCCTCCACCCGGGGGAGACCGGAGGTGATGTCCAGACCGGCCACACCGCCCGTGTGGAACGTCCGCATCGTCAGCTGAGTGCCCGGCTCGCCGATGCTTTGTGCGGCGACGATGCCTACCGCCTCACCGGAGTTCACGAGGCGGCCGCGGGCAAGGTCGCGACCGTAGCAGCGGTCGCAGATGCCCCGCTTCGCCTGGCAGGTGAGCGCCGAGCGGACGTAGACCTGGTCGATGCCCACCTCCTGGAGGCGCCCGGCGATCTCCTCCGTTATCTCCTCGTCGCGCCCGACGATGAGCTCGCCCGTCTTCGGGTCGGCGTGGTCCGCGGCCGCCCAGCGGCCGACGATTCGCTCCCGCAGGGGCTCGAACACGCCCTTCTCCTGGGGCTCCCGCAGCCAGAGGCCGGCCGTCGTCCCGCAGTCCTCCTGCAAGACGATGACGTCCTGGGCCACGTCGATGAGACGGCGGGTGAGGTAACCGCTGTCGGCGGTGCGGAGGGCGGTGTCGGCCAGGCCCTTGCGGGCGCCGTGGGTGGAGATGAAGTACTCCAGCACGCTCAGCCCTTCGCGGAAGCTTGAGCGGATGGGCAGGTCGATGATCTTCCCCGAGGGGTCGACCATCAGCCCGCGCATGCCGGCCATCTGGCTGATCTGGCTGATGTTACCCTTGGCGCCGCTGATGGTCATCAGGTAGATACCGCCGTACTGGTTGAGGTTGTCCTGGATGATGTCCTGCATACGGTCGGTGGTCTCCCGCCAGGTGGCCACCACCTGGCTGTACCGCTCATCGTCGGTGATCAGGCCGAGCTGGTACTGCTCCTCGATCTCGTTGACGCGGGCGTCGGCCTCGGCCAGCAGGTGCTCCTTCTCCTCGGGCACCTTCAGGTCGGCCATGCCGATGGTGATGCCGGACTGCGTGGCGTACTTGAACCCCACGTTCTTCATCTGGTCGACCATCTCCGCCGTGCGCTCGTTGGTCATCTTCAGGTAGCACTCGGCGACCAGGTCCTTCATCGCCTTCTTGTCCATGACCTCGTTGCGGAACTCCAGCTCATCCGGCAGCACCTCGTTGAAGATGATGCGCCCGACCGACGTCTCGATGAGCTCGTAGTTGGTCTTCGCGTCGCGGACCCGGATCTTGGCCTGGAGGTCGACCAAGCCCATGTCGTAGGCGAGATTGGCCTCGTCGAAGCTGCCGTACACGCCGTGGACAGGGGTGGCCCCTTCCTTGTACTCGCCCCTCGCGTCGGGCTTGTACATCGTGAGGTAGTAGCATCCCAGGACGATCTCGTAGGTGGGGGCCACCACCGGCTCACCGTTGCTGGGAAGCATCAGGTTCTGGATGGAGAGCATTACCTGACGCGCCTCCGCCACCGCCGCCCGCGACAGCGGCACGTGGACCGCCATCTGGTCGCCGTCGAAGTCCGCGTTGAAGGCGGCGCACACCAGCGGGTGGATCTGGATGGCGCTGCCATCGATGAGCACCGGCTCAAACGCCTGGATACCCAGACGGTGCAGCGTCGGCGCCCGGTTCAGGAGCACCGGCCGCTCCTTGATGATCTCGTCCAGGATGTCCCAAACCTCCGGCCGCGCCCGCTCCACAATTCGCTTCGCCGACTTGATGTTGTGGGCGAGGCCCCGCGTCACCAGGGCGCGCATGACGAACGGCTTGAACAGCTCCAGGGCCATCCGCTTGGGCACGCCGCACTGGTGCAGCTTTAGCTCCGGCCCCACCACGATCACCGAGCGGCCGGAGTAGTCGACACGCTTCCCCAGCAAGTTCTGGCGGAACCGCCCCTGCTTGCCCTTGAGCATGTCCGATAGCGACTTCAGCTTGTGGTTTCCAGCCGTCGATACGACGCGGCCGCGCCGGCCGTTATCGATCAGCGAGTCCACCGCCTCCTGGAGCATCCGCTTCTCGTTACGGATGATGATCTCAGGAGCGCCCAGCTCCAGCAGGCGCTTCAGCCGGTTGTTGCGGTTGATGACGCGGCGGTAGAGATCGTTCAGGTCGCTCGTGGCGAAGCGGCCGCCGTCCAGCTGAACCATGGGCCGCAGGTCAGGCGGCAGGACCGGCAGGACGGTGATGACCGTCCACTCCGGCTTGTTCCCGCTCCTGCGCAGCGCCTCGACGACGCGCAGCCGCTTGGTCGCCTTCTTCCGTCGCTGGCCGCTGAAGCTCTGGATCTCGCCCCGCAGCTTGAGGGCCAGCTTCTCCAGGTCCAGGCGCCGCAGGATCTCCAGGACCGCCTCGGCGCCCATGCCTGCAGTGAGCAGGTTCGGGTGCTTCTCGATCAGCTCCCGGTACTTGGCCTCGGCCAGGAGCGTGCACTGGTCGTCCCGGACGGAGTCCTTCAGGTCCTCCAGCTCCTCGATCTGGTCGACGAACTCTGTGCGGACGGTCTCCTGCTCCTCGGCGATCTTCTTGCGCAGCGGCTCCATCTGGTCGAAGGTCGCCTCCCGCTTGGCGGCGATCTCCGCCTCCGCTCGCGCCTCCACTTCCTGACGCTTGGGGGCGAGCTCGTCCTCCAGAGCCGCCTTCCGGCGCTCGATCTCCGTTTCGACAGCGACGACGGCGTCCTCAGCCGCCGTCTCGCCCGCCGCCACGAACACCGTCTCGTTCAGGGCGATGGCCTTGCCTGCGGTCTTGCCCTTGAGGCCGGCGATCGCCTTCTTCAGGCTGGCTTCCTGCTTGTCCAGGGCCGAGAGCTGCTTCTTCAGGTCGGCATCGAGAGCGGTAAGCTCCTTGTCACGGGCGGTCTCCAGCTTGGCGACCTCCTCGGCGGTGGACGCCTCGATGGACGAGAGGTTCTCGCTGTGCTCCATCGCCCGCTCCAGCGTCGCGCGCTCCATCTCCTCCTTGAGCCCCTCGATGGCGAGCTGGCGGGCCTCCTCGTCCACGCTAGTAACGATGTACTGGGCGAAGTACAGCACTCGCTCCAGGCTGCGGGGTGAGATGTCCAGCAGCAGGCCGATGCGGCTGGGCGTACCCTTCACGAACCAGATGTGGGCCACCGGCGAGGCCAGCTCGATGTGGCCCATGCGCTCGCGGCGCACCTTGGCCCGGGTCACCTCCACGCCGCACTTGTCGCAGACGATGCCCTTGTAGCGTACACGCTTGTACTTCCCGCAGTAGCACTCGAAGTCCTTGGTCGGCCCGAAGGTCTTCTCGCAGAAGAGACCGTCCTTCTCCGGCTTCAGCGTCCGGTAGTTAATGGTCTCCGGCTTTGTAACCTCGCCGTAAGACCACGACCGGATCTGCTCCGGGGACGCCAGCGATATCCGGATTGCGTTGAAGTCCGTAACTTCAAGGGCCAAGGATATCCTCCCCCTTCTCAAAACCACTCAGGTCAATCCCCAGTTCGGGCAGCTCGGCGGTTGAGGTCTCCGCCAGCGTCACCCGCTCCTCTTCCTCGTTCAGGACCTCCACGGCCAAGCCCAGGCTCTGGAGCTCCTTCACCAGCACCTTGAACGACTCCGGCACGCCCGGCTCCTGGATGTCCTCACCCTTGACGATGGCCTCGTAGGTCTTCACCCGCCCGATCACGTCGTCGGACTTGACGGTGAGGAGCTCCTGCAGGATGTGGGCCGCACCGTACGCCTCCAGGGCCCAGACCTCCATCTCGCCGAAGCGCTGGCCGCCGAACTGGGCCTTTCCGCCCAGAGGCTGCTGGGTGATCAGCGAGTAAGGCCCGGTGGAGCGAGCGTGGATCTTGTCCTCCACCAGGTGCACCAGCTTCATCATGTAGATGTACCCTACCGTCACCGGCTGGGCGAAGGGCTGCCCCGTGCGGCCGTCGGCGAGGGTCTCCTTGCCGTAGATGGGGGCGGATACCCCCCTCTCGAAGAGCAGCCGCTCGGCCCGCTCCTCCAGCTTGTGTATGGCCACCCCGCGCACCCTCTTCTCACCCTGCTGCTCCAGCCACAGCTCCAGGCCCGCCCGCTTGGCCTCGCCCGGGTGGTCGTCGGAGAAGACTTCCTCCGCGTCGTACCCGTGCTTGCCCAGCCAGATGCGCACCCGCTCGTAGTCGATGTTCTCGCCCACGGGGTTCGGCGAGGCGCCGTTGCCGTCCCGCGCGAGCGACTCCGGCAGGATGGCGTCGGCCTGCTCGCACAGCCACTTGCGGCAGAGGGCGTCCTCGATGGTCTGCGGGTTGCCGCCGTCGAACACCGGCGACACCGCCTTGAACCCGAGCCGTTTCGCCGCCCAGCCCAGGTGCGTCTCCAGCACCTGTCCGATGTTCATACGGCTGGGCACGCCGATGGGGTTAAGGATGATGTCGACGGGCGTGCCGTCCGGCAGGTGAGGCATGTCCTCCACCGGCAGGATGCGGGCGATCACGCCCTTGTTCCCGTGGCGCCCGGCCATCTTGTCCCCTTCGGCGACCTTGCGGCGCTGGGCGATGTACACCCTCACCATCTTGTTTACCCCCGGCGGCAGCTCGTCCCCCTCCTCGCGGGAGAACACCTTCACGTCGATGACCTTGCCCCGTTCGCCGTGGGGCACGCGCAGGGAGGTATCCTTCACCTCGCGCGCCTTCTCGCCGAAGATGGCGCGGAGCAGCTTCTCCTCCGCCGTGAGCTCGGTCTCGCCCTTGGGAGTGATCTTGCCCACGAGGATGTCGTTCGCCTCTACCGAGGCGCCGGTCCGGATGATCCCTTCCTCGTCGAGGTCGGCGAGGGCGTCCTCGCCCACGTTGGGGATATCGCGGGTGATCTCCTCTGGGCCGAGCTTCGTGTCCCGCGCCTCCACCTCGTGCTTCTCGATGTGGATGGAGGTGAACTTGTCCTGCTGCGACACCGCCTCGGAGATGATGATGGCGTCTTCGAAGTTGTACCCCTCCCAGCTCATGAAGGCGCAGAGGAGCGTCTGTCCCAGCGCCAGCTCGCCGTGGTCCGTCGAAGAGCTGTCGGCGAGGGCGTCCCCGCGCTTCAGCACCTGCCTCTTGGTGACGATGGCCCGGTGGTTGATGCAGGTGCCCTGGTTGGAGCGACCGAACTTCATCAGCTCGTACCGCTTCTCCTCGCCGTTGTTGTAGCGGACGAGGATGCTCCTTCCGGTCACGCTGAGCACCACGCCGTCGTCCTCGGCCGAGATGACCTGGCCGGAGTCACGGGCGGTCTGCTCCTCCATGCCCGTGGCCACCAGGGGCATCTCCGGCCTGACCAGGGGCACCGCCTGGCGCTGCATGTTCGCGCCCATGAGGGCGCGGTTGGCGTCGTCGTGCTCCAGAAACGGGATGAGGGAGGCCGCGACGGAAACGATCTGCTTCGGCGACAGGTCGAGGTAATCGATATGCTCGAAGCTGGCGGCGGTGAAGTGGCCGCCTGACCGGGCCTCTACCCGCTCCTCCAGGAAGTTCCCCTTTTCGTCCACCCGCGAGTTCGCCTGGGCGATGACGTAGTCCTCTTCCGTGTCCGCCGACAGGTAGTCCACCTGAGTCGACACGAAAGCCCGCACCTTGATGCTGGTGGGCGGCAGCTTGGCCAGCTTGGCCGCCAGCTCCCGCGTTATCTCCGAGCCCGCCTTCGCCACAACACGGTTGCTGGCCCCCTTCACGTCCTCGCGCAGGATGCGGCCGACCAGCTCCGGCGAGTCGTTGGGCAGCTCGCGCAACACCTTGCGGTACGGCGTCTCGATGAAGCCGTACTCGTTCACGCGGCCGTACGTCGCCAGGCTGCCGATGAGGCCGATGTTCGGTCCTTCCGGCGTCTCGATGGGGCAGATACGGCCGTAGTGGCTGTGGTGCACGTCGCGCACGTCGAACCCGGCCCGGTCCCGCGAGAGGCCTCCCGGGCCCAGGGCGGAGAGTCGCCGCTTGTGGGTCAGCTCGGCCAGCGGGTTCGTCTGGTCCATGAACTGCGAGAGTTGGGACCCGCCGAAGAACTCCTTGACGGAGGCCACCACTGGCCGGATATTGATGAGCTGGCTGGGCGCCGCCTGCTCGGGGTCGGTGATGGTCATCCGCTCCCGGATGACCCGCTCCATGCGCAGCAGGCCGATGCGGAACTGGTTCTGAATCAGCTCCCCCACCGTGCGGACGCGCCGGTTGCCCAGGTGGTCGATGTCGTCCGGCTTGCCCTGGCCGTTGTTCAGCCGGACGATCTCACGCACGATGGCGATGAGGTCCCCCGGCGTCAGGATCCGCGTGTCGATGCCGACGTCCAGGCCCAAGCGCTTGCTCACCTTGTAGCGGCCGACCTTGCCCAGGTCGTACCGGCGGGGGTTGAAGAAGAGGGCGTTGACCAGGTTACGCGCGTTCTCCATGGTGGGCGGGTCGCCGGGGCGGAGGCGGTGGTAGAAGTCCAGCAGCGCCTCCTCCTTGTTCGTGCAGGCGGTGTCCCGGTCCAGGGTAGCCTGGATGTAGTGGTGCTCGAGGCCGGTGTCAACGCCCTGGAACAGGGCCAGGACGCGTTCGTTGGCCCCCAGCTGCTTGTCGTCGGTGATCTTCCGGTCGCTGTCCACAGCGCGCAGGAGCGTGCTGATGGGGATCTTGCGCTTGCGGTCCACCTTGACCGCGATGACGTCCTTGTTGGACGTTTCGAACTCCAGCCAGGCGCCGCGGTTAGGGATCAGCTTGGCGTAGCACAGGTCGCGACCGCTGGTGGGATCGCGCTCCAGGGTGAAGTACACCCCCGGCGAGCGCACCAGTTGGGAGACGACAACCCGCTCGGCGCCGTTGATGATGAACGTCCCTTTGTCGGTCATGAGGGGGAAGTCCCCCATGAAGATCTCCTGCTCCTTGACCTCGCCGGTCTCCTTGAGGATGAGCTGTACGTTCACGTTCATCGGCGCGGCCAGGGTGGCGTCCCTCTCCCGGCACTCGGCCTCGTCGTACTTCGCCGGGCGGAACTCGTAGGGGCGGACTTGGACGGCGGCTACGCCGGCCCGCTTCAGGTCCTTCGCTACCTCCGGTGTAATCGCCTCCCGCTTCCGGGCCAGGACCTTGCCCCCCTTGGTGGTCACGTTCTCCAGTGGGACCTGCCCCACGATCGATTCCACGTCGTCGCCGGTGGGGTGGATCTCCTTGGCGAACCGAAGCTCAAGGCGAGTGCCTGTGAAGTCAGAGATGGGCGAGATCTCGTCGAAGAGCTCCTGGAGGCCTTCCTCCAGGAACCACTTGTACGAGTCGACCTGAATCTGGACCAGGTGGGGAAGGTCAATTACGTCCGGTATGCGCGAATACGATTTCAGTAGCTTCGGGACGCGAAATCTCTCCTGGACAACGTCCCTGGCTAAAACCATGCGTGAACACTCCTCAAGAGGCGAAAATCAAAGACCTCTTGCGAATTGGGTGAAGCGACTACGAGAAATGCGATGGGGGAACAAAAGACGGGGAATCCCGACCAGCCATCAACCTATTAGTTTAGCAGCGCCTAAATACGGTGTCAACACATAGGCCGGGAAATCTTTGAACCTGCCCCCAATTAGTCAGCGGGGTCCAGCGGCACCGCCTTCAACCCGCCCGCCTTCGTCGCGGCCGGACGCGCCGTCGGCTCCGGCCCCCGGCCCCGGACGACCACGGCGATACCGGCGATGATGAGGGCGCAGCCCGCGATAGTGTTCACCCCCACCGGCTCGTCCAGGACGGCCCACCCCAGCAGCAGCCCTGTCACCGGCACGACGTAAGTGACCAGGGAGGCGCGCACGGCCCCCACTTGCTCCAGCAGCCAGAGGTACGCCACGTAGCCCACCCCCGTCCCCAGCACCCCCAGCGGCAGCAGCGAGAGCCACGCCTCCGTGCTCAGCCTCAGGTCCGGCGTGCCGTTAACCGGCAGGAACGGAGCCAGGATCACCGCCGCCGCCAGCAGCTGAAGCCCCGAAAGGCTCAGCGCCTCCTCCGACCGCAGGAGGACACGGGCATAGACCGCCCCTATGCCGTAGCAGACGGCGGCCCCCACCACCGCCAGCTCCCCGAGCACGTTCGAGTCGGACACGTCCACGATGTCGGCGCCCGTAAGGACGAAGACGCCCAGGAAGCCCACGAGCAGTCCCGCCACTTTGCCCACCGTCAGCTGCTCCTCCGCCAGGAAGATCGCGCTGAAGAGCACCGTGAATAGGGGCATCGTAGAGTTGAGGACAGACGCGGTCCCGCTCTCGATGTGGATCTCGCCCCAGGAGATGAGGAGGAAGGGGATGATGTTGCTGATGACCGCCATCACCGCCACCTTCGCCCACAGGCCCCGCGACGCCCGCAGGGAGACGTTGCGGAGGGCCATCACCGCCAGCACCACCACCGCCCCCAGCAGCAGCCGCCCCTCCACCAGCACCAACGGCGAGGTCTCTTCCACCACCACCTTGATGAAGAGGAACGAGGCGCCCCAGGTGGCGCCCAGCACCAGGAGGACAAGAAGAGCGCGGAGGTTCATGGGTCCAGAAGGGGCAAATCTCGGTCCCCGCGAGGGGCCGTAACGCCAGCGTAACGAATACGGCGCGCCCCCGCAAGGAGATAGGATCACGTTTGTCCTCGTAATGGGCGGATGCTATAGTGAAAACGGCTGTCCGGCAGTCCAGCCTTATCCGAGGGAGCGGCCCGGTGAACGATGAATTGAAGCTTTTCAGCGGTCGTGCCCACCCCGACCTGGCCCAGGCGATCTGCGATTACCTCGAGTTCCCCCTGGGTCAGTGCGAGGTGTTCGAGTTCAGCAACGAGAACATCTTCGTGCGCTACTGCGAGAACATCCGCTCGCGGGATGTCTACGTGCTACAGCCCCTGGCCTCGCCGGTGAATACGAGGCTCATGGAGCTGTTCATCATGATCGACGCCGCCAAGCGGGCCTCGGCCGGCCGTATCACCGCCGTCATCCCCTACTACGCCTACGGCCGCAGCGACAAGAAGGACCAGCCGCGGGTGCCGATAACCGCCCGCCTCATCGCCAACTTCATCGAGGCCGCCGGCGCCGACCGCGTCCTCACCGTCGACCTGCACGCCGGCCAGATCCAAGGCTTCTTCAACATCCAGGTGGACGAGCTCACTGCCCTCTCCCTCCTCGCCCGCTACTTCCGCGAGCGGGGCGACGGCCAGGTGGTGATCGCCCCGGACCTGGGCGCCGCCAAGCGGGCCCGCAACTTCGCCCAGATGCTCGAAGCGCCCCTCGCCCTCATGGAGAAGCGCCGCCTGGGCAACCAGGAACGTACCGAGGTCATGCACGTCATCGGTGAGGTCAAGGGCCTGCGCGCCGTCGTCATCGACGATGAGATCGACACCGCCGGCACCCTCCTGGAGACGATGAACGCCCTGCTGGACGCTGGTGTCAGGGAGGTGTCCGCCTGCGCCACCCACCCCGTCCTCTCCGGGCCGGCCGTCCAGCGGCTGGAGGAGTCGCCCATCAAGGAGCTCGTCGTTACCGATACCATCCCTCTGTCCCCGGAGAAGCGGCTCCCCAAGATGACGGTGCTCTCCGTGGCGCCCCTCCTGGGCGAGGCGATCCGCCGCATCCACACCGGGCAGTCCGTGGGAGCGCTCTTCGAGGCGTACTGAACATGGTACTAGGACTGCTCAAGAAGGTCGTCGGCGACTACAACGAGAAGGCGCTGCGCAAGCTCTGGCCTACCGCGGTCCTCGTCAACGAGCTGGAAGACGAGACCACCGCCCTCAGCGACGCCGAGCTGCGGGCCAAGACGGACGAGTTCCGCCGGCGCCTCAGTGACGGTGAGACCCTGAACGGCATCCTCCACGAGGCTTTCGCCGTGGTGCGGGAGTCGGCCAGGCGCCGCCTGGGCCAGCGCCACTTCGACGTCCAGATTATGGGCGGCATGGCCCTCCACCAGGGCAAGATCGCCGAGATGAAGACGGGCGAAGGAAAGACGCTGGTCTCCACCCTCCCCCTCTACCTCAACGCCCTCGAGGGCCTGGGCTGCCACCTGGTCACCGTCAACGACTACCTGGCCAAGCGCGACGCCCAGTGGATGGGGCCCATCTATCACTCTCTGGGGCTCAGCGTCGGCGTCCTCCAGCACGACTCCGCCTTCCGCTTCAACCCCTCGGCCAACCTGGACAACCCCAGCCTCCGCTACCTGGAGGAGGTCAGCCGCCGCGACGCCTACTTCTGCGACATCACCTACGGCACCAACAACGAGTTCGGCTTCGACTACCTCCGCGACAACATGGTGGTCGACCTCTCCCAGGTGGTGCAGCGGCGCGACCAGCCCCACCACTACGCCATCGTCGACGAGGTGGACAACATCCTCATCGACGAGGCGCGTACCCCCCTCATCATCTCCGGCCCGGCCGAGGAGACGGAGGAGGTCTACAAGCTGTTCGCCAGGTTCCTGCCCCGCCTCCAGCCCGAGGTCGACTATATCATCGACCACAGGCACCGCTCCGTCGCCCTCACCGACGACGGCGCCAGCAAGGTGGAGCGGTCCCTCAACATCAAGAACCTGTACGACCCCCAGAACTACCGTCTGACCCGCTTCCTGGACGCTGCCCTCAAGGCCAACGTCCTCTATGAGCGCGACCGGGACTACGTCGTCAAGGACGGCGAGGTCATCATCGTGGACGAGTTCACCGGCCGCCTCATGTTCGGCCGCCGCTGGTCGGACGGCCTCCACCAGGCCGTAGAGGCCAAGGAGGGGGTCAAGATCCAGCGCGAGAGCGTCACCTACGCCACCATCACCCTCCAGAACTACTTCCGCCTCTACGAGAAGCTGGCGGGCATGACCGGTACCGCCTGGACGGAGCGGGAAGAGTTCAACACCATCTACAACCTGGACGTCGTCGTCATCCCTACTCACCGGGACATGATCCGCGAGGACAAGTCGGACGTCATCTACCGCACGGAGGACGGCAAGTTCCTCTCGGTCGTGGAGGGGATCGAGGAGGTGCACGCGGAGGGCCGGCCCGTGCTGGTGGGCACCGTCTCCATCGAGAAGTCGGAGCGCCTGGCCGACCTGCTGAAGCGCAAGTCCGCCTGCCAGAACCCTGAGTGCGGTACCTACTACCGCGTCTGCCCGCTGAAGGAGCCGCAGGTGCTGAACGCCAAGCAGCACGAGCGGGAGGCCGCCATCATCGCCCAGGCCGGCCGCTACGCCGCCGTCACCATCGCCACCAACATGGCCGGCCGCGGCACCGACATCATCCTGGGCGGCAACCCGGACCGCCTCGCGGAGGAGCTGGCCCAGAAGCGAGGCCTCAACCTGGTCACGCTGCCCGAGGACGAGCAGGAGAAGATCCGCGCCGAGGCGAGTGCGGCCTGGCAGGAAGAGCACGATAAGGTGGTATCCGTGGGCGGCCTCCACATCGTCGGCACCGAGCGCCACGAAGCCCGCCGCATCGACAACCAGCTCCGCGGCCGCGCCGGCCGCCAGGGCGACCCCGGCAGCTCCCGCTTCTTCGTCTCCTTCCAGGACGACGTCATGCGCCGCTTCTCGCCGGAGTGGGTCCCCAACCTCCTGGCCCGCATGGGCATGGAGGAAGACATGCCCCTGGAGAGCGGCATGGTCTCCAAGGCCATCGAGCAGGCCCAGACCAAAGTCGAAGGCTACAACTTCGACATCCGCAAGCACGTCGTCGAGTACGACGACGTCATGAACCGCCACCGCGACCTCATCTACGCCGAGCGCCGCAAGACCCTGGAGGGCGCCGACCTCAAGACCAACGTCCATGAGATGATCGAGCAGGAGTTGAACGAGCTAATCGACAGCTTCCTCTCCGAAGGCGATCCCGACGAGTGGAACCTGAAGAACTTCCTCGCCGAGCTCCAGACCGTCTTCCCCCTCCCCTCCCACTTCACCGAGAACCGCCTCCGCCAGCTCTCCCGCGACGAGGCCCGCCAGGCCGTCCTCGAGGCCGCCGAGCAGGCGTACGAGGCGAAGGAGAAGGACCTGGGCGCCGAGAACATGCGCATCCTGGAGCGGCTGGTAATGCTGGGCACCATCGACAGGCTCTGGGTCCACCACCTCACGGCCCTGGACGAGATGCGGCAGGGCGCGGGCCTCTACGGCTACGGTGGCCAGGACCCCCTCGTCGTATACAAGCGGGAAGCGCATGACATGTGGGAGCAGCTTCGGACGCACATCCACCAGAGCATCGCCCGGCGCATCTACCACCTGACGCTGACGCCGCAGGTGGCCCCCCAGCCGGCGCCGCCCCGGGACGTGCGGGAGAGCGGGCCGGAGACGGAGCCCGAGGCTGCCAGGCCGGCGCTCACGGCGCGCCAAGCGCGGGCGGCGGCCGCGGGGAGGCCCGTGGCCGTAGGCGTCAGGGCCCCTGCGGCGGCCAGGAAGGTCGGCCGCAACGACCCCTGCCCCTGCGGCAGCGGGCGCAAGTACAAGAAGTGCTGCGGCGTCGCCGCCTGATCCCACTTTGCCTCGCGCGGCGGCTCGGCCTATGATGTAGGGAAGCAATGACCACGGAGATCCAGCCGGAGCAAAGGGCCGCCGACCTCGCCGAGGCGCCGCAGATCATCAGCGCCCTGCGCCGCCAGGTGACCCGCGGCCGGAAGCACTGGTTCGTCTCGCTCCTGGAGGCGATCGGCCGCTGGCACCTGCCCGAGGAGACGGTGAACGGCCGCACCTACCGCTACCTCATCGGCGGCGAGGCGTTCGACTGGCTCCTGCTGGCCGAGCGTCTGATCCAGGCAATAGACGACCGGGTGGAGCCCGGGGAGCGCGATTCGCTGCTTTTCCGCTACCGCTTCCCCACTGAGGTAACCGACGAAGAGTTCCGCCGGCTCATCGGGCCGGCCAAGTACCGCGCCCACCTCAACTTCTTCTACGGCGTGCTGGTGGAGGAGGCCCTGCAGCTGGCGGTGGAGGAGGAGGTGCACAAAGAGCGCCTGGCCACCCGCATCTGGGAGAACGGCCGCGTTGAGGACGAGACGCATCACCGCATCTATGGCGCCACCCGCGACGAACTCCTGGCTTCATTCCGTGAGCAACGCGCCCTCCCGCCGGCCGATCAGGTCTCGCTCACGGAGCTGCGCGAATTCACCTACTGGCTCTTCAAGGAGCGCCTGCACCGCTGCGACCCCGCCCGCGTCGCCAGCGACACGCGGAAGGGCCTGGCCCGCCTCAACCAGATAGAGGCGGCGCGCCGCCTGAAGCGCCCCCGCTCCACCGAGTAGACCTCTCGAAATAGACCACGCCTATCTCATCGCCCGTCCGCCATAGCCTTTCTTGCCTGCGAAGCCAGCCTCGCATATAGTAGGGGCGACATTTTCGTCCGGGAGGCATCGATGCAGGCCGAAGCCCGATACGCCACCTTCGCGGAGGCCATCGCCCCGCCGAAGGGCCTGATGCGCTACGCCGTCCTGGCGGCGCTGGTCGCCGGGGGCAGCGCCCTCACCGCCCTCTGCGCCCAGTTCAGGGTCCAGCTCCCGTTCACGCCGGTGCCGATAACCGGGCAGACGTTCGCCGCGCTGCTGGTGGGCGCCCTCCTCGGCTCACGGCTGGGGGCCGCCGCCCTCACCCTCTACATGATGGAGGGCAGCGCCGGCCTCCTCTGGGGCTCGAAGGCGGCCGGCTTCAAGGTATTCGCCGGCGGCGCCAACGGCTGGGAGACCATCGCCGGGCCCACGGGCGGCTACATCGTCGGCTTCATCGCCGCCGCCTTCGTGGTCGGCTGGCTGGCCGAGCGCGGCTTCGACCGCCGGCCCTGGTCGCTGGCTTTCGCCATGGCCCTGGGCAACGTCATCATCTACGTCTTCGGGCTGCCCTGGCTCGACCACTTCCGCCCCGGCATCGTGCAGACGTTCAGTCTGCCCCCGGACACCGGCGCCCTCGACCTCGGCCTCTACCCATTTATCGCCGGCGACGCCGCCAAGCTCCTGCTCGCCGCCTCCCTGGTGCCGGTGGGCCGGGCCGCCCTCGCCAGGGTGCCGGGCGTGGAGGAGGCCGTCCCCCGTGCCCGCGAGGGGCCGGCCCTGGGGCCGTACGTACCGCCGCTGTACGCCATCCTCTCCGGCCTCATCATCCTCGGCTCACTGCTGCCGTGGGGTTTGGCCGGCGGCGGCGACGACATCGGGATAAGCCAGCGGTCCGGGCAGGTGGCGTTCGCCGCCGGCCTCGCCTCGCTGGTGCTCCTGGCCCAGCCGCGGCTAGCCCTGTGGCTCATCTGCCTCGCCCTTATCGTCGTCGGTTCTCTGCTCCCGTTCGGCGTCCTCCCGGACACATATAACCTCGCCGTGGACCAGGAGGCCGGCCTGATCGCCCTGGGCGCTACCCTTGCCGCCGTAGCCGCCATCGCCGTCCTCGCCGTCCCCCGCTTCTCGGGTCGGGAGGCGATGCGCACCGGCCAGTTCCTGGTGGGCGCCCTGGCGGGATTCGCCAGCTTCTGGCACATCGTCCAGCTGCTCACGGCCGCGGAACACTTCACCCCCACCGACCTGCGGGCCGGGCTGTTCCTGGCCGCCCTCGCCTCCGTGCTCCTGGCGGCGACCGCCATCGTCGACCGCCCGGAGGAGACCGCCGGATAGCCGGCGCGTTGACGGAACCGCGGGCAGCCTTTAGGCTGCGCTGGGGAAGCTGGCCATGAGCAGGGAAGACCCCATCATCGCCCTCGACGCCATGGGGGGCGACAACGCCCCCGCCGAGATCGTCCACGGCGCCGTCCTCGCCGCCCGCGACCTGGGCGTCCGCGTCGCCCTGGTCGGTCGGCCGGAGCCCATCATCGCCGAGATGGCCAAGCACCTGCCTGCCGGCAGGCAGGCGGCGGCCAAGCCGGCGAACCTCTCCATCGTCCCCGCCTCCGAGGTCATCGAGATGGACGAGCACCCGGCCTCGGCCGCTCGCCACAAGAAGGACTCGTCCATCGTCATCGGCTTGAAGCTGGTGAAGCAGGGGCAGGCGGACGCCTTCGTGTCGGCGGGGAACACCGGCGCGGTCATGGCCGCCGCCATCATGTACCTGAACCGCATCCGCGGCATCGAGCGCCCCTCGCTTGTCGCCCTCATGCCGCTGGGGGGGAAGCTCACCGTCCTCCTGGACGTGGGGGCCAACGCCGACGCCAAGCCCCAGTACTTGCTCCAGTGGGGGCAGATGGCCGCCGCCTACATGGAGCGGGTGTGGAAGGTGGCGCGGCCCCGCGTGGCCCTACTCAACATCGGCGAGGAGGAGACGAAGGGCAACCAGCTCTCGCAGGAGGCGTACAAGCTGTTCGAGAGCAGCGGCCTCCACTTCATCGGCAACCTGGAGGGCAAGGACGTGCCCAGGGCCGCCGCCGACGTCATCGTCACCGACGGCTTCACCGGCAACGTGGTGATCAAGACCATGGAGGGCATGGCCGAGTTCATCATGGGCGAGCTGCGCGAGGTGATGACCAGCCGCTTCTACTACAAGCTCGCCGCCGCCACCCTGATCCCCGCCTTCAACAAGCTGCGCCAGAAGATGGACTACCGCGAGTACGGCGCCGGGCCCCTCCTAGGCGTGGACGGCCTCGTCTTCATCGGCCACGGCCGCAGCGACGCCCAAGCCATCAAGAGCTCGCTACGCGTCGCCCGCGAGGCGGCGCAGTCGGGGATGCTGGACGCCCTGCGGGAGATGGCCCCCGCCCGCGTCCGCGCCGGCTAGCCCTCGCGCTTTGGCGCGTCACCGCCCAGCCACCGGGCCAGCGTCTGGGCCAGAACCCCCCGCAGCTCCTCCAGCCGCACCGTCTGCGGGTCCAGCCGCGCCTGGATCATGCTCCCCTCGACCACGGCGATGAGGAGCGAAGCGGCGAACTCCGGGTCGAGGTCGGCGCGCACGCGCCCCCTCTCCTTCTCCCGCTCGATCAGCTCGATCAAGAACGCCCGCCAGCGCCCGTACATCTCGCTCAGGCGCTCACGTACCTTCTCGTTGCGGGCGGCGTGGGCGGCGAACTCCGCCACGAGGGCCGGCCACGGCTCTTCCGGTCGCACCATTTGGAACGCCCCCTCCAGGACGCGCTCGATGTTCTCGACCATCGGCTGCTTGGGGTCCAGCACCTGGCGGAAGGCGGCCTGCTGGCGCTCGATTCGCTCCTCCAGCATCTCCCAGAACAGGTCCTCCTTGCTGGCGAAGTGTACGTAGAACGCCCCCTTGGAGAAGCCGGCCTCCCGCACGATCTCGTCGATTGTGGCGGCGTTGTAACCCTGTCTGGCGAAGACGGATTGAGCGGCCTCCATCAGGCGGGCGCGGGTCTCCAGCCGCCGCTGCTGGCGAAGGGAGGGAGCTTTCGCGGAAATAGTCCGCATCGCTTGTTGGATTATACTGAAGTCCCGCCTTTGCCAACACTGCCCCTCCCTCTAGCTCCCCGAAATCCCCTCTCCCTATGGGAGAGGGCCAGGGTGAGGGTCCGCCGCGATCCGGCTGTGTCAGAAAGAGACCTAAGGCATACGTCTGGCGTATAATGTTTGAAGGAACCCCCGAGGAGGACCAGCCGCATGCCCAAACCGCACGAAGTCACTGATACCAGTTTCGAAACAGAAGTCATCAAGGCCGACGTCCCCGTCCTCGTCGACTTCTGGGCGCCGTGGTGCGGGCCCTGCCGTATGGTCGCGCCCATCGTGGAGGAGCTGGCGAACGAGTACGACGGCAAGTTCAAGTTCGTCAAGCTCAACACAGACGACAACATGGACACGGCCGCGCGCTACGGCATCCGCAGCATACCGACGCTCCTCTTCTTCAAGGGCGGCGAAATGGTCGACCAGGTGGTCGGGTTCCGCCCCAAGAGCGACCTCAAGCGGACAATTGAGAAGGTGCTTTCCTAGCAGCGACTGCTTTGGTTCAGGCCATTACAGGGGTTGCTTGCCTCGGCGGGCAACCCCTGATAGCGTCCGGCTACTGCCGCTAGAGGAGTAGAAGGTGGCTCAGGAGTTCGACATCGTCATCATCGGGGGCGGGCCGGGGGGGCTCGCCGCCGGCCTGTACGCCGCTCGGGCCCGCCGGCACACGGTCCTCCTAGAGAAGGGCGTCATCGGCGGCCAGATATCGCTGACCGATATCGTCGAGAACTACCCGGGGATCGAGAGCATCAACGGCTTCGACCTCGCGCAGGCTATGCTCAAGCACGCCGAGAACTACGGTCTGGAGGCCCACTACGTCGAGGTCGCCGGCCTGGAGCGGGCCGGCCAGAAGTGGGTCGTCCGCACCAACCAGGACGACTACATCGGCAAGGCGGTGATCCTGACGGCGGGAGCCGACTACAACCGTCTGGGGGTCCCCGGCGAGGAGCGGCTGACCGGCCGCGGCGTCTCCTACTGCGCCACCTGCGACGCCGCCTTCTTCAAGGACCAGGAGGTCGCGGTGGTCGGCGGCGGCGACTCGGCCCTCGACGAAGGCATGTTTACCAGCCGCTACGCCTCCAAGGTGTACGTCGTCCACCGCCGCGACCAGCTCCGGGCCAGTCGCGTCCTTCAGGAACGCGCCTTCGCCAACCCGAAGATGGAGTTCACCTGGAACACCGTCGTCACTGAGGTCCTCGGCGAAAACGAGGTCGCGGGCGCCAGGCTGCGCAACACGATTACCGGCGAGGAGTCGACCCTCGAGGTAAAGGCCGTCTTCATCTTCATCGGCCAGCACCCCAACACCGACTTCCTCAAGGGGCTGGTATCGACGGACGAAGGTGGCCACGTCCTGGTCAACGACTGGATGGAGACGGAGTTGCCCGGCCTCTTCGCCGCCGGCGACGTGCGCCAGAACTCGGCGCGACAGGTGGTGAGCTCCGCCGGCGACGGCGCCACCGCCGCCATTGCCGCCGACCACTACATCAGCAATACTTTTAGGGAGTAGGCACAAGGGACAAGGAACACGGAACACGGCCCTACCCCGTGCTCCTTGTTCCCTGTTCCTTGTTCCTGCGGGGACAGGGGCAGCGTCGCGGGAGTGGATGGGCCCCGGTGGGCCTCTCGGTCTTCAAAACCGTTGCGGGGCGGCAGTACCGTCCCGGGTGGGTTCGACTCCCATGCACTCCCGCCAGATTCAAAAATCTATCAACTAAGGCCCAGGATGTGAGATTCCGAGCCGCCTTTATTGCTAAGGCCCCTTCGCAATTGCAAACCTTTTGCTAACGCGCGCAGTCTCCGCCTATCCAAAGGCTATTCACTGGAACGAAAGTTTCGCAACCGGTGAACGTGCCGTTGCCGGGACCACCGATGCATATACCCTCCACCGCCATCGGATCGTGCGGTAGCGCTGGACAAAAGTCGTGAAATCAGACTTGATTTTGCCCTCCTTAAGCTTTATTCAAGGTTGCATAAACTGGCCCAGTCCTCTTTGCCGATGCCACAGGCCTCGTCACAGACGGTATTCTCGCCTGATGGCACCAAGGGCAATAAACTATCGAATCGTGTAATTTAATCCTTTGTCCATTGTTACTTCTGAGGCCCCGATGCTAGGTTTGCTTGAGCGCACGTATGAACCGGCACGTCAGGCTCATCGGCCTCGTCATCGTCTCGACGGCGCTACCTCTTCTCGTGCTACGAGGGGACCAGGCGGCGGCGCGGGTATCGCCTGGGCATTACCAGGACTTCGGCGATGCCGGCGGATTCATGAACATCCTCCCACCCGGGCAGGACGGTGTCCTCAACGGGCCCGAGGCCCTCGCCGCCCAGGCCGGCGATTATCCTCCCCACGTCCTGGACCAGCTCGACATGTACGGCGACCTCGTCTATAACACCCCCGGTCTCGCCGAGGACCGCCTGCCCGAGTTCTTCAAGGACGCATCCTTCGGTGTCCCTCAGGATGACATCGAGCGCGTTTACTCGCCGGGCGGGCGGACGGACGTCGTGGTTGTACGCGATAAGAGCTTTGGCGTCCCCCACATCTTCGGCGATACGCGCTACGGCACGATGTTCGCCCAGGGCTATACAGGCGCTGAGGACAGGCTCTTCCTCATGGACGTACTCCGCCACGTCGGCCGCGCCCGGCTTTCCGAGTTCCTAGGTGCTTCTCCGGCGAATCAGGACATGGACCGCAAGCAGCTGGCCATTGCCCCCTACAAGGAGGAGGACCTCACGGCGCAAATCGATGCCGGCAGAGCGGCGGGTCCCGAGGGTGAGGCGATCTTCCAAGACGTCCTCGCCTACGGCGATGGCGTTAACGCCTACATCCAGGAGGCCCAGACCGATCCGACAAAGCTGCCGGCCGAATACCCTGCGCTCCAGCAGCTGCCGAGTCCCTGGAAGCCCGAAGACGCCGTCGCCATTGCCTCTCTTGTGGGGGGTGTATTCGGCAAGGGAGGCGGCGGCGAGTTGATCAACCACTGCGGTCTCAAGAAGATGGCGACTGCCCTCGGGGACGCCGACCAGGCCCGTAGCGTCTTCGATGACCTCCATTTCGCCAACGATATCGAGGCCCCCACAAGTTCGCGCCACCCGGCCCCGTACATGACCGACCTCGGCCCGGTGGACCCGGCCGCTCACCCCGACATCGACTGCGGCAAGGACAGCCTCAAGGCTATTGACCCCGACGGTCCTCCCCTCCAGCAGCTTTTGGACGCTATCGCCGGCGGCCCCCTGTCTTCCCTCGGGTTCCCCGGCGCCATGAGCAACGCTCTTCTGGTATCCGGGGAGCACACGGTCAGCGGCCGGCCTATCGCCATATTCGGCCCGCAGACCGGCTACTTCATCCCGCAGCTGCTGGTCGAGAAGGACGTTCATGGGCCGGGCATCGACGCCCGCGGAGTGGCGTTCGCCGGCACCGATCTCTACGTTCAGCTGGGCCGCGGCCGGGACTACGCCTGGTCCGCCACCTCTGCCGGCGCGGATAACGTCGACCAGTTTGTCCTCCGGCTTTGCGAGCCGGAGGGTGGCACACCCGACACCGACTCCATGGGGTACGAGCACGACGGCGTCTGCAAGCCTATCGAGAGGTTCCAGCACACGCAGGTGGCGAAGCCCAGCGGAGGCGGCACTCCGGAGGAGCCGGACATCGTGCTCTCCTGGCGCGTCGAGCGGACGGACGACTACGGGCCGCTGGTAGCCCGCGGGAGGCTGGAGGACGGCACCCCCATCGCGATCGCCTCTCTGCGCAGCACTTATCGCAGCGAGCTCGGCTCCGCCCCCGCCTTCTTTCAGATAAACGATCCTGACTTCATGGCGGGGGGCTTCAGCGCCTTCCGGGAGGCGATGGGTAGGGTTCAGTACACGTTCAACTGGTTCTACGTGGACGACACGGACATCGGCTACCAGCACTCCTGCAAGTGCCCCCAGCGGGCCCAGGGAGTCGACCCGTATCTCCCCGTATGGGGAACGGGCCAGTGGGACTGGCAGGGCTTCATTTCGCTCTCCGCGCAGCCTTTCGACCTGAACCCCGAAGAGGGATGGCTCATCTCCTGGAACAACAAGCAGGCCCCCGGGTTCACCGCCAGCGACAGCAACTTCTCGTTCGGCCCCACTTACCGCAGCCAGCTCCTGCAGACCCGAATCGAGGCTGCCATCGCAGCGGGCAAACTAGACCGGGCCGATGTCGTAGACGTGATGGCCGACGCCGGCACCGCGGACCTACGCGGCCAAGAGCTGCTGCCTCTGCTGCTGAAGGTCCTCGGCCCAACGGCGCCCGCCGACGTCGACCCGCGCAGTCAGGAGATGCGGGACCGGCTAGGTGCTTGGGCGCCGACGGGCGCCCACCGCCGCGACCGCGACCACGACGGCCAGTACGACGATCCCCAGGCCCCGGCGATCATGGACGCCTGGTGGCCCCGGCTCGCCCACGCCATGTTTGACGCCCACTCGGCGAACGCCATCGGTAACCTCAAGTTAGAACTGGAAGACGGCAACCGGACAGCGCACCTCGGGTCCGCCTTTCAGGGCGCCTTCTACAGCCAGGTAAATAAAGACGTGCGACAGGTGCTCGGTCGGCCGGTGCAAGACGCCTGGTCGCGAACGTACTGCGGCGGTGGGGACCTTGGGGAGTGCCGGGACGTCCTCTGGCGCTCCTTGGCCCAGGCAGCAGCTGACCTGGAGGAAGAGTTCGACTCGCCCACCGTCGGGGACTGGAAGCGCCAGTTGGCCGACGAGGACATCCGCCATAGTCCGGTCGGCGTCACCCCGGCACCGGCCATTCACTGGATCAACCGGCCAACTTTCCAGCAGCTTGTCCAGATCGGCAGGCCGACTCACCCCACGGCGAGCTTTGGCGCGGGCTCCCTGGACGCGACCGGCGGCGGCAAGATCGGCTTCGTTTTCAAGGTCGAGGGGCGGCTGGGAGGCGGTGGCAGTGGTCGCTTCCGGCTGCACGATCACTCGGGCGGTCATCGCATCGACGTGCAGGAGATTACAGCCGCCCGGCTTCTTACTCCGGGCGAAACCTGCGCCGGTATAGTCGCCGGCCCGGCTGACACCTTCGAATTCAGCGGTCAGGGCTCCTTCGATGACGCGCCCGGCCACACGGTGCATGTCTGCGCGAGAGACGGCGGCGACCCGGGAGCCGGCGCGGACCGGCTGCACGTCGACTGTACCTGCGGGTACAGCACGGCTTCCGCCTCGGCGGAGACGTTATCCAGCGGCAACCTGAAGGTCCGGGTGGTTACGCCGGCTGAGACCGGCGGGAATGGCGCGCCGAGCGTCGTGGCGCTGGAGCCGGCGCTGGGAGCCACCGCTCTGCCGGGGGAGGCCGTCACCTTCACGACCGCGGTCTACGACGAGCGCGGAGACCCTCTCTCCGGCGTGGTAGTTACCCTTATCGGGGTGACCGCGAGCGGGAATACGACATCGCTGACCTCAGTAAGCGATTCCTTCGGTCAGATATCTTTCGTGCTGCTCACCCCTGAGGCCCAAGTCGCAGAATGGACCGCCATGGCCGGAGGTATCGTCTCAAACCCAGTACTGATGGCGTTCGGCCTGGAACACTGAGCGCGGGCGGCCCGCGCCCTCGACTGAGCTCGTCAGAGCCCGGGGCTCCCAGACTTCCTGTTCCGGCGGCACCCAGGCGCGGCCAGAGTCCAGGATAAGAGGGAGGCCCGGCGTGGTCCGGCGCGCTTTGCCTTGATTGCGCCTGGTCGATTCTTGACGCCATGACGTCTCTCCTCTCTTGGCTTATCCCGGAGCGGCCCGCCCTACCTCGTCGGTGACCACACCGGGAAGAACTCGTCCGCGGGTGTGTCGGTGATGCGGGTAAGACCGGAGCCGTCCGCATTCATGATGTATATTTCGTTGCCACCGTCCCGCTCGGAGACGAAAGCGATCCTCGTCCCGTCGGGTGACCAGGCGAAGCCGTCGAATCCGTCCTTAGCTGGGTTATTGGTCAGGTTGGTCCTGTCCGACCCGTCAGGGTTGATGACGTAGATGTCTTCGTTCCCTTCCGTGCTATCGACCACGGCGAGTCTTTCGCCGTCCGGGGACCAGGCGAAGCCGTACAAGGCGCCGCTTCCTTCACTGCCGGTCAGGTTAGCAAGGTCGGAGCCGTCCGGGCTCACCACGTACAGGTCGTCCTCTACCCCCGCCTCGAAAGCGATCACACTGCCGTCGGGGGACCAGGTCGAGCAGCAGGCGTCGGGGAGCTCGGCGACGAGCGACTGGTCCGAGCCGTCGGCGTTCATCACGTAGACCGCGGTTTCTCCCTCCCCAGGATCCCGAATGAAGACGATCCGCTGCCCGTCCGGCGACCAGGCAAGCCCCGACCGCCCGTCGTTTGCGGCCGGATTCGCAGTGAGGTTGGTGGGGTCGGAGCCGTCGGCGCCCATTACGTATACCTCGCCATTTCCATCGTAGCGGTAGAAGGCGATGCGGGTGCCGTCGGGAGACCACACGGGGATCAGATCAACCGCGGAGTTCTTCGTCAGCCGAGTTAGGCCCGAGCCGTCAGCGTTGGCGACGTATATCTCTGGCCTATCGGTCCCAGACACGAAAGCGACCCGCTTGCCGTCGGGCGACGAGGCCGGATAGAGCCCTCCGGGTAGGTCCTCGCTGAGGTTGGTGAGGCCGGAGCCGTCGGGGTTCACCACGTAGACGTCGCAGCGGCCGCCACTCTCCGCTCCATCCTCCGCCGGGCACGTGAAGAAAGCGATCCTTTCGGCCGTCGGCCCGCCGGTCTCCGTCCCCCCGGTCTCGACCTCACCGCCCCCGCAGGCAACGCCTATCACCAGGGCGACGAAGCCCGCTGCTGCAATCGCCAGCCGCCGTCCAGTCGTGCTAATGCTCCCACTTTTCATCGCAGTTTCTCCTTTCGATGAATTTCAGCCAGAGGGCGGGTACTACCCGCCTCTCTTTCCCCTCGCCAGGAACCGGCCTATCAGCCAGGTGAGGAGCATCCCCACAACGGAGGCTCCCAGGCCGATAGCCCCCATCCAGATACCTACCACGTAGCCGATCTTGCCAAGCGGGTCCTCGTCTTCTGGGTAAGTGGCAAGGCCCACAGCAGCCGATATGAGGACAATCAAGCCGATGATTGCAACCACGGACAGGACAAAGTAGATCATAATCTTCATCTCGCCCTCCTTCTGCGGCTAGCCTTATCAGCATGGCGATACTCTATGGCGCCCCCCATGTTAAACAACAGCTTCTTCATGGCTGACCTCCTTTGTCCGAATCAACCGGATGTTCCGGGTTCCTTTTGGCGAGGCTCCGATAGGAAAACCAGAGGCCAGCCGCTCCGACAGCGGCCAACGGCCAAATGATGAACCCGGGCACATCCCCTCCGTGTCCATTGAGGTACAGGCCGAACACGGCCAGAGTCAGCAAGGCGGCACCGCCAATTCCTGCAGGAATGCTGAGGATCATCTCCCGCCCGGAGCCCCGGGTCAGCCGGCCGAAGAGCCACCAGCCGACGAGGGAAGCCAGCCAGGCGACGAAGCCGAAGAACCAGACCACTGAGTGGGCGGAGGATTCGACCCAGCCGCTGTGGAGGAAGTAGGTCCTGCCGTCGTCGCCGGTGACTCTGTCGAAGCTAAGATATAGCACCAGCACCGGCAGCCACGCTTGGGCTGTCCCCAGAAACCCGGCCACTATCCCCGCGCTGCTCACCCTGGCCTTCGAGGATGCCGCCCAGAGGAACGGCGCCAGGCCGAGCAGGCCCGGCAGGGCAAAGGCCATCACCGTCGCTCGCGCTTCGGAGTACTCAGTCGCGCAGAACCATGAGTATCCGCAACGGTCCGATAGCCCCACCGCCTGCGGTTCGTGGTACCCGCCGAGCAGTTCGAAGAGCCCGGCGCTCAAGGGCACCGTCACTATGGGCGTGAGAATGAGCCACAGGAACGGTATCCACCACTTGTCGAGACGCGAGAACCAGCTTCTCGACGTGAGTTCGGTTGCCATGGTGACCTCCTTCTCCCTGCTCATCAGGGCCCCGCCTGGTCGCTGCTGAACATGTGGTCGATCGCCTTCCAGGACCCGTCCTCCTGCCGGCGGTAGACCACGAGAAACTTGCCGCTGTCCGGTACCGACTTCCCCGATGGCGTGCGCACGGCCAGGGTGTACCTCCCGCTCCCATAGGCGAGGTGGTTAGAGGTGCGCACCTGGGTCGTCTCGAGCGCGACATCGCTGAGCCCCGCTTCCAGCAGCCCCTGCCAGAAGTCGCGGATGGCGGGCCGGCCGCTGACGGCGGGATGATTGGGCGGAAGGAGCCGGGATTCGTCGGCGTAGAAGGCGGCCACCAGGCCGGCCGCGTCTCCGGCGCTGGCGTAGCGGGCGAACTCGGCGTCAAGGGCGCGGATCGCGCCGGCTGTCCTGACCTGCCTTGTTGTCATGACTGCATCTCCCTGCCCCAACCTAGGGGGTACAGCTCGTGCCGATGGCGCCGGCCACCCGCGACAGGTCCGCCCCGCTGATGGCGTTGTCCCCCGCCGGGTCAGGGGCGATGTCCTTGCGCACTGGACCCGGCGGCACCGCCTGGCCGATGCTGCCGGCGATGGCCGAAAGGTCGGCGCCGCTGACGGACTGGTCATCGTTCAGGTCCGTCAGGCGGGCGTCAGGCTCTTCGTTGTCGGGCGTGGTATCGGCGGAGCAGAAGAGGGTGGGGCTTGTGCCGGCGTGGCGCTCCATGCCGTCGAGGCCGCCGTCGCCGTCGCAATCGACAATGGAAGGGCAGGGGTCGAAGGGGTCCGGCTCGTGGTCGCCATCGGTATCGCCCAGGTCGCGCAGGAAGATGTCCGCGAGGCCGTTGCTGTCCTCGGGCACCACGCTTCCGTCGGCGGAGGCGAAGGCCACGTGGCGGCAGTCGGTGCTGATCACGGGCGGGCCCTCCACGCCCGAGATCTGGCTGCCGTCTTGCGCCAGGCTCGCCCTGATAGTCGTCCCCGTCACCCGGTCGTGGACGAAGACGTCGGGGGCGCCGTTGGTGTCGCCCGCCACCAGGTTGGCGGCGCTGGAGAGGAAGGCGACGCAACGGGGGCTTTCCCCGCTCATGCTGGGGAAGTCGCTGGGGCCGCCGGCCTCGGCGCCGCCGCTGGCCACGCTCGCCCTGGTCGTCACCCCCGTCAGCAGGGCGTGGACGAAGACGTCGGGGACGCCGTTGCCGTCGCCTTCCACCAGGTTCGTCGCCTCCGAGACGAAGACGGCGTGGGGATTCCGGGAGAGGGAACCACGCAGGGCGGCGCCGTTGCCCACCACGCCGGCCGTGCTCTTGCTGGCCAGGATGGTGGTCCCCGCCTGCTGGTCGCGCACGTAGAAATCGGCCAGGCCATTGCTGTCCTCCGGTGCTACCGCAGCCGCCGTGATGAAGCCGGCGAAGCGGGCGTCGGGGCTGATGGCGGGCAAGTCGCTGGCGCTCGTCAGCTGGCTGCCGTCGCTGGCGACGCTGACCCGGCTGGTGACACCGGTCTGGAGGTCATTCACGAAGACGTCGGTCACGCCGTTGGTGTCGCCTGCCACCAGGTTGTTCGCCTCCGAGGAGAAGACAGCGTGGGGATTCTTGGAGAGGGCGCCGCGCAGAGCGGCGCCGTTGCCCACCACTCCGGCCGTGCTCTTGCTCACCAGGATGGTGGTCCCGGCCTGGCGGTCGCGGACGTAGAAATCGGGGAGGCCGTTGGCGTCCCCCGGTGCTACAGCGGCCGCCGTGATGAAGCTGACGTAGTGGCCGTCGGCGGTGACGGTGGCGCAATCGCCGGCCGCACAGGCTCCGGTCACGCCGACCAGCTGGCCGGCGTTGTTCACGCTGACCCCTTCGACGGTCCCCGTGAGGCGGTCGACGACGAAGACGTCGGGTTGACCGTTCGTGTCGCCGGGGACGAGGTTGGAGGCGTCGGAGACCAAGGCAACGAAGCGGGCCGGGTTGAGCGACGGGCTGAAAGGTCCGGGGAAGTTGATGCCGATGTCGGGGGCGTAGCTGGCGCCGTTCGCCTGCTCGCCGGAGGTGCTCACGCTGAGCCGGGAGGTGGTGGGCGCGGAGGAGCAGACGCGGTCGCCATCAAGGCAGAGTGGCGCCTCATGCTCCAAGGCGCCGATATCGCATATCGCACTGCCGTTGCCGTCTCCGTCCTGCGGCCGCGCTACGCCGCGCTGGTCGCTGGCGGGGCAGTCGACGTTGTCGCCTGCGTCGATGGCCGGGCTGCCGCTGAGGAGGAAATGGGTCTGGGTGGGGCCGCCGTTATTGGCCAAGGGGCCCAGCATCGGGTTGGTGTTGTTGAGGTCGCCTGTGGCAGCGAAGGCGCAGGTGCCGTCGCTGCTCAGGTTGTGGCCAAGCGAGGTGAAGCTGTTGGGGCCGTGGCAATTCCCGGGCGACGGGCTGTTCGCGACAATGGTGTTCTTCAGGCTGGCAACGCCCCCGTTCCAGACGCCGCCGCCTGGAGAGTTGCCGTTGACGGTGCTGTTGATGAGCGTTAGCGTGCCGGAATTGCTGATGCCGCCGCCGGTGCCGGCCCCGTTACTACTGACCGTGCTGTTGGTCAGCGTCAGCGTGCCCGCCTCGTTACGAATGCCGGCGCCGAAGCCAGAGGTCGAGTTGCTGCTGACCGTGCTGTTGGTGATGGTGACCTCCAGACCGCTTTCGTTCCAAATGCCGGCGCCGCTGTCGGCCACATTGCCGCTGACGGTGCTGTTGTTCAGCGCGAGCGTGCCAGTGTTGAAGATGCCACCGCCGGTGCCGTTGCCCGTCGAGTTGCCGCTGATGTTGCTGTTGATAACCGTGAGCGTGCCGTCGTTCCGGATGCCGGAGCCCCGAAAGGCCTGGTTGCCGCTCACGGTGCTGTCGGTGAGCGCCAGCGTGCCGCGGTTGAAGATGCCGCCGCCGTCGTTGAAGATGCCGCCGTGGCCGTTGGCGATAGTCGCGTCTTGCAGGTTGAGCGTGGCGCCAGGGTCGACGATCATCACGGGGACACTGTTGTTGCCGCTGACGGTGATGCTCTGACCGGTGCCGTCAATGGTCAGTCCGGCCGGGTCCGTGATATTGGGCAGCGTGGAACCGAGCACAATCGTCCCGCTGATGCTGAAGTTGATGGTGTCGGTGCCGGCGTGGGCGTTGGCCTCCTGGATGGCCGCCCGCAGGGTGCAGACGGCGCCGGCGGTGGCGCATACGCCGTCACCGGGCGCGGCATCGGCGGCGTCGCCCGTGGAATCTACGCTGAAAGTGGCGTGGGACGCCTGGCCGGCGTCGCTCGCAAGGAACAGGGCGGCCAGAGCCATTACGGCCGCCGCCGCTAGTGCCAGGGATCGCATCGTCTTCATGTTTGCACCTCCTGTTGGGCTGGCCTTCACGTCGAACCCCACCCTAAGCCGCCGCTGTTCCCTGAGCGTTCCCTGAACGTTCCTTGGGGGCATTTTTCGGGGAAGCTGGCGGGAGTTTTTCGGCGATCCTGCTCCCCCTCCGGCCGCCGACGGCCGCAAATCCGTCGGCGGGAGCTTGCATTTGGCTGGGGTTTCGCTATCATCTACTTACTTCTGCGTTTTCGGGGGCGGGTTTGACGGAGCAGACGGCCGAGCGGCTACGCGTTTTTCTCCTGGGGCGCTTCGAGGTGCGGGCGGGGGAAGAGCTAATAATCGACCGTACCTGGAGCCGGCGCAAGGCGGCGGCCCTGCTGGCGCTCCTGGCCCTCAACAAGGGGACGTGGTTCCACCGCGAGCAGGTGCTGGACCTCCTCTGGCCGGACCTCGACCCGGCCGCCGCCGCCAACAACCTGCGCAAGAACCTGCACTACCTCCGCGCCGCCTTTGCGGCGCGAGGGGTGCCGCTACCCGTGGTGAGCGCCGCCGGGGAGATGCTGGCGCTGTCGCCCGAGGCCTGGGTCGACCTGGAGGAGTTCCGCGACCGGGCCGGGGCGGCACGCACCGTCCGCACCGACCCCGCCCTCTACGAGGAGGCGCTGGCCCTCTACGCCGGCGACCTCCTCCCCGAGGAGTTGTACGAGCAGTGGACGGAGCCCCAGCGGGAGGAGTTGAAGGCCCTCCGCGACCGACTGCTCATCGAACTGAGCCAGGTCTACGAAGTGCGGGGGCGGACGCCGCTGGCCGTCGAGCGGTTGGAGCAGCTGCTCAAGGGCGACCCGCTGCAGGAGGAGGCCCACCGCTCCTTGATGCGGCTCTACGCCCAGGGCGGCGACCGCCAGCGGGCCCTGCGCCAGTACGAGCGCTGCCGCGAAGCGCTGCAGCGGGAGCTGGGGGTGGGACCGTCGGCGGAGACGGAAGCCCTCCATCGCCAGACCAGGGAGGGCAGGCTGCGGGCGCCAGCGCTCGCGGCCCCCGGCGACGGCGCCTTCGTCGGGCGGGAGGAGGAGGTCGGGACGGTGCGGGCCGCGCTTGACGACGCCCTCTCCGGCCGCGGGCGGCTGGTGATGCTGGTGGGAGAGCCCGGGATCGGCAAGACGAGGACGGCGCAAGAGCTCTCGACCTACGCCGCCCTGCGGGGGGCCGAGGTGCTGTGGGGCCGCTGCTACGAGGGGGAAGGCGCCCCCGCCTACTGGCCCTGGGTTCAGATCATTCGCTCCTACGTCGCCGACCGCGAGGCCGAAGAGCTGATGTCGATCATGGGCCCAGGCGCCGCCGACATAGCAGAGGTCGTGCCGGAAGTGCGAGAGCAGCTACCGGACCTGCCGCCCGCCGTCGGCCTCGAGTCGGAGCAGGCCCGCTTCCGCCTCTTCGACAGCATCGCTCGCTTCTTCAAGAACGCCAGTAGCCGCCGGCCCCTGGTCCTGGTCTTCGATGACCTGCACTGGGCCGATAAGCCGTCGCTGCTTCTCCTGGAGTTCTTGTCGCGTGAGATGAAGGGCGCGGCGCTGATGGTTCTCGGCAGCTATCGTGACGTTGAGGTGGACCGCAGCCATCCCCTGGCTTCAACCCTGGGCGAGCTGTCGCGTGAGCACCCGGCCTGCCGCGTCCAGCTCGGCGGCCTCGCCGAGCCGGAGGTCGCTCGCTTCATCGAGATCAACGCCGGGATCCAGCCGCTGGCGGCGCTGGTGGACGCCGTCCACCGGGAGACCGAGGGCAACCCGTTCTTCGTGAAAGAGATCGTGCACCTGCTGGCGGCGGAGGGCCGTCTGGACCGCCTCGAAGCGGCCGGATGGAAGCTGGCCATACCTCAGGGCGTCCGTGAGGTCATCGCCCGCCGGCTTGACCACGTATCGACCGGCTGCCGAAACGCCCTGAGCGTTGCCTCGGTCATCGGCCGCGAGTTCGGCCTCAACGTCCTGGAGCGGGTGACCGAGCTGAAGGACGATCACGTGCTGGAATCGCTGGACGAAGCGGTGACCACTCATCTCATCGACGAGGCGGCGGGCGCTGTCGGAGCCTTTCGCTTCTCCCACGCGCTCATCCGGGAGACGCTGTACGACGAACTGCCCATGACGCGGCGGGTCCGCCTCCATCGCGAGGTGGGCGAGGCGATCGAACGCACGCACGCGGCCGACCTCGATCTGCGCCTCGCCGAGCTGGCCCATCACTTCTTCCAGGCGATCGTCGGCGGGACGGTAGACAAGGCGATCGACTACGCGCGCCGTGCTGGTGACCGCGCGCTCGGCCTCCTGGCCTACGAGGAGGCGGCGCGGCTGTACGAGATGGCCCTCCAGGCCCTCGACCTCAAGGACGAGCCGGACGAGGGGCTCCGCTGCGAGCTGTTGCTGGCGCTCGGAGACGCTTGGTCAAAGTCGGGCGACACGCCGAAGGCGAAGGGAATCTTCTTGCAAGCGGCGGATGTGGCGCGCAAGGTGGGAGCGGCCGAGCGACTGGCCCGCGCGGCTCTTGGCTATGCAGGTGCCTGGACCGACATAGGCGTCGTCGACCGAGAGCAACTCAACCTCTTGAATGACGCCGATAAGGCCCTGTCAGCCTCCGGCGCTGCGGAAAGCACCCTCCGCGCCAGGGTGCTGGCCCGGCTCGCTCGTGATCTCCTGTGGCAACCCGGCTCTCATGAAAGAGTGCTGGCCATAACCCAAACGGCTGTCGAGATCGCTCGGCGGACCCAAGACGCGGCCTGCTTGGTTCACGCCCTCGCCGCCAGATGGGAGTCTCGTGGCCCGCACCTTGAAGAGTCCTTCGCTGCGTCGAGGGAGATTGTGATGTTGGCCGAACAGTGTCAGGACCGCGAACTGGCGCTGCTGGGACAAGACTGCATGGTAGGCGACATGCTCGTGTTGGGCAACCGGGAAGGGCTGGACGCGGTCATTAAGACTTACGACGCATTGGCGGAAGAGTCCCGGCTTCCTCTGTGGCTCTGGAACGCTGCCGCCTACCATGTCCTGGGGGCTCTCATCGATGGCCGCTTTGACGAGGCAGAGCGCCTGGCGTTCGAGACCTTAAGCATGGGCCGGCGCGTGTATTCGGGCGCGGAGGCGTTCTTCGCCGCACACGTGGTCCAACTGCGGTACCACCAGGGCCGGCTCCACGAGATAGAGGGGGCGTTGCGGGCGTTCTCCGCCCAGCGCCAAGCTGTCCCTTACTTGCAGTGCGCTACGGCCCGCCTCCATGCACGCCTCGGGCGAGAATCCGAGGCCCGCGCCGCCTTCGAGCCGCTAGCGTCAAACAACTTCGCTGATCTGCCCTGGCAAGGCTGGATAAGCGCGGTAGCCATGCTTGTCGAGGTCTGCGTGACCCTCGGCGACGTCCCAAGGTCGGCTATTTTGTACGACCTACTTCTGCCCTGCGCCGCCTACCATGCGGCAACGCTTGTCGCCTACCAGGGCTCCGTCCCCCATTACCTCGGACTGCTGGCGACCACCATGGGCCGCTGGCGGGAAGCGCAGCGCCATTTCGAGGACGCCCTGGAGATGCACGAGAAGATGCGCTCGCCTCCGTGGCTCGCCCACACTCGGTACGAATACGCAAGGATGCTCCTCGCCCGCGGCGAGCCGGGGGACCGCGAGAAGGCGCAGGCGCTCCTGTCGCAGGCCCTGGCGACGGCACGAGAGCTGGGCATGCAGAAGGTCGCAGCAGAGGCCGAGGCGCTCATGCCTTCTCCAGCCGTCGCCGCCGGCGCCTTTCGTACCGTCCTCTTCACCGACGTGGAGGGCTCGACGGCGCTCACGCAGCGGCTGGGCGACGCCGGGGCGCGGGACGTCCTGCGCGAACATGAACGCCTGGTGCGGGAGGCGCTGCGCGCCCACGGCGGCACCGAGGTAAAGGCGATGGGGGACGGCTTCATGGCCTCCTTCTCCTCAGCCACCAGCGCCCTGGAGTGCGCCATCGCCGTCCAGAGGGCCTTCGCCGAACAGAACGAGACGGCGCCGGTGCCGTTGCGAGTGCGGGTGGGCCTCAACGCCGGTGAGCCCATCGCGGAGCAGGACGACCTGTTCGGCACGACGGTGAATGTGGCCGCCCGCATCGCTGCCCAGGCCAAGGGGAGCGAGGTCCTGGCCTCGGACGTGGTGCGGCAGCTGGTGGCGGGCAAGGGCTTTCTCTTCGCCGACCGGGGCGACGTGGCGCTGCGGGGGTTCGAAGACCCGGTGCGACTGTTCGAAGTGGCCTGGCAAGACCGCTAGCGGCCCGAACCTTGTGCTATCTAGTCAGTTGAGAAACAGGCAACATTCGTTGAATGAACCAAATGATCACTCATGGCCCGGCGCAGGCTAAATGATAAGGCTCTCAGCATTTGCTAACCTTTTGCTAACCAACTTGGTTAGCAGCCGCGGGATCGAGAGGGCCAAAACGGGATGGAGCCGACCGATTTCAGATACAAAACTGGCACTGGCGTGACATCCCGGGACCGGCCGGGACAATAGGGATCGGTCTTCAAAACCGTTGCGGGGCGGCAGTACCGTCCCGGGTGGGTTCGACTCCCATGCACTCCCGCCAGATTCCATTCACGCTCTAGCGGGGACCAGCACCGGCCTCCCTCCCTGCCACTTGACCCGACGGGCTAGCTGCCACCCGGTGGCTAGCCGCCTCGCGACGCCGGCCTCTTCCAGCGCCAGGTAGCACAGGAGCCCGGCGAGCAGCGGAGTCATCAGGTTGAGCCCCGTCAGAGCGACGGCGGGCAGAGGCACGAAGAGGGCTGGTACCGCGACGTCCAGCCACCCGCGACGCGCCACGAGCAGGACGGCGGCGGGCAGGGCGAGTACGACCAGGTCCTGAACATGCATATGCGGGTTCGCCAGGACCGTAGCGGCCGCGGCAACGAGAAGGGCGCGGCCGCGGTCCTCTCCGCCGCGGAGCCTCCACACGAGCCACAGGGCCACGACCAGTGTCGCCAACGAAGCTCCTACCGCGAGCGACGAAGCCAGGG
>JACOUE010000083.1 GCA_016178045.1 Chloroflexota bacterium
AGCTTCCTGGTGATGGGGGCGCTCCTCTCCCGCCTGGGCCGGGCCGCCTGCGCCCCGCCCGGCGGCGACGTCATCGGCCAGCGGCCCATCGACGTGCACCTGAAGGGGTTCGAGGCCCTGGGCGCGAAGGTCGGCCGCGAGGGCGACAAGTTCGTGGCGGAGACGGAGGGGCTGCGGGGAGCGCGCGTGTTTATGGACTACCCCAGCGTGCTGGGGACGCAGAACCTGATGCTGGCGGCCTGCCTGGCCCCCGGCAAGACCACGGTCATCAACGCCGCCGCCGAGCCGGAGGTCTCCGGCCTCGCCGATATGCTGACGAAGATGGGCGCCCGCATTAACGGCGCCGGCACCCATACCGTCGAGATCGAGGGGGTGGAGCGCGTCCGCGGCGTGACCCATCGCATCATCCCCGACCGGCTGGAGGCGGGGACGTACGCCATTGCCGCCGCCGTCACCGGCGGCGAGGTGGAGGTGCGCGCGGCCAACCCGGGGCACCTGCTCTCGCTCATCGCCAAGCTGCGGGAGGTTGGTGTACACGTGGAAGAGGGGGAGGACACCCTCCGCCTCCGCTCCGGGGGCGACCTTCGGGCGACGACGATGCAGGCGTTGCCTTATCCCGGCCTGGCCACCGACCTCCAGGCGCCCATGGCCGTCCTCCTGACCCAGGCGCGTGGCGTCAGCTACGTCCACGAGCGGGTGTTCGACAACCGATTGCTTTACGTAACGGAATTGCGGAAAATGGGCGCCGAAGTAGTGACAACAGGCACTACTACCGCTATCATCAGCGGGCCGACCCCTCTGATGGGAGCGAAGGTGAGGGCCCTGGATGTGCGGGCGGGGGCGGCGCTGGTGCTGGCGGGGCTGGCGGCCAGCGGCCGTACGGAGATCTCGGACATCTACCATGTGGACCGCGGCTACGAGTGCATCGACGAGAAGCTGCGCGGCCTGGGCGCCGTCGTAGAGAGGCTATGATTTGTTCGGTAGGCGCATAGGAGTCGACCTGGGTACGGCCAACGTGCTCGTCTACGTCAAGGGCCGCGGCGTCGTCATCAACGAACCGTCCGTCGTGGCCGTCGCCCAGCGGGACAATACCATCGTCGCCGTGGGCAACGACGCGCGCGAGATGCTGGGCCGCACTCCCGGCGCCATCCAAGTCATCCGCCCCATGCGCGACGGCGTCATCGCCGACTACCTGACCACCGAGGCGATGCTCCGCTACTTCATCGGCAAAATCACCGGCCGCTTCTCCCTCATCAAGCCGGAGGTGATGGTCTGCGTGCCCGCCGGCGTCACCGGCGTCGAGCAGCGGGCGGTGCAGGACGCCTGCGAGGCCGCTGGCGCCAGGCGCCCGGCGAACGTCGTGCCGGAGCCGTTGGCGGCGGCGATCGGCGCCCGCATCCCCGTCGCCGCCCCCCACGGGCACATGATCGTGGACATCGGCGGCGGCCGGACCGAGGCGGCCGTGATCTCCATGTACGGCATCGTGGTCAGCGAGTCCGTCCGCGTGGCCGGCGACCGCCTGGACGAGGCGATCACCAACTACGTGAAGCGCCGCCACAACCTGCTCATTGGCGAGCGGACGGCGGAGGAGCTGAAGATCGCCATCGGCAGCGCCGTCCCCATGGAGGAGGACCTGACCTACTCGGTGCGTGGCCGCGACCAGATCACCGGCCTCCCCAAGACCGTCACCGTCACCTCCATCGAGGTCTGCCAGGCGATGCAGGACGCCCTCCAGGCGATCATCGGCGCCATCCGCTCCGTGCTGGAGCGGACGCCGCCGGAGCTCGCCTCGGACGTGGTGGACCGGGGCATTGTCCTGACGGGAGGGGGCGCCCTCCTCCGCAACATCGACCGCCTCATCACGCAGGAGATCGGCATCCCCTGCTACATAGCCGATAACCCCACCGACTGCGTGGCCATCGGTGCCGGCATCGCCCTCGAGCACCTGGACCTGATCAAACGCGCCCGCCCGCCCGAGGGGGAGTGGTTCGCCAGCTTCTGAGCCGGGCCTTTCGGAATGCCACAGCCGCGGCAGATGCCGCGGCTGTCTTCGTCTTCGTGCCCTCCGCTACTTCGCGGCCGGCACGTCCCGCTTGAGGTGGTAGGTCATGCTCTGGAGCGCCAGCACCGGGTCGATCCGCTTGATGTGCACGCCCCGCGGCACCTGGGCGGCGATGGGCGCGTAGTTCAGGATGGAGCGGACGCCGCACTTTACCAGCGAGTCGATCACCTGCTGGGCCGTCTCGGCGGGCACGGCGACGATGCCGATGTCCACCCGGTCCTGGCTCAGGGCCGACTCCAGGTCCTCCACGTCTTTCACCACCAGGTTCCCCATCTGCTGGCCGACCGTCTTCGGGCTGGCGTCAAACGCGTCGACGATGCGGAACCCCTGCGGCGCGAACCCCTCGTAGCCCAGGATGGCCCGCCCGAGGCGCCCCACGCCGACGAGGACCATGCGCCACTGCCGGTCCAGCCCTAGGATCTGCCGTAGCTCGTCCAGGAGGCGGCGGACGGTGTAGCCCCGGCCCTGCTTGCCGAAGCGGCCGAAGTAGCTGAGGTCTTTGCGTATCTGGGCCGGGGTGACTCCGAGCCGGGCGCCCAGCTCCTGCGAGCTCACCACCTGCCTCCCCTCCCGGTCCAGCATGTCCAGCGCCCGCGCGTAGAGGGGAAGGCGGTCTATTACTACAGGCGGTATCTCCATGCGAAGGTCAAGCGAACAACGTTTTCTATTCTTCTATTCGACAGTTTTGATTAATCCTATCCGCTTTCGTGTGCGCATTTTATAACACCTGCTCTCCCTGCCGTCAATACTTTGTGCGACAAGTTACAAACTCTTCCTGACAGGCCCTCCCCGGCCCTGCTAGAATGGCCCTGCCCGTTCCCAAGAACGCTATGCCTGCAGCGCTGGACGGCCTCCGCGTCATCGACCTCACCCAGGGCGTCGCTGGGCCGTACGCCACCAACCTCTTCGCCGGCCTGGGCGCCGACGTCATCAAAGTCGAGCCGCCCGGCGCCGGCGACTTCTCCCGCCGCCTGCGGCCGTTTCCCGAAGACCGCCCGGACGGCGAGGGGAGCGGCCTCTTCCACTACCTCAACGCCGGCAAGAAGAGCGTGACCCTGGACACGGCGGGCCGGAGCGGCCAGGCCTTGCTCCACAAGCTCGCCGCGACGTCCGACATCGTGATCGAGGAAGCGTCGACAGCGGGGGGCGGTTCGCCTCTGGATTACGAGACGATTCAGGCCGTCAAGCCAGAGGTCATCGTCACCAGCGTCACTTCTTTCGGGGGGGACGGCCCCTACCACGACTTCGCCGGCAGCGAAATCGTATACCAGGCGCTCTGCGGCCTCGCCTTCATGACCGGCGAGCCCTCCCGCGAGCCGCTGATGGTCGGGGTGCCGCTGGCCCAGTACGCCGCCGGCCAGCTCGCTTGCGTCGCTACCCTCACCGCCTTCTACCACCGCCTCGAGTCCGGCGAGGGCCAGCGGGTGGACGTCTCCGTCTTCGAGGCCGCGACCACCATCATGGAGCATGCCCCGGCCATCTGGTCGTACCGGAGGATCGTGCGCAAGCGGATGGGTAACCTCGGCGGCCTGGCCGGCTGGGGGATCTACCCCTGCCGCGACGGCTACGTAGGGGTGATCTCCGGCCTCGGGCAGACCTACGACTCGTTCCTGGACTGGCTGGGGCTGACCGACCCCAAGTTCCGCAGCTGGGCCGCCCGCACTGTGCATGCCGACGAGATGCACGCCGCCATCGTGGGCTGGCTGGCCGACCGCAGCCGCCACGACGTGTTCCGGGAGGCGCAGGCCCGCGGCTTCCCCTTCGGCTACGTCTGCACCGTCGAGGACCTGGCGCAGTCGCCGCAGCTGGAGGCGCGCGGCTTCTTCCAGGCGGTCGAGCACCCCCGGCTGGGGCGACTTACCGTCCCGGGTGCGCCCTTCCTGATGTCGGGGACGCCGTGGCGGACGGAGCGCGCGCCCCGGCTCGGGGAGCACAACGAAGCCGTCTTCTGCGGGGAGCTGGGCGTGTCGCGGCAGGAGCTGGCGCGGCTGGCGGCGGCGGGGGTCGTGTAGGATGGGCCGCCTGCCGCTAAAAGGCGTCCGCATCGTCGACCTGAGCATCGTGTGGGCGGGGCCCCACTGCACCCGTCTCCTGGCTGACATGGGCGCCGAGGTGATAAAGGTGGAGTCGCGCGGCTGGTTCGACCCCATCCGCGGGCCCGCCCGCCCCCGCAACCCCGGCGACGGCTGCTACCCGGCCAACGAGCCGGGCGAGCGGCCGTACAACCGCCACGGCTACTTCAACGAGCGCAACCGCAACAAGCTGGGCGTCTGCCTTGACCTCCGCCACGAGCTGGGGAAGGCGGCGTTCAAGCGCCTGGTGGCCGCGAGCGACGTGGTGGTGGAGAACTTCTCGGCGGGGGTGATGGACCGCCTCGGCCTCGGCTATGACCAGCTCCGCCGCGTCCGGCCCGACCTGATCATGCTCTCGATGCCCTCCTTCGGTTGTACGGGGCCGGAAAGCCACTACGTCGGCTACGGCGCTACCAACGACCAGCTCAGCGGCCTCGTTTCCGTCACCGGCTACGGCGAGGGGGAGCCGGAGAACATTGGCATCAACGCCAGCGACCCCATCGCCGGGCAGCACGCGGCCGCCGCCGTGCTGGCGGCGCTGGTGCACCGGCGCCGCAGCGGCCGCGGGCAGTTCGTCGACCTCTCGCACCGGGAGTCGGCGGCGCGGCTGATGGCCGGCCCGGTGATCGACTACTTCCTCAACAGCCGCGTGGCCGCCCCCCGCGGCAACCGGCACGCGTCGGCCGCCCCTCACGGTTGCTATCCCTGCGCGCCGAGGCTGAGGGAAGAAGACGGCGTCACGAAGCGCGACGAGCGCTGGGTGGCGCTTTCGGTGGAGACAGACGGGCAATGGGCCGCCCTCTGCCAAGCTATGGGCCGCCCGGACCTGGCGCGGGACCCCCGGTTCACCGACGTGGTGAGCCGGTGGCGCAACCAGGAACAGATGGACCCCCTGATCGCGGCCTGGATGGCGCCGAGAGAGCCGGCCGACGTGATGGTAACCCTGCAATCGAAGGGCATAGCCGCTGGCGTCCTCCACAGCGGCGAGACCTTGCTGGCCGACCCCCAGCTGCGGTCGCTCGGCTTCTGGGCTCCCATTACTCACCCCGAGGCGGGCACCCACGACTACATGGGCGTGGCCTGGCGCCTGTCCGCGACGCCGGGCGCTATCCGTTCGCCGGCGCCCTGTCTGGGCCAGCACACGGAGCAGATCCTGCGGGACATCGCCGGCCTTTCCAAGGCGGAAATTGATCGGCTGGTCAGCGAGGGCGTCGCCGGCGAGGGCGCCGCCCTCCCCGACCCTCCGTAACGCTGGCCCTGTACCGAACGTCTATCCATCAGGCCGACCACAGGTGTCAGCCCTCGTGTCGCTTTTCGGTCAGGAGCCAAGTGATGGAGAACGAACGCGAGCCCCTGGAAGAGGGACTGCCCGACGACGATGACTTCGCCTTCGAGCCGGCCAACGGCGGGATGAGGCCCGAGCCCAGGCTGGCGGAGTTCGTGCGCAATATGACCGCCACCATGGAGGCGAAGCGCCAGTTGCAGGAACTGCTGCCCCCGCAGCCGGCCAGCGTCGCGGCGCTTGGGCTCTCGCGGGCGTTTCTCACGGACCTCGTGTTGAAGATCATCCATTACAGCGGCAGCCCCAGCACGGCCCAGCTCGTGCGACGGGTCGGCCTCTCGCCCGCCGTCGTCCAGCAGCTGGTGGGTGCCCTCAGCCAGGACCGCCTGCTGGAGGTGCTCAGCCAGTCCGACCTCTACACCGGCAACTACCGATACCGCCTCTCCGACCGCGGCCGCGAACGGGTGCAGGAGGCGCTCGAGCGCACCCGCTACGCCGGGCCGGCCCCCGTGCCCGTGGACCAGTACGCCGAGGTGGTGCGGCAACAGTCGCGACAGACGGATCTGACGGCTCAGAGCAGCGTCCAGGAGTCGCTGTCGGACCTGGTGCTGGCCCCGGAGGTGGCGGACGCCGTGGCCAGGGCCCTCTGCTCGGGCCGCTCGGTGCTCTTCTTCGGCCCCTCCGGGAACGGCAAGAGCAGCATCCTGGAGCGGTTCGCCCGCCACGTGGGCGGGACGGTGGCCACCCCCTACGCCATCTACGCCCACGGCCAGGTCATCCGCGTCTTCGACCCCTCCATCCACGTGCCTGTGGAGGAGGCGGAAGAGCGAAACGCCATGAAGGACGAGTACAAGTGCGACCGGCGCTGGGTCCTGGTAAGGCGGCCCGCTATGATCCTGGGGGCGGAGCTGGGTACGGAGTCGCTGGACCTGGCGTACGACCCGATATCCCGCTTCTACCAGGCGCCTCCCCACATCAAGGCCCAGGGCGGCGTCCTCGTCGTCGACGACTTCGGGCGACAGAAGGTGGACGCCCGCGAGCTGCTGGCCCGCTGGCTCATCCCCCTGGAGCGCGGCTGGGACACCCTCAGCCTGGCCACCGGGGAGAAGGTCAAAGTTCCCTTCGACGTGCAGACGCTCTTCGCCACCAGCCTCCCCATGGAAGGCCTGAGCGACGACGCCCTCCTGCGGCGAATCCTCTACAAGGTGGAGATACCGAACCCCTCGCGCGAGGAGTTCGCGGAGACACTGCGCCGCTTCTGTGAGGCGCACGAGGTGCAGGTCGCCGACGGCGCCGTCGGGCACGTGGTGGAGACGCTGTTTGGGCAGCCGGCCAGCGCGCCCCGCGCCGCCTACGCCGGCAACATCGTCCAGATCATCATTGAGAGCGCGCGCTTCGATGGCCGCCAGCCCGTCCTGGACGCGCAGTCCTTCGAGCAGGCGTTCCGCCTCTTCATGGTAGAGCAGGGGCAGGGCGTCCCGGCCGCCCAGGGCTACTAGGGCCTAGGCCAGGCCCCCCGCGAACCGCTCGATAGCGGCCGCCAGCTCCCGCGGCCGGTGGACGGGGATATCGTGGATCGTGTCTTCCATCACCACCGTCTCGCACTGCCGTAGCAGCCGTGCGGCGCTCTCCAGCCCCTCCCGGCGGTACCGCTGCCAGCGCTCCTCCCGCTCTCCCTGGGGCTTGCGGCTGGCTACGACGATGAGCACCGGGCTTTGCACCAGGGGGAGGAGCTGCGACGGGGAGAGGTCGTAGAGGGCGCGGACGACCTTCATGTGGTGCTCGACGGGCAGACGCCGCCATATCGTACCGTCTTCCCTAACCTCGAAGTTGGTCAGGAACATGCGCTCGAACTCAGGCGACCAGATCTCGCGGAAGTAAGCGAGCCCCCGGACGGCGGCGAGGAGCTGCTTCGCCGGCACGCCGTCGATGGGCGGCGGCGTCATCTCCTCCTCTGCCTGCTCCCAGGTCATCACCGCCGAGAGGTCGATAACGCCGCCGTCCACCAGCACTAGCCCCGGCACGCCGTCAGGGTGGCCGGCGGCGTAGCGGAGGGCGACGCTGGCGCCCCACGAATGCCCCACCAGGACCGGCCGCTCGAATTCGAGGGCCGCTACGAAGGCGCGGAGGTCGCCGGTAACCGTGTCGAAGTCGTAGCCGTGGTCGGGCTTGGCGCTCTCGCCGTGGCCCCGCTGGTCCAGCGCGACGACGCGGAAGCGTCGCGCGAGCAGCGGCGCCGTCAGGTCCCAGATGTGGCTGGTGGAGGCGAGGCCGTGCAGGAGCACCACGGGCCGCCCCCGGCCGCCCCAGTGGCGGTAGTGGAAGCTGAGGCCACCCAGCTCAACGAGGAGGTCGCTGACCATGCGAGGCCGGGTTGGCGCTACGCCTTCTTCAGCTCCTGGATCATCGCCCGCAGGCGCTCGCCCTGGTCGCCGTCGGGGAGGCCGAGGCCGAAGGTGACGGAGGTGATGATGCCGCCCCAGCGCTCCTTCAGCTTCGGTACGATCTCCTCCGGCGTGCCCACCACGGCGAACTCGTCCACCATCTCGTCCGTGATGAGGCTGGTCATGTCCTGCCAGCGGCCCTCCATCGAGAGACGGTGCAGCTGCATGCCGGCTTCGCCCCAGCCGTGGGCCTCCAGCACCGGCATGTAGGTGCGGGTGGAGCCGTAGAAGGCGATCTGCTGCTTCACCGGCTGCTTCGCCCGCTCGATCTCCTCCTCGTTCCGCCCGGCGACGATGAACCCGGCGCCCACGATGTCTATGTCGGACAGCGCGCGGCCGGCCTTCTTCGCGCCGGCCTCGAGGTTGGGGAGGATGACCTCCCTGGTGTACTTCAGGGTGTTGAAGCCGTGGAGGCGGATGCCGTCGCACAGCTCCCCGGCGAGGCGGCACATGTAAGCGTTGACGGCGGAGATGTAGATAGGGATGTGGGGGTGCTGGATGGCGCCGGGGTTGAAGAAGGGCGAGATGAGGGTGAACTGGTAGTGTCGGCCCTGGAAGTCGGGCCGGGCGCCGTTCTGGAAGGTGGTGAAGATGGAGCGAAGGCAGAGGATGTACTCCTTCAGACGGCGGCCGGGCGGGGCGGGCCAGGGCGTGGAGTAGCGGCGCTCGTTGTGGCCCTTCACCTGCGTGCCCAGGCCCAGGAGGAAGCGGCCGCCGGAGAACTGCTGCAGGTCCCAGGCGATCTGCGCCACCACGAACGGGCTGCGGGGAAAGGCGATCGCTACTCCTGTTCCCAGCGTCATCCGCCTGGTGTGCTCGGCGGCTATGAGCAGAGGGAAGAAGGGGTCGTGGCCCGTCTCCGGCGTGATCACGCCGTCGAAGCCGGTGTCCTCCACCCGCTTCGCCCACTCGGCGATCTGCGGAAGGCTGCGGCCCAGAAGGCCGGTCTCGACTCGCATGTAAGTGCTCCTTTCAGGTTCTCATCGGCTTCCTGTAGGTCGAGGCCCTAGCCTCGACCGATCACGGCTAGGGCCGTGACCTACATCCCGCACTATATATGGGCGTGGAAACGGACGGCCCTGGCCTCGATGCCCCCTAGCATGGCGCGGCGGAGGAGGCCGCTGAAGGGGCGGATCAGGAGCCAGTACAGCCTGAACCGCCGCCTGGCCGCGGGCCCCAGGGCGCGGACGCGGGTCTCGGTGTAAAGGCGCGTCCGGTCGGGGGACAGGGGTTCGAAACGCACGTTCATAGCCGCGATGGCATAGCGGGGGTCGTCCAACCGGCGGAACTCTTCCGCCGTTCTAGGGCTGACCAGCGCCTCCCGTTCGTCGAAGGCCCAGAAGCGCCCCGCCTGGCCGTAGACGAGCTCCCCTGCCGTGTCAGCGAGACAGAGGAAGCCGCTGGCCTCGGCCCACTCCCGCAGCGTGCCGCCTGGCGACCCGAGGCCGCGCAGGCGGAACAGCAGCCGCCAGAGGAAGGAGTCGGCCGGACGCCACTCCTCGGCGGAGCGGCGGACGGCATCCGCGGGAGCGCGAACGACGGTCGCGTGGCGCTCATGGAAGTCGTATTCGGGGAGAAACTCGTCGATGAGCATGGCGTTCACTTGGCCCCGCCGCCGAGAATGAACTCGGCCGTCTCGCCCACCAGCAGGTCGGGCGCCTCCCGCATCATGAAGTGGCCGCACCGGGGGACGCGCTTGAGGGTGTGGTTGGGGAAGAAGTCGGCCAGCTTATCGCTCCAGGCGACGGGCAGTATGGCGTCGTCCTCGCCCCAGAGGACCAGGGTCGGGGCGTAGATCTTCGGGTCGCCCTGCTGGCCCTGGCCGAAGGTGCGGAAGACGGCGCGGTAGCAGTTGAAGCCGCCGCGCAGGGCTCCCGGCTGCGAGAACGCCTCCACGTACTCGGCGACCTCCTCGTCAGTCCAGAGGTCCTTGTCGTGCGACCAGTGGGAGAGGAAGTGGCGCAGGTACAGCTCCGTGGCGCGGGGGCTGGAGCCCACCAGGTCTTCCGCCCACGGGAGCTGGTGGAACATCTGGTACCACACCTCGCGGACGTGCCCGGGCTCCAGCCAGCGCATGCCGATGCCGGGATAGGGCGGGTTGATCAGGACCAGCCGGTCGACCCGGTCGCGGTACGTGCGGGCGAAGCGCTGCACCCACACGGCGCCGAAGTCGTGGGTGACGATGCTCGCCTTCTCCCAGCCGAGGTGGTCCAGCAGTGAGCGGATGTCCTCCGCGAAGGCGGCGTCCGCGTACCCCTCTTCCGGCGGCAGGTCGGGCTTATCGGTGTAGGCGTAGCCGCGCATGTCCGGCGCGACGACGTCGAAGCGCCGGGCCAGCGGCTCGATGACCAGGTGCCACTCGTAGTAGAAGCCGGGCCAGCCGTGGACGAGGAGCAGGGGCGGGCCGGCGCCTTCGCGGACGTAGTGGTAGCGCAGGCCGTTGATGTCGGCGTGATAGTGGGCGAAGCCGTCGTGGTGGGCCAAGGGGCGACCTTCCGGGGGTAAACTTTATGGCCTGGCGGCTCGCAAGTAAAGAGGGCGCACCTGTCACCCTGAGCAGAGCCCGCCGTCAAGCAGGCGCAGCGAGGGTCTGATGGGCGCGAGATTCTTCGCTTCGCTCGGAATGACGGGACCGCGCCGACACTGCTCGCCCTTCGACAGGCTCAGGACGAGCGGGGCTGGCCGTGCGTCAGCGGACGCCGGCCCGGCGGGCCCAGACGTCCACCAGGCGGTGGAACTTCTGGACGTCCTCCTGCGTGCCCCAGACGTTGGGCTTATCGATCACGAGCTCGATCTCCGCCAGGAGAGTCGCGCCGGCCCAGGCCATCAGCGGCCGGTAGTCCGGCATCGGCCCGGCGATTCCCTCGTAGCCGGCGCGGTAGGCCCGCAGGACGACCCTGCGCAGGAGGTCGATGAGGGGACGGGTGGGGCCGGGCGGCGCCGGCGCAGCCAGGATGGTGATAACAGTGCGCGCGAGGTCGGCGCGGGGGTCGCCGGCGGCGGCGTAGGCCCAGTCGACAACGCCGGTGACCACCTGCCCGTCGCTGATGATGTTAAGGGGGTGGTAGTCCATGTGCGTGAGGGATGTGACGGCCAAGCCGAACGAGGAGGCGTGCTCCGCCAGGTCCGTGTACTCGTCGCGGACTCGCCCGATCCAGTCGGCGGGGGCCGAGGCCAAGAATTCCTTCGGCGGCGGGACCGCGTGCAGTTGGGCTTGCGTCCGGCCGATCAGCTTGCCCAGCCGCCACACCTGCCACGGCTTCTTCTCCACGAACGCAAGGATGGGCCGGCCCGGGCACCAGGAAAGTACCATCGCCGGCAGGCCGCCCACCTCGCCGACGGTTTCCACGCGGGGAGCCGGAAAATTGGCGCGAGCGCAGGCCTCCATAGCCAGCCGCTCCCGCCAGGCGAACTCTTCGCGGCGCGGAAGGTAATGGATGCGCAGGGAGTGCTCGCTGCCGTCGGGGGTCGCGAAGCGCCAGAGGAGGGTGTCCCAGCCGCCCCGCACCCGCCGTGGCTCCGAGATGTCTTTGTAGCCGAGGGCGGACAGGGCCTGGCGAGGGTCTATTTCGGGCTCTTCGTCAGGGTCGCCGATCTGGGGACTGTTGTGCTTCAACGGAGGTTAGGCCGGTGGCTCGCCGGTCGTGCTCATCCTAGGCCGTCCTGGATGCGGCTGTCCAGGGCCTGGGCTATGCCCACCACCTGTTCCAAGCTCACGTTGCCCTCGGGGGCCCTGACCTGAACATGGGCCGAGACGCGGTCGCGCCGGAAAATCACCTCGTACGCCTCGAGCCTTGCCGCGCCGTCTGAGACGTACCGGATAAAACGTGCCTCGTCCCCAGGGAGCTGGTCGACAGCCAGGTCCTGGTACTCCAGCAGTTCCCGGCCCGGGAAGGCCTCCAGTTCCTCAACTCGGCTCCTGTCCAAGTCTTCCCTGGCGACCGCAAGGAAAGCCTCGGCGCCGTCGGCGGTCCCATGGAGAACGACGCTGGCCGCCATCAACTGAGCGCCCTCGGCGGGATACGGCTGCGGGGGGCTGTTATACACCTGAAGGGCCGCGCTCAGCACGCCCCAATCAGCGATGTCCGCCTCCGTTATCTCGCCGCTGGTCAGTTGGTCCGCGAAGAACTCTTCGGCGGTGAAAACCTGCGGCCGGCCGAGCTGTCCCAGTTCCCCGGGCACGTCTTGCGGCCGTAGCGCTAGGTCGCGGACGTCCACCTCTCCGGGCGCCCCGGGGCTGGCCGAGGCGGTGGGGATGGGCGAGCCCGGGGCCGCAGCGCGCGACGGGGTGGGTGTGCCCTGTGGGGGGCCTGCGCCTCCCCCGCAGGCGGCGAGGAGGGCGAGCAGAGCGACGAGCGGGATTACGTATCGCATGGCGTACCTCCTATGGTTGCGGCTGCCAGTCCGCGAGGGCGCCCATGGCGGTCAGCCTGGTTTGGCCGCTACCATCCGCGTTCATCACATACAGGTCATTGGTGGCGGCGCGCTGCCTCTCAAAGACGATCTTGGTGCCGTCTGGTGACCACGCGGGAAAGGACTGGTACGCGGGATCGTTGGTGAGGCGCGTCACGCCGCTCCCATCGGCATTCATCACGTAGATCTCCAGGTTTCCTTCCGCCCCGGAATCGCGAAGGAAGACGATCCGGAATCCGTCCGGCGACCAGTCGGCTTCACTATCGTTTCCCTCGTGCTCGGTGAGGTTCGTCGGAGCGCTGCCGTCCGCATTCATGACGTAGATCTCGTAGGTGTTTTTGTTCTGGACGAAGCTGGTGAAGGCGATCTTCGAGCCATCCGGCGACCAGGCGGGCTCCGCGTTGCTGTTGCTTAAGGACAAGTCCGTCAGCTGGGTTACGCCGCTGACGTCGGCATTCATGACGAATATCTGCTCGTGGGCTCTGTCCCGGTCGCTGGTGAAAGCGATATTGGTCCCGTCGGGTGACCACGCGGGATCTTGGTCGAGCGCGGGGTTGTCGGTGAGCCGAGTCACCGCGCTCCCATCCGCATTCATCACGTAGATCTCGTCGTTGCCGTCCCGATAGCTTGTGAACGCGATCTTGGAACCGTCGGGCGACCAGGCCGGCCATGTGTCGGCCGTGCGATGTTTCGTCAAGTTCGTTTGCCCACTCCCATCCGGGTTCATGACGTAGATCCCGCCGCGCCGGGCGAACGCGATCTTGCCTGCCGCCAGCGCCCCGGGGCTGGCCGCGGCCGTAGGGGTGGGCGAGGCCGGGGCCGCAGCGGGCGACGGGGTGAGGGTGGCATTGGGCCTGCCGCCCCCGCAAGCGGCGAGGAGGGCGAGGAGCGGGACGAGCAGCGTGATCGCGTATCTCATGGCGTACCTCCTACGGTTGCGGCTGCCAGGCGGGGTCAGAGCCCTTAGTCAGATAGACCGCTTCGCCAGTGTTGAAGTCGAGAAGGCGAATCAGAGGCGGCTCGCTGACCTCCCCGAACCATCTGCCAGACACAAAGGCGACGTACCGGCCGGACGGAGACCACGCGGGCGAGTGCGTCGGCCCCTCGAGCAGCCGCTTTCCAGGCGAGCCGTCCAGCTTCTGGAGATACAAGCCGGTGAGAGCTGTCTGAGGCTGGAAGCCCCTACAGATCGCTGCATCGACGCTAGTCACAATGGCGTTACTTTGAGGGGACCAATCGAAACCCACGACGCCGCCCAGGACACCGCCGCCCACGTCCGTGAAGTCGGCCTGCCGGTAAAGCTCTTCTAGGTCGCGTAGGGGCGAGACCGGGACGTCACTGCCATGGGCGTTCGCCACCGAGAAGTCGAAACTAACGCTGCATATGCTATCGTAGCTTGAGTCGGCCAGGGCTACCCGGGAGCCGTCCGGGGACAGACGGGGGCGTGAGTCCGAGCGCAGGTTGGTACTGAGGGGGAGCAGCGCCTCCACCGCCCCGGCGTCCAGCGATACCCTGTAGAGGCGAGCGTAGGTATTGCGCGGAAAGCCGAGGTCACCCTCCGTGGTGCCGTAGGCGCCGCAGAATACGGCGACCAGTACGCTCTTGCCGTCGGGGGTGAATACCGGCGAGCCTAGCACGTTGACGGCGTTCTCTCGTTTGATGCCGCTTTCGTCGCAGGAGCCTCTGGGGTCGTCCAGGACCGGCGTCGGTTCCACCTCAAGCTGGCGGACCTGCTTGCCGTCCCGGTCGTATACGACGAGGCGATCGTTGACGGGCACAGCGAAGAGGCTTCCGTCAGCAGACCATGAGCCGCGTGCGTGGGCAGTCGAGAGACCGCCAGACACGTCGAAGTCGCCGGGGAACAACAACTCACGGACGTTGCCGTCGAGGTCGACCAGGAGGTGCATGGGCGGCTCAGCCCGAGCGACCACATCGAGCTCGTCGCGCGAGACCCACAAGAAGGAAAGGACGCCCTGGAGGCCGAGCGCCCGCTCGTTGCTCCCGTCGGCGTTGATCAGCCAGACATCGCCGTCACGGATGAAGGCGAGCGTCTCGCTGGCGACGGCCGTCGAGGTTGCCGCCGCCGTGGGCGTGGGCGAGCGCGGGGCCGCAGCGGGCGACGGCGTGAGGGTGGCCTGCGGGCCGCCCGCGCCGCGGCAGGCGCTGGCGGCTAACGCGAGAGTGAGCACCGCCGCCACCATTGCCAATTGTGTGTAATCCTTCTGGCTCACCCTTCCTCAGCTCCAGCGCAACGGGCAACTGCGCACAAGTCGCGTCAGCTCCTAGGGCTCCGCACACCTCTACGCTGAAACCTTACCGGCGCGCTACTGCAGCCCTTCCTGGATTCGCCCGTCTAGCTTCTCCGCGAGGCCAGTCACCTGTTCCAGCGTCACGTTGCCTTCCGGCGCCTGAACCTGAATGAGAGCCACGGCCCGGTCGCGCCGGAAGAAGACGACGTATCCTTCGAACCGGATGCCATTGTCTCGGTCTTCGCTGACGTAGTAGAACGTTGCCGAGTCTTGCCCGACTACGGGTTCGGACACCTCCATCAATGTCAGCACATCGCGCCCTTGGTCGGTCTCTTCTGTCTCGATCGCACCTTCTATGGCGTTCGTGTTGTAGGAAAGGAACGCCGCCGCTCCGCCCTCCGTCTCGCTGAGCGTGACCTGCATAGCGAACAGGTCAGCTGCCGTTCCGCTGCCCGTGGGCGGGGCGGCATAGAACGCCGCTACGCCGATTACCTCCCACGCCTTCACCTGCTTCTGGGTGACGTCGCCCTCGGCGTCGGGACCCAAGTAGTCTTCGGCGAACTCGTCGCCCGTCGCTACGAACGGTTCCCCGAGACGGGCCAAGGCCGTCGGCACTTCGTCCGCCCGAAGTAAGAGGTCGCGGACGTCCACCTCTCCCGGCGCGCCGGGGCTGGCCGCGGCCGTGGGGGTGGGCGAGGCCGGGGCGGCAGCGGGCGACGGGCTGAGGGTGGCACCAGGCTCCCCGCCTCCTCCGCGGCAGGCGGCGAGGACGGCGGTCGGGAGGAGGACGAGGATTGCGAATCGCATGGGACCCTCCTCTTAATGAGCTAGGCGGTAGCCCACCCCTACGGAGGCGCTAGCCAGGTAAGTGGGCCATCGGCGGCGGGGCTGACGGGCGCAGTCGTGAAGCCAGCTCCGGCCAGGACACGTAAGGAAGGTGGCATTGGCGCACCCCAATCTTAGACCGGGGCCGTTTATACCACAGGTGGGAAAAGTTGTCAAGAATTCACGCGCGCGAAGAGCCCGACTGCAGACCTTGCGAACTGGATAGCTAGACTAGGCGAGGGATGCCGAACAACCCCCAGGTCTCCCCCAGAATCTCGAGTGCGTTACGTCTGTTGGGCGTGTTTGCTCCGGGAGACGGCGCCCTGGCCCAGGCGCTGGCCCACCTCGCCCAGGGCGCCGTCGAGGGCGTCCAGCACCTCGTCCACCTCATCGGGCTGGATGATGAGCGGCGGCATGAGCTGGAGGATCTCGGGGTTGTAGCCGGCGAATATGGAGATGACGCCCCGCTTGGCCAGGGCGCGGACCATCCTGGGGCCGCACTCCTGGTTCGCCATCACCACGCCGATCATCAGCCCCCGCTGGTTCCAGCGCTTGAGGATGCCCGGGTGCTTCTCGCGGAGGGCCTCGAAGCCGGCGGCGAAGCGGTCGCCCATGGCGCGGACGTGGTCCAGGAAGCCGGGCTTCGTGACCTCGTCCAGCATGGCCAGGCAGGTGAGGCAGGCCAGGTCGGAGCCGCCGGCGCTGGAGAGGTGGGCGAAGGCGTCGGCGTCGAAGAAGCTCTGGAGGTGCTGGCGGTAGGTTGCGGAGGAGAGGGGGTAGACGGCGGCGCTCATCCCCTTGCCCAGGACCAGGATGTCGGGCACGGCGCCCCACTCGTCGAAGGCCCAGAGGCGGCCGGTGCGGCCGAGGCCGGCCTGCACCTCGTCCAGGATAAGGATGACGCCACGTTCGTCGCAGAGCTGGCGGATGCAGGGGTACCAGTCGTCGGGCGGGATGGGGAAGCCGGCGGTGGCGGGGATGGTCTCCATGATGACGGCGGCGGTATCGTCGTCGACCATCGAGGCCAGCGCCTCGAAGTCGCCGAAGGGGGCGCGACGGAAGCCGGGGGCCAGCGGCCCGAACTTCTCCGAATACTGGTCGGTGGCGGCCAGGGCCAGCCCGGTGTGGCCGTGGTAGCCCTTGACCGCCGAGATGACGCCCTTCTTGCCGGTGTAGCCGCGGGCCAGCTTGAGGGCGAAGTCGATCGCCTCGCCGCCGCTGGCGCCGAAGGTGGTGTACTGGAGGTCGCCTGGGGTGAGCTCGGCCATGCGCTTCGCCAGGCGGGCGCGGTAGCCGCTGGCCAGGAGGTGGTCGCCGACGTCCGTCTCCTCGAGCCCCCGCTTCAGCGCCTCGATGACGACGGGCGGGCGGTGCCCCAGGTTGAAGACGCCTCCCGCCGAGCGGCAGTCGATCCAGGAGCGCTTTCCCTCCCAGTCCCACACGCGCACGCCCTCGCGGCGCCCGGGGACGATGTCGACGCCCATGAGGCGGTACATGTTCACCTTCTGGGGGGAGACGTAGGTGGCGAAGTCGTTGAGGAGGTCTTCCTGCGAAGCGTCGATCACGGCGGACCCCTTTCCCGCCTTCAGCGGCGATACCTGCCGCCAACATAGGGAGAATTAGAGGCGCTGTCAACCGCTCTGTAGGGTCGCAGGAAGAGTGTCCTAGTTACGTCGCAGCAAGAATGTCCTGTTGTGGCATGGTCTCTCTGAGAGGAGGTGACCATGCAGAGAGGATGGCTGCGAGTGACAGTTCGCTACCCGCTGGTGGTTCTCGTCGA
>JACOUE010000085.1 GCA_016178045.1 Chloroflexota bacterium
GGAGGAGTTCGGGCAGCAGGACATGGTGGCCCACCAGGAGGTGGCCATCACCCTCTCCGCGCGCGGCTACGTCAAGCGCCTGCCCCTGAGCACCTACCGCGCCCAGCACCGCGGCGGCCGCGGCATCACCGGCATGCGCACCCGCGAGGACGACACCGTCCGCCACCTCCTCGTCGCCGATACTCACGACAACATCATCTTCTTCACGGACCGCGGTCGCTGCTTCCAGGTCCGCGCCTACGAGCTCCCGGACGAGTCGCGGCAGGCGCGCGGCACGCCCCTAATCAACCACATCTCGCTCGACGAGCGGGAGCGGGTGACCGCCGTCGTCCGCTGTCCGCCCGTGCCGGAGGACGACTTCTTCGTCATGGCCACACGTCTGGGCGAGGTGAAGAAGACGCCGCTCAAGGACTTCGGGTCCGTGCGCCGGGGCGGGCTCATCGCCATGGACCTGGAGCCCCAGGACGAGCTGGTGGCCGCCAAGCCGGCCCGCGCCGACGACCAGATGATCCTGGTGACGGCCAAGGGCAAATCGCTGCGCTTCAGGATCAAGGCCCTGCGCGCCGCCTCCCGTCAGAGCGGCGGCGTCCGCGGCATCAGGCTCGCCAAGGGCGACGCCGTCGTCGGCATGGAGATCGTCGTACCGAAGGAAGCGCTGCTGGTGGTGACCGGCCTCGGCCACGGCAAGCGCACGCCCATGACTGACTACCCGACGCAGGGACGCGGCGGCCAGGGCGTCATCACCTTCAAGCCTAACCCGAAGACCGGCGACATGGTGGCGGCCCGGCGGGTCAAGGCCTCCCACGAGCTGATGCTCGTCTCCGAGGAGGGGATCGTCCTGCGCACGCCCGTCGAGCACATCTCGCTGCAGGGCCGTCCCACCCAGGGCGTCAAGCTGATGAACATCGGCGAGGGCGACGCCGTCGCCGCCATCACCGTCATCGAGATGCAGAAGGGCCGGCGCGCGCCGGCGGCGCCGCTGCCCACCGGCGGGACTTTGAGGCCCAGGGAGCCGAGGGCGACCGCCAGGGGCCGGGCGGCGAAGGGCAAGGCGGCCCCGGCGCGGCCCAAGGCGACGGCAAAGGCACCGTCCGCCAGCGCGAAGGCGCGGGGCACCAAGGCGGCGCCGCCGAAGGCAAGCAAGGCCGGGGCACCGGCCGGGAAACCGCCCAAGTCCAGCGCCGCCCGCTCCGCTCCCAGGCCTACCGCCCGTTCCCAGCCGGTCGCGAAGCTAACGCCCCAGCCCAAGGTACCGCCCAAGCCCCCGGACAGGGGGCGGAAGGGCAAGTAGCCTTCATGCTATCATCGATAGGTGGCGGGGGCAGCCCCGGCGGGACGAGGAGGCGACCCATGAACCATAAGGCAGCCGACATCTTCGCCGAGTTCGAGCGCGTGCGCGAGCGGATGGAGCAGGCCTGGAAGCAGATGCTGGGCCCTCCCGGCTCGCCCCGCTTCTGCCCGCCCGTCCTGGAGCCCCCCGCCGACGTGTACGAGACGGAGGACGCCGTCATCGTTGTCCTGGATATCGCCGGGATAGGGGACCAGGAGGTGGAGATATCGGTTGAAGGGAAGACTATCAGCGTCCGGGGAGAGCGAGAGGCGGCCCCCGGACGGCCAGGACGCCTCTACTCCCAGATGGAGATCTGTTACGGCCCGTTCGTGAGGGAGCTCCTCCTCCCTGCCGACGTTGACCCGGACGGGGTCAAGGCCACGTACAACGACGGCCTCCTGGAGATCGTCCTGCCGAAGGTAAAACGGCAGATAAACCGCCAGGTACGTATCGTCGCCGGATAATCTGCGTCTTCTTTCCTAGAACATCTGAGGCGCGATATGCAGGAAAAGCCACGGCGAGCTAAACGTAAGTCTGCCAAGCAGGCCCAGCCCCGAATCCCCGAAGTAACGCCCGTCATCGCCAGCGGCGCCACCGTCATCTACCCCTCCCAGCTCATGCCCGTGCTCGCTACCGAGGAGCGCGACATCCATGCCATCGACGAGGCGGCCGTGTCGGACCTCAAGATGCTCGCCGTCTTCGCCCAGAAGCCGGTGAACGGCCAGTACCTCGGCGAGCTGTACAAGGTGGGCACGGCAGCCACCATTAGCCGCATGGCCAAGTCGCCGGACGGCACCGCCCACGCCATTATCCAGGGCGTGGCCCGCGTGCGCCTGGTGGAGATGGAACAGGAGACGCCCTCCATGCGCGGCCGCGTCGAGCGGCTGGACGACGTGGTAAAGCGGGACCTGGAGCTGGAAGCGATGATGCGGAACGCCGTGAACACGTTCCAGCGCATCGTCACCTCCAACGAAGCGATGCCCAACGAGCTGTCCCTGGCCGTCGGCGGCATCTCGGAGGCCGGACCGCTGGCCGACTTCATCGCCGCCAACCTCAACATCAAGACGGAGGACCGCCAGGCCGTCCTGGAGGCGGTCAACGTGAACGAGCGCCTCCGCCTGGTCCTCGACCTCCTCAAGCACGAGCTGGAGGTCATGGAGGTCGAGACCAAGATCCAGGCCGACGTCAGGGGCGAGCTGGACAAGCGGCAGCGGGAGTTCATCCTCCGCGAGCAGCTGAAGGCGATCCAGAAGGAGCTGGGCGAGGGCGAGATCGCCCCCGAGCTGATGGAGCTGAGGAAGCGCCTCGATGACGCCGACCTGCCGCCGGAGGTGCGCAAAGAGGCCAACCGCGAGATGGAGCGCCTCTCCTCCATACCGCCCATATCGCCGGAGTACCAGGTGGCGCGGACGTACCTGGAGTGGCTGGCCGACCTCCCCTGGGCGAAGGGCACGGAGGACAACCTGGACATCGTCCGAGCGGAGAACATCCTCAACGACGACCACGCCGACCTGGACAAGGTGAAGCAGCGCATCCTGGACTACCTGGCCGTGCGCAAGCTCAAGGGCGGCGAGATGAAGGGCCCCATCCTCTGCTTCGTGGGGCCGCCGGGCGTGGGCAAGACCTCCCTGGGCCAGTCCGTCGCCCGCGCCCTGGGCCGCAAGTTCATCCGCATGTCGCTGGGCGGTATCCGCGACGAGGCGGAGGTCCGGGGCCACCGCCGCACCTACGTCGGCGCCATGCCCGGCCGCGTCATCCAGGAGATCCGCCGCGCCGGCTCCAACAACCCCCTCTTCATGCTGGACGAGGTGGACAAGCTGGGGATGGACTTCCGGGGGGACCCGGCCTCCGCCCTGCTGGAGGTGCTGGACCCCGCCCAGAACCACACCTTCACCGACCACTACCTCGACATCCCGTTCGACCTGTCCCACGTCTTCTTCATCACCACCGCCAACCTGCCCGACCCCATCCCCCCACCCCTGCGCGACCGCATGGAGATCATCGAGCTGCCCGGCTACACGGAGCGCGAGAAGCTGGACATCGCCCGGCGCTACCTCTTCCCCCGCCAGCTCATCGACAACGGCATCCCGGAGGGCCTCCTCACCGTCACTGATGAGGCCATCCTAGAGATCATCCGCTCCTACACCCGCGAGGCGGGGGTACGCAACCTGGAGAGGGAGCTAGGGGGCATCTGCCGGAACATCGCCCGGCGCATCGCGCGGGAGGACCGGGAGTCGGTTCTGGTGGACGCCGATAAGCTGGAGGAGTACGTGGGACCCAAGCGCTTTCGCTGGGAGCTGGCGGAGGAGGCGGACGAGGTGGGCGTCGCCACCGGGCTCGCCGCCACCATGGTCGGCGGCGACATTCTTTTCGTGGAGGCGTCAACAGTCCCGGGCAAGGGCCGCCTCATCCTCACCGGCAAGCTGGGCGAGGTGATGCAGGAGTCGGCCCAGGCCGCCGTCACCTACGCCCGCCGCCGCTCCAGCGAGCTCGCTATACCGGGCTCGTTCTTCGAGAAGCACGACCTCCACATCCACGTCCCGGCCGGCGCCATCCCCAAGGACGGACCGTCCGCCGGTGTCACTATGGCGACGGCGCTGGTCTCCGCCCTCACCAACCGGGCGGTGCGCAAGGACGTGGCGATGACGGGCGAGATCACCCTCCGGGGCAAGGTGCTGCCCGTCGGCGCGATACGCGACAAGGTGCTGGCCGCCCACCGGGCCGGCATCAGGAAGGTGATCATCCCCCGCGACAACGAAAACGATCTCTTGGACGTCCCCGACGAAGTACGCAGGGACCTGGAGATCATTGCCGTCGAGCACGTAGACGACGTCCTCAACGCCGCCCTTCACCCGGAGCGGCGCCAGGAACCCGCCCGTATAGCTGCTGCCGCCTCGAGCTAGGCGCGGGCCTGGGCCATCAGCTCCTTGCCCAGCTTCACCAGCTCATCAGCAGTGATTACCGGCGTTACCTTGAAGCCCTGCTTAAAAGGCGTCACGTCCTCGAAGAACAGATCGATGTCGAACAAGCTGTTGGCTTCGAGCAGGGCATAGAAGGTGTGGTCAGGGGCGGCGCTCCACAGGCCGAGCAGCTTGATGTTGCGACGCCTGGCGATCTCTTCGCGGGCCTCCAACCCCTTCATCACCTCAGGGATCAGCTCGGTGTTGTAGCCGGGGCAGTTGTCCTCGCTGTGGGTGGCGGTGACGTGGATGAGCATGGGGCGCGACCTCCTTCTGGCTAGCGAACTACCAGTCAATGGAACCAGTCTAGCGGTCAACGGCGGCGCAGGCAATATATAGGCAATAAACCCAGGTTTAAATTCAGTACCCGCGCCCGACGTCCACCAGGTTGCGCGGGGGCTCGCCGGCCAGGTAGCGGCGGAGGTTGTCGCAGAACAGCGCCACCGCCCGCTCCAGGTAGCGGGGCGTCCCGCCGGAGATGTGCGGCGTCACGATGACGTTCTCCAGCCGCCACAGGTCGCTCTCCGGGGGCAGCGGCTCGGCCGCGAAGACGTCCAGCCCCGCCCCGGCGATCCGGCCTTCCTTGAGCGCCCGCACCAGCGCCATCTCGTCGATGATGGCGCCGCGGGAGATGTTGATGATCACCGCCGAGGGCTTCATGGCCGCCAGTTGCTCGTCGCCGATCAGGTGGCGGGTCTCGGCGGTCAGGGGCGCCGCCACGACCACGTAGTCGCTCTCCGCCAGCAGCTCCGCCAGCCCCGAGCGCGGCAGGAGCCGGTCGATGTGCTCGACGGGGGGCGCGCCGTCGGAGCGGCGGACGGCCAGCACCCGCATCCCCAGCCCCTTTGCCAGCTTCGCCACGTGCTTCCCGATGGCCCCCAGGCCGATGACGCCCACCGTCTTCCCCTCCAGTTCCTCGGCCAGGTAGGGCCGCCACGCCGCCTCAGACTGGGCGCGGAAGGCCCTCGGCAGCCCCTTGGCGAAGGCGAGCATCATGCCGATGACGTACTCGCCGATGGGCACGGCGTGGATACCGGAGGCGGTGGTGACCATCACGCCGCTCCGCAGCAGGTCGCTCTCCACGAGGCGGTCGACGCCAGCGCTGGTGAGCTGGACCCAGCGGAGGGCGGGCGCCAGGGTCAGGATGTCCGGCGGAACGATGGGGGAGGAGAAGATGACCTCGGTCTGGGCGAGGACGGCCTCCAAGTTGCGCCGCGCCTCCTCTTCGCTCTCGATGTCGCCTTCGGAAGGCTCAACATAGCCGAACCAGATGGGGCGTCCGCCTCGGTAGAGCCGCCGCTGCGGCCGCGTCAGGAGCGTGACCGCCAGCCTCCCGTCTACCGCGCGTATCTGGTCGAGAAGCGCCGAGCCGATCCCCAGGGTGACGGTTGCGTTGACATCGGGCATGGTCGAATTATATGAGGCGGCGAATGCCCGGGCAAGGAACAGCTAAGCTGCCTTAGCCAATCGTTTATAATGGTGGCAAGGTTTTCCGCCGTGGCTCAGAAAGTGCGACAGGCCAGCTTGAGCGCGCCGGAGGCGGCGGCCCGGAAGCAGTTCGCCGCCCGGCTTTCGATAGCCGTCAACGTCCTGCTGATCGCCACCGAGGGGACGATCGCGGCGCTGACCGGCTCGCTGGCCGTCCTCGCCGACGCCGGCCACTCCGTGTTCGACCTAACCGCTTCGTTCTTCGCCCTCTGGGGCGTGCGCATGGCCGCCCAGCCGCCGGACCGCGCCCACCCCTACGGCCATGAGAAGTTCGAGAACTTCTCGTCGCTCATCCAGGTGGCGATGATCGGCCTGATCGCCGTGTTCATCGTGGGGGAGGGGGGAAGGCGGCTGGCGACGGGCACGAGCGTGGACGTCTCCAGCGTGGCCATCGCCGTCATCGCCGCCACGATGGTCCTCGACTTCCTGGTGGCCCGCTACATCGGCTCCGTGGCCCAGACCTACGGCTCCTACGCTCTGGAGGCCGACGCCTTTCACTTCACCACCGACCTCTGGGCAAAGACCGCGGTCATCGCCGGGCTGGTGGGCGCTCGGTTCGGTAGCGACTTGATCGACCCGGCCGCCGCCCTGGGCGTGGCCGCCGTCATGGCCTACACCGCCTCCCGCCTGGGGCTGCGCAGCACGCACGTCCTCCTGGACGCGGCGCCCCGGCCCGTCGTGGAGGAACGCGTCCGCGCCATCCTGAACGAGGAGGCCGGCTCCGACGGCTACCACTCGCTGCGGATGCGGCAGGCGGGCAAAGGGGTGTTCCTGGACGTGGCCCTCCATCTCCCGGGCGGCACGACTGTCGCCGAGGCCCACGACCGCGCCCATCGCCTCTCCCAGCGCCTCTGCGAAGAGATCGCCGAGGTGCGGGACGTGGTCATCCACGTCGAGCCGGCCGAACACCCGGAAGAGCACCACGACCAGCACTTCCAGATCGGCTAGCCCCCGCTAGAACCTCCGGTTACAGTCGATTCACCCCCCGTAATAGCAGCCCCCGGCCGCTGTTTTTCGGTTGAGGGCAATGGTTGAGGTTGTTGGGGCGGACGGAACCGGGGGAATCCCTTTGCTGGCGGGCGCCCTCTCCCGCAAAGCCTTCCTCAGGACGTCCGCCGCTGCCCTCCTCGCCTTGACCCTCTTCCAGGGCCGGGCTGACGGCCGCGAGACGCCCGGACGGGCCCGCACGCCGGCCCGCGCCGCCTGCTGCTACGGGCCGAGGCCGCTAGGCGCCGTGGCTGCGCCGTCGCCTCCAGCCGCTCCCACCGCGACGCCCCCAACGAGGCGGCATCCGCCATCCCCTGAGCCGTCCGTCGCTCCCACGCCAGCACGGTCGCCTCAGCCGGAGCCGGGCCCGGACGAGACGCCGCCGCCCCCACCGCCTCCGGCGCCGGAGCTCGCCCTCGTGGAGGAGGCGCAGGATCTGTACGGCGCCGTCCTGGTCCTCGAGGGGCAGGACTGGGGCCCGGACGAGACCAACCGCCTGAGCAACCTGCGCGCGGTGATCGAAGCCCTGGCCCGCCTGCCGACGCGGGTCGTCTCGGCCGTTGGGCCGGCGCACCGGCACGGGGCCGTCCAGGTTCTGTCCAATACCGCCGGCCGCAGCCTGCTCGGCTGGCAGCCCTACGGTGACTTCCC
>JACOUE010000033.1 GCA_016178045.1 Chloroflexota bacterium
ATATCAGTGGCCCCAAGGCGAATCAACCGAAGGGAGTAGCGCGACTGGCCTTATGCCGTCTCGCCGCCGGGGGGCCGCCGCGGGCCGAACAGCCGCCAGGCCACCAGCCCGCCGAGCAGGGGCACGGTCACCCAGGCCAGCACCACCCCGCCCACGATGGCCGCGGTGCCCATGGCCCGCATGACGGCCAGGGAGCTCTCCCAGGCGTCGTCGGCGGCCTCCTGGGCCCAGCCCGGCTCCTCGTCCGCCGCGTCCTCGGCGGGGACGAAGGGCCGCAGCCGCACCTCGATGGTGGCGAGGTCGGTGAGGTCGTTCAGCAGGTTGATCCGGCCCTGGATCCGCTCGATCTCCAGGCGCGCGCCGTTGATGCGGTCCTGGAGGGTGAGGATCTCGGAGATCGTCGTCGCCCGTGACATCAGCTCAAGGTAGCGCGCCTCCGTCGCCTCCAGGTTGTGGAGGCGGGCCTGGAGGTCGCTGAACTCCTCGGTGACGTCGGAGACGCTGCTGGTCTCCCCAGCCGGCTCCGCGGCCAGGCCGCGCAGCTGGTTCATCACCGCCAGGTACTGCGACGCAGGCACCCGGATCGAGACGACCGCGGTCTGCGTCCGCTCCGGTGGCGGCGTCTCCCCGTTCTTCTTCTCGCCTTCGGGCCCGGGCTGCGGCGGCTCCACGAAGACGCTGGACGAGGCGACGAAGCCGCCCGCGTTCACAGCGATCTGCTCCACCCGCCGCACCACCTTCACCACGTCTTCCACCTCCATGTCCAGCGAGGCGTTGCGCACGATCTTACGACCGAGGACGTCCGGCAGGGCCGGAGACCCCCGGCCGGAACCTCCGGTGGCGGGCCCACTCGCCTCCTCGCCGTTCACCGCTACGCCCAGGGGGACGTTCCCGACCGCCCCCGTGTCAAACCCTTCATCGGATGCCGAAGGGGCAGGCTCGCCGCGGAGCGCCCTAGGCGACTGCTCCTTCGGCTCTCCTTCTCCCTGTGTATCCTCGGCCGGCGGCCCGGTCCCGTTACCGCCGCGGCTTGCTGAAAAGGCTCCCACCGCCGCCGCGATCAGCACCAGCAGGGCAACGCCCCCGAAAACGATCCACTGTCTTCGCATGGTGAACACCTCCCATCCGTGTCATCAGGAAGACGGAAGGGAGGAGAAAAAAGTTCCCCGAAACGCTTCAATCCTCGCGGGCGAACGTGAGCGCATGCACCCGGGCGGCCCCGGCCTCGCGCAGGGCGAGGGCGCAGGCATCGAGCGTGGCGCCGGTCGTCATCACGTCATCGACGAGCAGCACTTTGCGTCCCTCCACGTCGGCCCGACGCCCCTCGAACGCCCCGGCGACGTTGGCGTGCCGCTCGGACTCGCCGGCGGCACGGGCCTGGGGCGGCGTGCTCCGCTGTCGCGCCAGCGCCCGGGCCGCCAGCGGCAGCCCCAGGCCCGCCGACAGCTCCCGCGCCAGCAGCTCCGACTGGTTGTACCCGCGCAGGCGGCGCCGCAGCGAGTGAAGGGGCACCGGGACGAGGAAATCGGCCCCTGGCGGCTCCTCCCGAAGGTATCTCGCCATCAGGGAGGCCATGGGCGCCGCCAGGGCAGCGACGCCCCGGTACTTGAGCGCCTGTACCGCCTCCCGCACCGGCCCCTCGTACACGAACACACTGCGGGCCCCTTCAAACGCGGGCGGGCTCTTCCGGCAGCGTAGGCAGACGTCCGGCCCCGGCATCCAGCACACGCGGCAGCGGGGCGGCCGGGCGCGGGGCATCGCCGCGACGCAGGCCGGGCAGACGGTATTACCGAAGGCGCCGCAGCCGACGCAGCGGGGCGGGAACACCAGGTCGAGGGCCCGCGCCGCCAGCCGCGATAGGACAGATGGGCCTGCCACGCGCCCGATAGTAGCAGTGGCGCTCCAAGGACACAAGGGCCGGCTCGCCTTGCCGCTTCCGTAAACGGTCGATTAAACTGGGCTCGAAGAGGATGAAGGCCAAGGTACGCCTGTTCGCCCGCCTAAGCGACCTAGCCGGGCTGCGCGAGACGGAGGTGGAGCTGGGGGAAGGGCTTACGGTGAGCGAGTTGTTCGCGGCCCTGGCCCACACCTACCCCGCCCTCGCGGGCTACGCGTCGAGCCTCATGTACGCCGTCAACGCCGAGTACGTGCCGTCCGACCACCCGGTCCAGGACGGCGACGAGGTCGCCTTCATCCCGCCCGTCAGCGGAGGCGCCCGGTGCGGTTCGAGATAACGCGGGAGCCCCTGGACCCCCAGCGCCTGACCCAGGAGGTGCGCCGGGACGAGAGCGGCGCCGTCGCCGTTTTCCTCGGCGTCGTGCGCGACAACAGCAGGGGCCGCCGCGTGCTTCACCTGGAGTACGACGCCTACCCGGAGCTGGCGGAGCGGGTGATGGAGCGCGTCGCCGCCGAGGCGAAGGAGCGCTGGCCTGTGACCGACGTCGCTATCCAGCACCGCGTCGGCCGTCTGGAGATCGGGGAGACGTCCCTCGTCGTGGCCGTGTCTTCGCCCCACCGCAAGGAGGCGTTCGAGGCGTGCCACTGGCTGGTGGACCGCTTCAAGGACGTCGTCCCCATCTGGAAGAAGGAGGTCGGGGAGGGCGGCGAAGAGTGGATCGAGGGCGAGCTGGCACCCGAAGAAGCGCCGTAGCCGCCCGGTGAACGAGCTCCCTCCCTCCACCGAGCCCCGCTTCTGCCCCGCCTGCGGCGACGCCCTCAACCAGCAGCTCCTGCCCAGCGAGGAGCGCCCCCGCCTCGTCTGCCCGCAGGGCCACATCCTTTACGTGAACCCCAAGATCATCGTCGGGGTCATCCCCGAGCGGCGGGGCAAGCTCCTCCTGATGCGGCGGGCCATCGAGCCCCGCCACGGCTTCTGGACCTTCCCCGGCGGCTTCATGGAGATCGACGAGTCGGTGGAGGAGTGCGCCGCCCGCGAGGCCCTGGAGGAGACCGGCGTCACCGTCCGCATCGACGGCCTGGTGGGGGTGTACTCGCGGCCGGGCCCGGCGGGGCCGGGCATCGTCTCGATAGTGTACCGGGGGAAGGTTACCGGCGGCCCGATCTCGCCCGGGCGGGAAGCCCTCGAGGTCCGCTGGTTCGTCCCCTCGGAGATCCCCTGGGACGGCCTCGCCTACGAGACGACGCGCTGGGCCTTGCGCGACTGGCTGGAGTCGAAGCGCTAGTTCGTATACCGCCCTTTGCGGGGACGGCCGCGGCCGGAGGGCTCCGGCCGCGCCTGGCGCCGCGGCAGGCCCCGGTAGTCCGGCGCCTCGATCTCGAAGATCATCCCCACCTTGTCGTCGTACATGCGCGAGACCCAGGACTCTGGCAGCTCCTCCAGCGGACAGCCCACGGTGATCACAGTGGGCAGCTTGGCGTTGTAGCGGAAGTTGAGGATCTGGAACAGTTTCTCCTGGGCCCAGGCCGTGGCGCTGTGCACCCCCAGGTCGTCGAGGATGAGGACGGGGGCCGTCCGCACCGCCTCGAAGACTTGGTCGAAGTGGCCGGTGGCGGAGTCGTCCCGGAAGGCGGAGCGCAGCATCTCCAGCAGGTCGGGTACCACGCAGAACTCCACCGCGTAGCCCTTCGCCTCCAGGTAGTGGCCGACGCTCGCCGATAGGTGCGTCTTGCCGCAGCCGGTCCGGCCCAGCAGCACCAGCCACCCGTCCGGGCTCTCGGCGTAGTTACGGGCGGCGCGGAAGGCGTTGCGCAGGCTCCGCTCGGCGTCGGCGGGCAGGCCCACCCCGCCCAGGTGGAACGACTCGAAGGTCATGCCCCGGATGACCGGAAGCGTCAGGCCTCCGAAGGCGCCGGTCCGGCCCTCGCTGGACTGCTCGAGGAGGAAGGTGCGGGCCAGCGACGCGTCGCCCAGACGGGTGCGCAGGCGCTCGTCCAGGTCGTCCAGGGGGACGCCCAGGGTGAACACGGTGGGGAGCTGGAGGTTGTAGCGGTGGTTTATGAGCTGGAACAGCTTCTCCTGCGCCCACGGAGTCGAGCTGTGGCTCCCCAGGTCGTCCAAAATGACAAGCGGGGCGTTGCGGACCTGCTCGAACAGCTCGTCGTACGGCAGGTCGCTCTCGGGGCTGTAGGCGGCACGCAGGCGGTCTAGCAGGTCGGCGACGACGACGAAGAACGCCGGGTAGCCGCGCTCCAGGCAGCGGTTGGCGACGGCGGCGACCAGGTGGGTCTTGCCGCAGCCGCTCGGCCCCCAGAACACCAGCCATCCTCCGGGCGATTCGGCGAACTCTTTCGCTGCCTGCACCGCCTGTTCGAACCGCTGCTGGTTGCTCGGATCGAGGCTGCGGCCCTTCGCCATCAGGTTCTCGAAGGTCAGGCGGGTCAGCGAGCCCAGGTTGCTGTAGCGCTGGAGGCGGCGCAGCCGCTCCTCCTCCGCCTCGTCGAGGACGCACTGGCAGGGGAACGCCTTCCCGAAGTCCGGGTGCTCCAGCGGGACGCTGCGGCGGACGAAGCCGGCGTCCCCGCAGAGGGCGCAGGCTGGCTCCTCCGCTTCCGGCTCAGTGACGGACGAACTGCCGGTAGCGGCCGGAAAGCGGCCTCTTTCCTCTTGCAGTCGCTTCAGGATCTCGTCCAGACGTCTCATAGTCCGGGCCCTCCGCTTCCCAGCGCTCCAGGATCCTGCGGACGTAGCGCCAGTTCCGCTTGTTCAGGCTCACTGCCTCCCGGAACGCCGCCTCCACCCAGGCCGGCGGATAGCGGCTCTCCGCCTCCTCCAGCTCCTGGGCGATGAGCGGCGTCAGGCTGCCGATGTTCTCCTCGTAAAGGGCGAAGATGCCGGGCGGGGGCTCGACATCAGGGGCCGGCGGCGGTTGCTCCCCTTCAAGCGCCGCCCCCGCCAGCTCCGCGAGGCGCTCGCGGTTCTGGGGCAGGTTGAGGAGGTACAGCCGCTCACGGCGGCCGTCCACGTCGGCCTCGGCGCACAAGAGAGTGCCCCGCTCCGCGGCCAGCGCCAGCCCCTCGCGGGCGGCTGCGGCCGGATCGGCGCAGAAGCCGGCGAGGGCCCGCAGCAGGGTCGTGTCGGCCAGCAGCTCCGCTTCAGTGAGGTAGCGCGGGTGACGCCGCTTCCGCCCCTGGGCGAAGAAGAAGTACAGCGAGACGATAAGCTCCTCCGGCCGCTGGATCTGGGGGAGGACGGCCGTGAAGAAGGCGTTGGGCACGGCCGTGGCCAGCGAGCCGGGCGCGAAGCCGGGGAAAGGCTTCACGACTCCTCCTCTTCCTCCTCCCACGCTTCCGGCTCCCGCACCAGCAGGTCCTCGAAGCGGGCGATCTTCTGGCGGAAGCGAAGGTGGTACGTCCCCACCGGCCCGTTGCGGTGCTTGGCGATGATGATCTGCGTGTCCTCCGCCGGGTAGGCGCTGGGCGGCTTGTCCGGGTGCATCTTCTCCCACTCGTCGCGGCGGAGGTACGCCGCCTCCCGGTAGATGAACATGACCACGTCCGCGTCTTGCTCGATGCTGCCCGACTCCCGCAGGTCGGAGAGCTGGGGGATGTGGGTGGCGCGGGTGTCGGCGGCGCGCGAGAGCTGGGCGCAGGCCACCACCGGCACGTCCAGGTCGCGGGCCAGGGCCTTCAGCGATCGCGAGACGTAGCTCACCTCCTGCACCCGGTTCTCCATCCGGATCCCCGGCTGCACCAACTGCAGGTAGTCGACCAGGACCAGGTCGAGGGCGCCGCGCTCCATCTGGAGCCGGCGCGCCTTGGCCCGCATCTCCGCCACGTTCAGCACCGGCGAGTCGTCGATGTAGATGGCCGTCTCTCCCAGGCGGCCGATCGCCTGCTGGAGGAGCCGCTCCTCCCGGTCGCCGTAGATGCCGGAGCCGATCTTCGCCGAGTCCACGCCCGACTCCATGGCCAGCATCCGCTGCACCAGCTGTTCCGCCGCCATCTCCGGGCTGAAGTAGGCGACGACCGCCTGCTGGCGGAGGGCGCCGTTGCGGGCGAAGTTCAGGGCCAGCGACGTCTTCCCAAGGCCCGTCCTCGCGGCGACCACGATAAGCTCCGAGCGCCTGAGACCGCCCACAAGCGTTTCCAAGCGCGGATCTCCTGGCTCTGGCGGACGGTGGAGATGAGGGCTTCCGCCTGGGCCAGCACCCGGCTCACGTCCGGGTCATCGGCGCGGTAGGCGATCTGGGCGATCTGCTGGGCGGCGGAGATAAGGTTGCGGTAGATGGAGTCGCGCTGGACCAGGCGGGCATAGTGCTCGGCGACGAGCGGCGTCGGCAGCTCACCGACGAGCTGGCTGAGGTAAGCGGCGCCGCCGATCTCGTCCAGCCGGCCCTTGCGGGCCAGCTCATGGGCGACCGATATCTGGTTGATCGCCTCGTTGCGCTGCCAGAGCTCGCGGCAGGCTTCGTAGACCCAGCGGTTCTGTTCGCGGAAGAAGTCCTCGGGCTTGAGGACGGGGGCTACTTTGAAGATGGCTTCGGGGTCGACCAGGAGGGAGGCAACAACGGCCTCCTCGGCCTCGACGTCGTGGGGCGGCAGCTTTTCAACTACCATGTTCCCTTGGTTCCACGCTCCCTGGGCAGGGGCTTCGCGCTGTCAGCTAGCGCAGCCGTTGCCACCACCTGCGGCACTAGACGCTTTGCCTATGACCCTTCTTCCTCTTCCTCTTCGCCTTCTCCTCCTCCTGTGCTGCCCCCTCCTCACTCTCCGCCTCAGCCTCGACGGCGGGCTCCTCGCTCTCCTCGGCCGCCTCTTCCTCCGCCGCGCCGGCTTCCTCGCTAGCCTCTTCCTCGACCTCGGCTTCCGTCACAGCCTCCGCCTCCGCTTCTTCCCCGGCCTCCGCCACCGGCTCCTCTGCCTCCACAGCCTCCACCGGTTCGGCAGCCGCTGCCGCCTCCGCCTCCTCGATCACGCCGCCCAGCGGCACCACGTTCACGGTTATCTCCGCGTGCACGTTGCGGGTCAGCCGGATGGGGACCCGGTACGTCCCCAGCTCCCGGATGGGCTGGCCCAGGGCGACCTGCCGGTGCTCCAGCTCGATGCCGGTCAGGGCGGTGAGGGCCTCGGCGATGTCCCTGGGCGTAGCGGAGCCGAAAAGCTTCCCCTGCTCCCCGACCCGCACCTCGACGGTGATGGCTTGGCCTTCCACCTTGGGCAGGAGGTACTGCTCGGCCTCCTCGTCCAGGTGGGCCTGCCGCTTGGCCTCTTTCTCCGCCCTGGCCTGGGCGATGGTCACGTAGTGGGGCGTGGCCGGGGCGGCCAGCCTGCGGGGGAGGAGGTAGTTGCGGGCGAAGCCATCGGCGACGTTCTTGACCTCGCCGATGCGGGCGGTCCCTTCGACCTCCTCCAAGAATACGACCTTCAAGACATCACCTCGCTAATCATAGGGGGCGACCTTCTCCGGTGGGCAAGGGGCTTGCCCACACGATTGTCGACAATCGATCAACACGCCTCATTTAGAACATTTATACGATTCGTCTATAGCCACTGTCAAGCCGAGTGTAGGGTCGCAGGAAGAGTGTCCTAGTTACGTCGCAGCAAGAATGTCCTGTTGTGGCATGGTCTCTCTGAGA
>JACOUE010000027.1 GCA_016178045.1 Chloroflexota bacterium
CACCGTCCTTGATCAGCTTCTCGCGCAGCTCGCGGAAATTCTCGATGATACCGTTGTGCACCACGGCCACGCGATCGGTGGCGTGCGGATGGGCGTTGCTTTCGGTCGGCCGGCCGTGGGTGGCCCAGCGCGTGTGGCCGATGCCGCTGTTGCCCTTGGGCCAGCGACCTTCCACGGCCCCGGCCAGGGCGGCCAGCTTACCGGCCCGCTTGTGGATGGTCAGGTCGCCGTTCTCCTCCAGGACGGCGATACCGGCGCTGTCGTAGCCACGGTACTCGAGCCGCCGTAGCCCTTCCAGTAGGATGGGCGCCGCCGCCCGGCCCCCCACGTAGCCCATGATCCCACACATAAACTGTTGCCCCCTCTGCGTGCTTCCCTCTACGACACTAAACGCGCAGGGGGGGCAACGGTTATGCCCGAAATGCGGCTGAGCAGCCTAACTTGCCGCTTTTGCCGCGACCAGCTCGCGGATGCGGTCCACCACCGCCTCCACCGCCGAGTCGGGCGTGGAGGCGCCGGCGCTGATCCCCACCCGCTCTTGGTCCTCAAACCACTCGGGGCGGAGCTCGTCCACCGATTCGATGTGGTGGGTCTCGGCCCCTTCCTCGCGGCTCACTTCTGCCAGGTGGCGGGTGTTGGCGCTGTTGCGGCCGCCGACCACCAGCATCAGCCCCACCTCCTGGGCCAGCTCCCGCGTCGCCGCCTGCTGGCTGGAGGTGACGTCACAGAGGGTGTTGATGACCCGCAGCTCGTTGATCTGGCCGACCCGCTCCTGGAGCAGACGCGACACGAAGGCAGCGAACTTCTCCGGGCTCTGCGTCGTCTGCGAGATCACCGCCACCCGCGAGAGTTCCGCCGGAAGGCGCTGCATGCTCTCCTCGGTCACGGCGAACCCCTTGCCGCCGGCCCACCCCAGCACGCCTTTCACCTCTCGGTGCTTGGTGTCGCCGTAGACGATGACGGTGAAGCCGTTCTCTGCCATCTTCTTCGCCCAGCGCTGGGAGCGGGTCACGATGGGGCAGGTGGTATCGATCACCTCGGCGCCCTTGCCCTTGGCCGCGGAGATCGCCTCCGGCCCCGCTCCGTGGGCGGTGATGGCCACGGGCTTCGAGTTCACGCTCTGCGGGCCGTCGCCCAGGTGGACCCCCTTCGTCTCCAGTTCGGCGACGACCTGGGGGTTGTGCACGATCGGCCCGAGGCTGACGATATCCCCCTTCTCCTGGGCCGCCTTCTCCATGATGTCGATCGCCCGCCGGACGCCCCAGCAGAAGCCCATGTCCTTTGCCAGCAGTATCTCCATCCGCCTCAGCTCTCCCCGCTGCGGCCGGCAGGCGCCGCGGCCGCGTCGGCGTAGATACCCTGGTACTCCAGCGGCAGCAGCTCGGCGATGCGCCGCATGATCATGTCCGCGCCCTGCTCGACCGCCTCGGTGCGGACGCGCTCCACCTGCGGTAGGGTGAACGGCTCGCCGAAGGCCAGCCGCACGTGGTGGCGGCGCCGCTGGAGGAACTGGAACAGCGACCCCGGCAGGTGTATCGGCTCCGTGCCCGTGATCGCCACCGGCACGATAGGCACGCCGGTGCGCAGGGCGATGAGCGCCGTCCCCGGCTCCGCCTTGCGCAGGCCGGGGATCCGGCTCCGCGTCCCTTCCGGGAACATCCCTAGCACCAGGCCCTTGCGCAGCACGTCCTGCGCCTCCCGCAGCGCCTTCAGGTCGGCTTCCGTGCGCCGGACGGGGAGGCAACCGTACAGGTGGTACAGGATCCCCAGGACCGGCGTATCGAACAGCTCCCTCTTCGCCATCCAGACGACGCGCCGGGGGAAGGCGACCGTGATTATCGGCGGGTCGGCGATGTTGAGGTGGTTGCAGGCGAGGATGAGCGGGCCCTTCCGCGGCACCCGCTCCCGGCCTACCACCTCCAGATTGATATTGAGGGCTACGACTACCTTCGCCCAGGTGCCGATGTTTACGGCGTAGAAGACGGCCGTGAAAAGGTCACGCATCTTGTCCTTCCACAAGCCGCATCACCCTCTCCACCACGTCGTCGAGCGTCATATCGTTGGTGTCGATGATAACCGCGTCCTCCGCCGCCCGCAACGGCGACGTCGCCCGTTGGGAGTCGATGCTGTCCCGGCGGGCGAGATCACGGAGCACCCCCTCCACACTCACGTCCTGGCCCAGCTCCCGCAGCTCGCGGTATCGCCTCCCGGCCCGCTCTCCCACCGACGCCTCCAGATACACCTTGAGGTCGGCCTGGGGCAGCACGACGGTGCCGATGTCGCGGCCGGCCATTACCACAGCCTGCCGGCCCGCCAGCTCACGCTGCGTCTCTACCAGCGCCGTCCGCACCTCCGGCACCCGGGATACCAGCGACACGGCCGCCTCCACCTCCGGCAGTCGCAGCCGCTCCGTTACGTCCTCGCTGTCCACCCATACGGTGCACGGCTCGATGGAGCCGTCAGCGGGGGGGCCGACGGCGATATCGGTAGAGCGTGACAGTTCGCCAAGGGCGTCCTCGTCACTGAGGTCGACGGCGCGGTGGAGGGCGACCCAGGTGATGGCCCTGTACATAGCGCCCGTGTCCAGGAAGGGATAGCCGAGACGCCGGGCGACCTCCCGGCCGACAGTGCTCTTGCCGGCGGCGCTGGGCCCGTCGATGGCGATGACCTGAGGAAGAACGGTCTTTTCAGAGGAAGCGGCACTCCTTCTCAACCTCGCCGACGGCGCCGCCCTAGCCATCGCCTCAATTATAGGGGAGCCTTCCGTCCCCAGGCAAGGCGACGCCGCGCCCACCAGAACGCCCCGCCCCCGCGGCGGCAGCCGTCAAGGGGATGCCAATGCCCAGCCCCAGCACCAGCGGGTTGAGCCCCCATCCGCCGCCTTCTAGCACTCCCTCCACCGCGGCCTCGGACTCCACGTTGAACGAGGGGTGTCGCTCGCGGCTCAGCTAGATTGCCGCCTTGTCGTCATTACAGGGCGACCATAACTCGCTATCTGATAGCTGGGAACACCCCGCCGCCAGCTCCTACCGCCCCGTCGAGCAGTGACGCGTTATTCGTCAAGGTGGTAGTATCTGCAACACTCTTTGAAGTCAGCCCTGGGGAGGTTGGGATGAGAAGGTTCGCTATCGTAATGCTGGTCGGCGCTACATTCGTCGGAACGGCAGGGCGCTCAGCGCTAGCCGCTGGGCCAAGGCACCCGGCGGGATGCGTGACCTAGTGGCGTTCGCCGACGCGCAGCCGGGGCCTCCTGGGGACACCTTCAAGTTCATCGCGAGCCTGCGCAAGGACTCTCACGAGGCCTGCGACGAAGCGTTGGAGGGATAACGCGAGGACGGCAAAGCCTGCCCCACACCGGCTCACGTGATAGAATAGTGAGCACCGGTTCAACCGGTATTGCGACAAGGAGGGAACCACGTGGCTCAGTACCTACTACATTGCCGCGAACACACCGATGCTGAGTGCGAAGAGATGAACAAGGAATTCGAGAGCTACGACGTCCCCGAGGGCCTCAAGGGCAGGGACTTTTACTGCTCTTGTCCGCACGGTGTTCACGGCGGCTGGATGGTGGTCGAAGCATCCAGTGCGGACGCCGCCCTACCATTGATGCCCCCGATAAACCGCTCGTTCACGAAGGCCATTCAAGTCGACACGATGACGCTATAGGGCCGCCCCCACTCGCGTCGCATACCGCACCAGTCGCGTCACCAGCCCGCCCAGGCCGCACAGGGCGGCGATTGCGTCTGCTAGTGCGTCCGCATGAAAGAGTAAGCTGGGGCGTGAGTGCGCGACCTCCCGGCCGACAGTGCTCTTGCCGGCGGCGCTGGGCCCGTCGATGGCGATGACCTGAGGAAGGCCGGTCTTTTCAGAGGAAGCGGCGCTCCTTCTCAGTCTTGCCGACAGCGCCGCCTTAAGCCATCGCATTTATAGGGGAGCCTTCCGTCCCCAAGCAAGGCGACGCCGCGCCCACCAGTACGCGCCGCCCCCGGCGGCCGCCGTCAAGGGGATGCCGATGCCCAGCCCCAGCACCAGCGGGTCCAGGCCCCTTCCGCCTCCTTCCAGCGGCGACCCCTCCGGCGCCCCCGAGTGCACATTGACCAGGGTGACGGGCCGGTCTTCTGTCCCCAGGGCGGCAGTCGGGGCCGGGCTGGCGTAGGTGCTGCTCGCTACGGATCCGTCGTCTGACGAGCCCAAAGCACCCGCTGCCGGCGCGGCCGTGGCCGCCGTCCCTGCAGGCGGCGAGGTCTCTTCAAACGTGACGGCGTCGAAGTAGGCCCTCGCCGCCGCCGCCGACCGGGGTCGCATCATCAGCCGGACCTTCGCGCTGCGGGCCTCCGCCGGCGCCACCGCTGCGCCGGTGGTCAGGCGGCGGAAACTCCCGCTGTCAGCCGTGAGCCGCTCCGTCGAGTCGGTCGTGTTCGTTGCGGTGCCGGTAGC
>JACOUE010000028.1 GCA_016178045.1 Chloroflexota bacterium
GGTAAGGTAGTCGCTCATCCACGCGGGGGTGGCCCACAACGTGGCGGTCAACGTGCTTTGGTTGCACTCGCAGGACATGGAGCGTCCGGGCAGCGAGGAGCTCCTGCGCAACGTGGACGGCCTGGTGGTGCCCGGCGGCTTCGGCGAGCGCGGTTCGGAGGGGAAGATCCGGGCGACCCGCTACGCCCGCGAGAACAGGCTGCCGTACCTGGGCCTGTGCCTAGGGATGCAGGTGATGGTCATCGAGTTCGCTCGCCACGTCTTCGGCAATGACGAGGCGAACTCCACCGAGTTCCGCCCGGAGACGCCGTACCCGGTCATCAGCCTCCTGTCAGAGCAGCGGGGGATCGAGGACAAGGGCGGCACGATGCGCCTGGGCGCATACCCCTGTCGCCTCCTGCCGGGGAGCAAGGCGGCCGAGGTCTACTCCTCGGATGAGGTCATTGAGCGGCACCGCCACCGCTACGAGTTCAACAACGAATACCGTGAGAAGCTGGGAGAGGCGGGGCTCGTCGCCAGCGGGACTTCGCCGGACGGACAGCTGGTGGAGATATCGGAGCTGAGGGATCACCCCTGGATGGTGGGTTCCCAGTTCCACCCGGAGTTCCGCTCGCGGCCCAACCGGCCGCACCCGCTGTTCTACGGGTTTGTCCGGGCGGCGGCGGAGCGCGCGCAGGGACGGCGGGGGGTCGCCGCCGGCGCCCCGGCCGGCCGGACGCGCGCGGCGGCCCGGGCCGCTCGCACTCGATGAAGCGTCGGGTTTGAACGCCGAGGACGTCCTTGCCTTCGTCCACGTGCTGTCGGCGTTCTGGTTCGTAGCGGGCCTGGCCGGGGTGTTGCTCCCCATCATCAGGGCGTGGGCCAGCCGCGACGTGCCGTACCAGGTGACGGCGATCGAGGAGGCTTCGCACTACCAGGGGCTGCTCCTGGTGCCGGGGGCCATCGCCGCCGGTGCGACGGGGTTCTTCTTGTGGGCGGAGCTGGAGTATAACCTGCTGACCACGGGCTGGCTGGTGGCGCTGGAGCTGGTGTACCTGTTCGTGCTGCTGGTGTGCCTGCCGCTCCTGGCCGTGAGCCTGCGCCGGGCGCGCCTGGCTTCGCTGCAGGCGGCGAAGGCGGGCAAGGTGACCGCGGAGCTGGAGGAGGTTCTCTCCGATAACGCGCCGGTGGTGGTGGGCGGGCTGACGGTGCTGACCATCCCCGCGATGACGTACCTATCGGTGTTCAAGCCCTGGTAGGAGGAGAAGGCGATGGAGCTCTGGCTGGACACGGCGAGCGTGGACGAGGTCCGGGCGGCGAGCCGCTTCGGGGTAATCTCCGGCATAACCACTAACCCGTCCCTCTGGGCGAAGTCGGGCGGCGGGAGGGAGTACCGCGACGTGGTGCTAGAGATCGCCTCCATCATCGACGGGCCCATCTCCGCAGAGTGTCTGTCGCAGGACGTGGAGGGGCTGGTGGAGGAGGCGCGGCGGATCGCCGGCTGGCACCCCAACGTCGTGGTGAAGATACCCATCGACGAGAACGGGCTGGAGGCGATCAGCCGCCTGTCGCGGGAGGGGGTCAAGATCAACACCACGCTCATCTTCTCCACCAACCAGGCGATGCTGGCGGGGCAGGCGGGGGCGACGTACGTCAGCCCCTTCGTCGGGCGCCTGGACGACGTGGGCGAGGAGGGGATGGCGCTGGTGCGCGAGATCGTCGAGGTGTTCGACCGGTACAACTTCCCGACCCGCGTCCTGGCGGCGAGCCTGCGCCACCCGCGGCACGTGGTGGAGGCGGCCAAGGCAGGCGCGCACATCGCTACCATGCCCTACGCCGTGTTCCAAGCGATGTTCAGGCACCCGCTGACGGATGCGGGGATGAAGCGCTTCCTGGAGGACGGGCAGCGGGCATCGGGGGTGAAGGTATAACGTCAGGCGGGTCTTGCGCGTCTGTATAGTTTGATGTATGCTGCGTAATGCCTCTCCCGCAGCATCTTCTCCAAACCCGGCTTTGCCGATCCACCGTACACACGGAGTTTCCCTATGGGCATAACCGAACTCGAAAGCAGGACTCGTGAGGAGCTCCTCGAGGTAGCCAAAGACCTCGGGGTCAGCGGCATCACCGCGCTCCGCAAGCAGGACATCGTGTTCCGCATTCTCCAGGCGAGGGCGGAACAGGAGGGGAACTACTTCGCCGGCGGGATCCTTGAGGCCAGCGACGAAAACTACGGCTTCCTCCGCTGCACCGGCTACAAGCCCAGCCCCAGCGACGTCTACGTATCGCAGTCGCAGGTCCGGCGGTTCGCCCTGCGCACCGGCGACTACGTTATGGGGCAGGTGCGGCCGCCCAAGGACTCGGAGAAGTACTACGGCCTGCTGCGGGTGGAGGCAGTCAACGGCCTGGACCCGGAGCCGGCCAAGATGCGCTCCGTCTTCGAGCACCTCACCCCCATCTTCCCCAACCAGCTCATCGACCTGGAGGCGGGTGCCAGCAACATGTCTACGCGCCTGGTCAACCTGGTCGCCCCCATCGGCCGGGGGCAGCGAGGTCTCATCGTCTCCCCGCCCAAGGCGGGCAAGACGGTGCTCCTCAAGAACATCGCCAACGCCATCGCCCGCCGCTACGAGGACATCCACATCATGGTTCTCCTCATCGGCGAGCGGCCGGAGGAGGTCACCGACTGGCGCCGCTCCGTGCAGGAGGCGGAGGTGGTAGCCGCCACCTTCGACGACCCGGTGGAGGAGCAGACCCGGGTGGCGGAGCTGGCCGTGGAGCGGGCAAAGCGGCTGGTAGAGGTGGGGAGGCACGTGGTGGTGCTGCTGGACGGCATCACCCGCCTGACCAGGGCCTACAATCTGGCCCTGCCCCCCAGCGGCCGTACCCTGTCCGGCGGTATCGACCCGGTCGCGCTGCACCCCTCGAAGCGGCTGTTCGGGGCGGCACGCAACATGGAGGAAGGCGGTAGCCTCACTATTATTGCCACCTGCCTCGTCGACACCGGCAGCAGGATGGACGAAGTAATCTTCGAGGAGTTCAAGGGCACGGGCAACATGGAGCTGTGGCTGGACCGCCGCCTTGCCGAGAAGCGGGTGTTCCCGGCTATCGACATCATGCGGAGCAGCACCCGCCGCGAAGATCTCCTCCTGGGCGACGAGACGTACCAGCGGATCGCCCTGCTGCGGCGGATGACCTCCCTCGTCTCATCCCAGTCGCCCAACCAGACGGAGGCGACGGAGCTGGTGATGGAGCGGGTGCAGAAGACCCGCACGAACGAGGAGTTCCTGTCGACGCTCAAGGACGTCACGTAAGGGAGAGGCTCCTTCTCCCCTGATTATCGCGGGGCAGGGAGGTTTATCCTGCCGATTCCTCTTGATAACTCGATTGTTCGATACTATGAAATGTTTTTCATGGTTGTTGTGGCCCGAACGATAACCTGTCAATTTGTGACGGGCTTGACAAATGATGTATAATACCCCGCGATTACCGAGTTCGTGCTAGCGGAGTTGATGAACGAGGTCTTTGTGTTGGAGTTGCTGCGGAGGTGGTGGAGGGCCGCTAACGGGCCTCGCATCAGGAGGTAGCTTATCCGAGAGCCGACCAATCCACCCCGGCCATCCAGGGGGAGGGAGCCGGGGCGCGAAAGGCGGCGGTCTCGCCCGGGCGCGGCGGGTCGGTCGCTAACTGAATATCATCGCAGATACTCGCTCCACGGCGCAGTCCTGGTCGTAGTCCTGGCCGCGGTGGTCGTGGCGGTAGCCGGGGGCGCCGGAGCCGTTAGTCGCTCGTTGGCACGAACGGGCAGGACAAGTTTCCCCACGACCAGCACCAGCGCCAGTTACCTCAGGTCAACGGTCCTCCTCACCACAACCAAGGGCGCCTACGCCCTGGGCAAGACTTCCGTCAAGGAGCTGAAGGCGGATAAGCCCAGCCCCACTCCCACTGACAAGCCCAAGCCGAAACCGGAGCCCACGCCCGAACCCGAGCCGGCGTTCTTCACTTACCGGGTCCAGCCCGGCGACACGGTGGAGGGCATCGCGGGCGCGTTCGGCATCCAGCCCGACTACATCCTCTGGAACAACTCCGATGTGGCCAAGGACCCGGACCACCTGCTCATCGGCCAGAAGTTGCTCATACCGAGCGTCAACGGCATCGTCTACACAGTGAGGCTGGGCGACACTCTGACCGACATCGCCCAGTTCTACCAGATCGGGCTAAAGAGTATCGCTGCGTTCGTGCCCAACGGCATCACGTCCCCTGATATGGTGATCGAGGGCATGGTTCTCCTCCTGCCCGGCGCCGTGCCGCCGCCGCCACCGCCGCCGATAGTGGAGGCAGTAGCGGTGGTGGAGAACACGGCGCCCCAGCCCGATCCGACGCCAGCGGCCACGCCGGTGCCCGTGACCTCGGGGCTGATCTGGCCGTTCTCCGGCCCCATCTCTTCTCCTTTCGGGGACGGGCGCGGCCACCTCGGCATCGACATCGACGGCATCGGGCAGTACGGGGCGCCGGTGGTTGCTGCAGCCGCAGGCACGGTGGTGCTGGTAGCCTACCAGGATTACGGCCTGGGCAACCACGTCATCGTTCATCACCCCAACGGCATGGACACGGTGTACGCCCACCTCTCGCAGATCTACGTGACGCAGGGGCAGACTGTGTCGCAGGGGCAGGCCGTCGGCGCGCTCGGCTGCACGGGCTACTGCACGGGACCGCACCTCCACTTCGAGGTGCATGTCGACGGCATCCCGGTAGACCCTCTCTTGTACCTCCCCTAAAATAACCGTGCATGCAGCGGTTCTTCTTGGCCCTCTCCCTGGGGCTTTTCGCCGCGTTCCTCTCGGCGCCGGGCGCCTCGGCGCTGCGCCCTCCCGTCTACCTCGCCCTGGGCGACTCCCTGGCCTTCGGCATCGGGGCGACGATCCCCGCTGAGGGCGGCTACGTCGCCCTCGTCCACGACAAGCTCCGGCGCAGCGACCGGTACATCGATCGTGGCCTCGATCTGGTGAACCTGGCGGTGCCCGGGGCGACCAGCGGGGACCTGCTGGTGGAAGGCGGCCAGCTGACAGCCTGATCGCCTACCAGAACAACGTGACGCAGATACTGAAGGAGCTGCGGAAGGCGGCCCCCAAAGCGACGCTGGTGGCCGTGAGCCTGCACAACCCGTTCTCCGGCACAGGGAACCCGCTCGAGATCGCGGCCAACTTCGCCATCTCATCGTTCAACGGCGTCGTGTGCGGCCTCGCGAGCGCGGAAGACGTCGGCGCCAGCTACGCCGACGTCTTCCCGAAGTTCGTGGGCAAGGCCCGCGAGTACATCGCCGGGGACGGCCTCCACCCCAACGACGAGGGCTACCAGGCGATGGCGAAGGTGGTGCTGGCGGCGGTTAAGAGCGGCCCGCCGTCGTCCTGCCTGCCCGCGCCGCTCCTGCCACCGAACCTGGATCAAGGCAACGGCATCGGGAGCGCCGAGCCCGTGACCGCGGAGGCGCCGGAAGGCGGCGGAGACGGCACCGACATCGCCATTCTCCTCGCGATAATCGTGCCGTCGGCTCTGGCGGGGGCGGCGATCGTGGCGGGGGCATACCTCCTGGGCCGGGGCCGGTCCTGACCCCTAGCGCTTGTAGTCCAGCACCACCACCTGCGTCTCTTCGGGGAGGCTGCTCTTCGTCAGGGTGAGCTTGGGCTGGGACTCGAAGGAGTTGATGCCCATCTCCTTGAGGAAGCGGTTGAGGGGATCCAGCTCGACCTTGGCGCTGTCCGTCTGGTAGTGCATCGGCACGACCAGCTTCGGCTCCAGCAGGCTCACCACCTCGGCCGCCGCGGCGCCGTCGATGGTGGTGTGCCCGCCGACAGGGATGAGGAGCACGTCGACGCCGGTCATCTCCTCGACCTGATCGGGCGTGGGCGTGTGGCCCAGGTCGCCCAGGTGGCAGACGCTGATCTCCTCCATCTCGATGACGAAGGCGAGGTTCTTGCCCTGGACGGCGCCGTTACGGCCGTCGTGATAGGTGGTGATGCCGGTGAAGAAGGCCCCTTCGACCTCGTACTCGCCGGGGCCGCGGACGACCATGCGCTGGCCGGTGACGGCCTTCAGGTAGGTGTGGTCGTCGTGGTCATGGCTGAGGGTGACGACGTCGGCGGTGACCTTGCTCAGGGAGTAACCGGTGGAGGGCGGACAGGGGTCGGTGACAACGACTGCCTCACGGCCGCGGATCCGGAAGCAGGAATGGCCGAGCCAGACGATCTCCATAGGGTCAGCCTGGGCCTAGGCGGGACCAGGGAATAGGAAGGACTATTCGCCCTCCTCGCCGCCGCGGCGTCGGCGCCAGAAGGCGAGAATGGCGAGGGCAGCGCCTATAGCGGCCAGGATGGCGAGGACGCGGCCTTTCCCGCCTCTGCGTTCCTCTTCGTGCTCAGCCATCTCCACACTCCTTGCTACGGCTGGCCGGTTCCAAGCCGTGGCAGAGTATAACAGAGGGCGCGAAAGACGGTCAACGTAACGGCGATGGATACTCCCGTTGACACTGTTCCGCAGCCTGTGCTAGCATCTTGCCCACAACTGAATAGCGCCTCTTATCGAGAGAGGTGGAGGGAACGGCCCTGTGAAGCCCGGCAACCGGTCCCGCCAGAAGCGGGGACGCGGTGCCAAAGCCGTCCCGGCAGCCGCCGAGGCTGAGCGGGAGCGATAAGGGGGGAAGCTGAAAGGCCTCTTCTCGACACCAGAAGGGGTTTGTTTTTAGTAGCGACCGATGGAGTCATCGCAAGCCCTGATCCGCTATCGCCCGGCGTCCATGGCGATGCCCCGGCCTGCCGAGGGCAGGCCTTTCCGCGCTATTACCTGACACAGGAGCCATCGCCGAAGTCATGTCTTACGCCAGAAACCTGAGATGTCGCGAGTGCGGGCGCAGTTACCCGCTGGAGCCCGCCCACGTCTGCGAGTTCTGCTTCGGGCCGCTGGAGGTCTTCTACGACTACCAGGCCATGCGGCGCGAAGTCTCGCGCCAGAGCCTGGCCGCCGGGCCGCCTTCCATCTGGCGATACGCGCCCCTCCTCCCCGCCGACCCCGCCTCCGCCGTGGACATCGGCACCGGATTCACGCCCCTGCTGCGGGCGCCTAACCTGGGCCGGCTCCTGGGGCTGAACCGGCTGTACGTCAAGAACGACTGCGTGAACCCCACGTGGTCGTTCAAGGACCGGGTCGTATCGGTGGCGGCGGCCAAGGCGCGCGAGTTCGAGTTCGACACCCTGGCCTGCGCCTCGACGGGGAACCTCGCCAACAGCGTCGCCGCCCACGCCGCCAAGGGCGGCCTCAAGGCGTTTGTCTTCATCCCGGCGGACCTGGAGCAGGGCAAGGTCATCGGCTCCGCCGTCTACGGGCCGACTCTGGTGGCGGTGGACGGCAGCTACGACGAGGTAAACCGCCTCTGCTCCGAGCTGTCGGACAAGTACCCGTGGGCGTTCGTCAACATTACCGTCCGCCCCTACTACGCCGAGGGGTCCAAGACCCTGGCCTACGAGGTTTGCGAGCAGCTGGGCTGGCGGGCGCCTGACCACTGCATCGTCCCGATGGCCAGCGGCTCCCTGTTCACCAAGATCTACAAGGGGATCAAGGAGCTGGCCTGGCTGGGCGTCATCGACTGGCGGGAGACGCGCATGACTGGCGTCCAGGCGCTGGGCTGCTCGCCCATCGTGGAGGCGTGGGAGCGGCAGAGCTTCAGCATCAGGCCGCAGAAGCCCAACACCATCGCTAAGTCCCTGGCCATCGGCAACCCAGCCGACGGCTACTACGCCCTCAAGACGCTCGCCCAGTCCGGCGGCAACGGCCTGGCCGTGACTGACGACGAGGTGGTGGAGGGGATAAGGCTGCTGGCCGAGACTGAGGGCATCTTCGCGGAGACCGCGGGCGGTGTCGTCGTCGCCGGGCTGAAGCGCCTGGCGGAGGGGGGCCGCCTCGACCCCGACGAGCTGATCGTCGCCTTCATCACCGGCGCCGGCCTCAAGACGCAGGAGGCGGTGCAGGAGCGGCTGGCCCCGCCGCTGGTGGCGAAGGCCAGCATCGCCTCCTTCGAGGAGGCGCTCAGCCAGCGGCAGGGGGCCCTGCCCGCAGCTCGGAAGTGACGGCATGGCCAAGCAACGGGTGAAGTTTACGTTCCCCACGGGCCTGATCAAGGAGCCGGTCATCTGGAAGCTGGGCAAGGACTTCGACGTGGTGACGAACATCCGCCGCGCCGACGTCACCGAGGACCGCGGCTGGGTCATCCTGGAGCTGGAGGGCGAGGCGGAGGAGATCGAGCGCGGGGTGCGCTGGGTGGAAGAGCTGGGCGTGCGCGTCGACCCCGTCCCGGGCGATATCGTAGAGGGATGAGATGAGCGTGACCGTCCGCATACCGGCCCCCCTGCGGAAGCTGACCGCCGACCGCGACGTCGTCAGCGCCGAGGGGAGCCGCCTCGCCGACTGCATCGATTCGCTCGAGGGGCAGTACCCTGGGTTGAAGGAGCGCCTGTGCGACGAGGCGGGGGAGGTGCGCCGCTTCGTCAACATCTACGTGAACGGCGAGGACGTGCGCTTCCTCCAGGGCCTGGAGACGCCCGTCAAGCCCGACGACGAAGTAAGCATCGTGCCGGCGGTGGCAGGCGGTAACCGTTAGTCGGGCGGCTTTTCCACAAAACTCGGGGGCTTTTCCGCATCATCGCGGTAGCGTTTGGTTGACATAGTTCTCGTGATATGGTCAACTTAGCGGTGAAGCATGAGCCGGGGGAGGTCCGTGGAAGCAGATTTGCGGGAGGAGCGACTGTCACTGGCGCTGGCCGACTGCCTGGACGCCCTGAACGGCGCCCCGGACGACGTCGACGCGGCGCTGGGCCGCTACCCGGATCTGGAGGACGAGCTGCGCCGCCTCCTGAAGGTCGCCGCCATCCTCCGGGACAACCGCCCCCGCATGGACCCGCCCCCTGACTCCCTCCAGCGCATCAGGGAACGCCTGAAGCCCTACCTCTAGATCCCCCTCCGGGCCAACCCGCGACCCCGCCGACCGGCGGGGTAGTATTTTTTCCGGCTGTCTACTCAAGAAAAGACCCGCGAACGCTTGAGGGCATTATTGACAAGCGCTATTCGGGGCAGTATAATTTTGACTTACCAACTCGGGATACTCGACTTCTCCTATCGCTGGCAAGGAGGAAGGGTGATGACGGTCGAGGAGCGATCCGTTAAGCCCCCCAGGACTCACCCCAAAGTCCCGGCTGACCTTCAGCCCGGGCGTGTCTTCGTCACCCTGGAGGAGGAGATCGATAACTTCCAGCGGGAGGGCCGCCGCTTCCGCCAGGACGAGGAGGGCCAGCTCGAGGAGTTCCGTCCCTTCCGCCTGATGCACGGCATCTACGGCCAGCGGCAGGAGGACCAGCAAATGGTCCGCGTGAAGCTGCCCTACGGCGGCGTCGCCGCGGACCAGATGGAGGCCTTCGCGGTCCTGGCCGAGAAGTACTCCGGGTTCGGACGGGGGCACATCACCACCCGCGAGAACTTCCAGTTCCACTTCGTCAACCTGGACGACGTCCCGGAGGTGATGCGCCTCCTGGCCAGCGTCGGCCTTACCACCCGCGAGGCCTGCGGGAACACGGTGCGCAACGTGACGGGCTGCCCCAACGCCGGCGTCTGCCCCAACGAAGTTTTCGACGCCACGCCCTACCTGGCGGCCTACGCCCGCAACGCCCTGCGCAACCCCATCAACCAGCGCCTGCCCCGCAAGTGGAAGACCGCCTTCTCCTCCTGCGACAACGACTGCGCCGGCACCCCCTTCCACGATCTGGGGTTCATCGCCAGGGTGAGGAAGGAGAACGGCAGGGAGGTAAAGGGGTTCGAGATCCGCTGCGGCGGCGGCCTCTCCACCTTCCCCCGCAAGGCCGATACGATATTCGACTTCGTGCCGGTGGAGAACGGCGAGTACATCCGCGCCGCCGAGGCGATGCTCAAGGTCTTCGACAAGGAGGGCGGCCTCACCGGCCTCCTGCGCAAGAACATGAACAAGGCCCGCGTCAAGTTCCTCATCCACAAGCTGGGCGTCGAGGAGTTCAAGCGCCAGGTGGAGGAGGAGCTGGCCCAGCCCTGGGCCAAGGAGCCCCTGGATATGGACGCCCTCACTCAGCTGGCTCCCGAGGGCCCCACCGTCGGCGAGCCGCCCGTCGACGGCCACCAGCCCGCCGAGGGGTTCGAGCGCTGGCGCCGGACCAACGTACGTCCCCAGCGCCAGCCCGGTTACGTGGCGGTGGCCGTGACCGTGCCCCTGGGGAACCTCTCGCCGGCCCAGTTCCGCGGCCTCGCCGCCATCATGCGGCGCTACAGCGGCGGCACCGCCCGCACCCAGCAGAACCAGAACCTGGTGCTGCGCTGGGTGCGGGAGGACGCGCTGCTGCCCCTCCACCGCGACCTGACCGAGCTGGACCTGGGCGCCCCCGACGCCGGCCTCATCGCTGATACGGTGGCCTGCCCCGGCACCGACTCCTGCAAGCTCGGCATCACCTCCTCGCAGGGCGTGGGCGGGGCCATCCGGGAGGCGGTGATGACCTGGGGCATCGACGACCCGCTGGTGCAGCAGATCCCCATCAAGGCCAGCGGCTGCCCGAACGGCTGCGGCCAGCACCACCTGGCGGGAATCGGCCTCCAGGGCTCCTCGTTCAAGGTAGCCAACGTCGAGATCCCCTGCTACGACATCTTCCTGGGCGGCGGGAACTACATCGGCGGCGGCCGCTATGGCACCCGCGTCGCCCGCGTCCCGGCGAAGAAGGTGCCGCAGGCCATCCGCAAGATCATCCAGGTCTACGTGGACAACCGGCAGGAAGGCGAGCCGTTCATCGACTTCGTGGACCGCTTCGGGCCGAAGAGCTTCGACCCCTTGCTGGACGAGTTCAAGGAGGTCGGCCCAATCCACGAGGACATCGAGGTGTACATGGACTGGGGCCAGGAAGAGCTGTTCAAGATCATCCGCGGCGAGGGTGAGTGCGCGATTTAGGATTCGATGCCGTGACGAGCGTTCGAGACCAGAGGAGCAGTTGATGGTAAAGGAAGCGGAAGTCGTAAAGGTCGGCCCCGAGGACGTCGCCGCCCTGGCCGAGCGGTTCGAGGGCGTGCCCGCCGAGAAGATAGTCCGCTGGGCGGCGGAGACGTTCCTGCCGGACATCGGCCTGGCCAGCAGCTTTGGGGCCGAGGACGTCGTCCTCATCGATATCATCTCACGCGTCGCCCCGGACGTACGTATCTTCACCCTCGACACCGGTCGCCTCCCCGACGAGACGTACGACGTGATGGAGCGCGTCCGCGAGCGGTACGGCGTCGTCATCCAGAGCTACTTCCCGGACCGCGAGAAGGTGGAGCGGCTGGAGCGGGAGAAGGGGTTCTACTCTTTCCGCCAGAGCGTGGAGAACCGGCTTGAGTGCTGCGGCATCCGCAAGGTGGAGCCGCTGCGACGCGCCCTCTCCGGCCTGCGGGCCTGGATGACGGGCCTGCGCCGCGACCAGGCGGCGACCCGCGCCACCACGAACGCCGTCGAGTGGGACGAGGGGAACGGGGGCATCGTGAAGGTGAACCCTCTGGTCAACTGGACGCACGAACGGGTGTGGGAGTACATCCGCGCCCGCGACGTCCCCTACAACGCCCTCCACGACCGGGGCTACCCCAGCATAGGCTGTGCGCCCTGCACCCGCGCGGTCAAGCCCGGCGAGGACATCCGCGCCGGACGCTGGTGGTGGGAGCTGGAAGATGAGAAGGAGTGCGGCCTCCATATACCGGTGAGGCCCAAGGAATAGACCGGCAAGGAACGAGACGAGACAGGGGGTCACGGGCCACCACCGTGACCCCCTTTGGAAGATGAGCGACAAGACGGCAACGGACCCGACCGATAGCGGGCTGCCGGATGGCGCAGAGGGAATACGCCTCGAACGTGCCCTGGGCTACCCGCCGCCGCGCGACGGCCGGCGGGAGGCGGCCGCGGCGGCGCTGCGCCGTCGTGCGCTTGTCATAGCTCCTGCGACCGAAGCTGTCTCCCACCGGCCCGCTCCGGCCTGGACGCAGGTGCCGGTCCGCGCCGCCTACAGCGCCGCGGGCCTCTTTCTGTTCATCCTGGCGCTCCAACTCCTGAAGACGGGCGCCGGGGGCCTCAAGCCGGTCCTGAACAGCCTGTCCGCCGACGGCGTCCTCAACCTGCTCGGCTTCGGCTGGCTGGGCGCTTACCTTGCGCTCAGCGGGTCGCCGGTGGCCGCTATCTCGCTCAGCCTGTACACCGGCGGCACCATCTCCGATGTCGAAGCGTTCGCCATGATCAACGGCTCGCGGCTCGGCGCTTCCTTTATCGTCCTGTTCGTCGGCTTCTTCCTTTACCTGGCCCGGCGCAGGACCGCGGACGGTCTGTACATCGGCGCTGTCGCCCTCCTCACCGCCGTCACCCTCTGGCTGCCGGTGTTGCCGCTGGGGATACTGGCGCTGCGGGCCGGTTGGTTTGACGCCGTGCAGGTGTCGTCGCCGGGGCCCCTCACCTCCGTCATCGACGTGGCGTTCGACCCTATGGTTGACCTGGCGGCGGACCACCTGCACCGGCTCTTGATATTCGCGATGGGCGCCAGCGTCCTCCTTACCGCCTTCGCCGTGTTCGATCGGGCGTTGCCCAACCTGGAGCAGCCGAGCCTGAAGGTGGAGCGCATCAAAGACGCGCTGCACAATCCCTTTGTCATGTTCTTTCTCGGCCTAGCCGTCACGGCCATGACCCTTTCCGTCTCCATCTCGCTTACCCTGCTCATCCCCCTCTCCCTCAAGGGTTACGTGCGGCGGGACAGGATCATCCCCTACGTCATGGGCGCCAATATCTCGACGTGGGTCGATACCCTGGTGGCCGCGCTACTCCTGAACTCGAGCCGCGCCTTCACGATCGTGTTCACCGAGATGGTGATCGGGGCGGCAGTCTCGTTGGTGGTCCTGCTGCTCGCCTACAAGCCGTACTCGAGGCTCATCCTGGCCACCGCCCACCGGGTCAGTCACAGCAAAGCGAGCTTCGCCCTGTTCCTGGGCGCCATATTCTTGGTGCCTATCGTGTTGTTCTTCTTGTAGTGGGCGTGCTAAGATTGTTGAGGAGTTTAGTCTACTTTACGCCGGGATGCCCCTCCCGTCCGGTTCTCCAAGTAGGTTGAGAGCGACATGAGAATTTCCACGAAAGGCGATTACGGTATTCGAGCCCTCATCGAGCTGGCGCACCACTTCGGCGACCCCCGCCCTACCCAGAGCGGCGAGATCGCCGCGCGCCAGAACATCCCGGAGTCGTACTTGGAGCAGCTCCTCACCACCCTGCGCCGGGCCGGCTTCATCCGCAGCGTCCGTGGGCCCCAGGGCGGCCACGCCCTCATCCGCAGCCCCGACGAACTGAGGGCAAGCGAGGTGATCATCGCCCTGGAGGGCTCCATCCTGCCCATCGAATGCCTGGAGGAGAGCAGCAACTGCTCGCGTGCCGGCGGCTGCGCCCAGCGCGACATGTGGGACCAGGTGCGGCTGGCCATCCTGAACGTGCTGGAGAACACGAGCATCGGTCAGCTGGCTGCCCGGGACCGTCAGGCGGTAGTGGCCCCCGGGCGCTACATGATCTAGCGGAAAGCGTAAATCGATGCCCAAGCACAAGATCGCGCGCTCGGTGAAGGACCGCATCGCCCTCAGCATGATCGAGGAGGCCGAGCGCCGCGGCCTCATCAAGCCCGGCGATACCCTTGTAGAGCCGACCAGCGGCAACACGGGCATCGGCCTGGCGATGGTGGCGGCCGTGAAGGGATACCGTCTCATCGTCACCATGCCGGAGGACATGAGCCTGGCCCGCCGCGACCTCCTGGCCCGCTACGGCGCCGAGGTCATCCTCACTCCCGCCATCGAGGGGATGACGGGCGCCGTCTACGCCGCCGAGGAGATGGTCCAGAGCCACAGCAACTACTTCATGCCCCAGCAGTTCGAGAACCCGTCCAACCCGGAGGTCCACCGCCAGACCACGGCCCAGGAGATCCTGGAGGCCACGGACGGCAGGCTCGATGCCTTCGTGGCCGGCGTGGGCACAGGCGGCACTATCACCGGCGTGGGCGAGGTGCTGAAGCAGCACAAC
>JACOUE010000029.1 GCA_016178045.1 Chloroflexota bacterium
CCTGTCCAGGCAAGATGCCTTCGTGACGAAGATCGCGGTAAGCGCGAGTGGCGATCCTTTCGCCTTCTTGACGCCGCAGCCGACGTCAACCAGCACACGGACGGCCACCAGCACGCCCACCGCCACGGCCACACCCACCCCGACGCCCACGGCGACTCCTAGTCCCACACCCGCGCCCACCGCCACACCTGCGCCTACCCCGTGCCCCACCGCTACCACCACACCCACAGCCACACCTACGGCCACACCCACGCATCAGGGCGACGCCGCGATCATCCGCATCAACGCGCCTCAGTCCATCTTCGGCCAGACCAAGCCGGACACCAAGGATATCCACGTCCGCATCCAGAACCAGAGCGACCACACCGAGACCATCGGCGTCTACATGGACATCACCGCCCCCAGCGGCTGCACGCCTAACGGCCGCATCATGCAGACCAGCGTGACGCTGAGCCCAGGCCAGAGGACCAACGTCTTCACCACCCAGGTCTTCGACTGCGTCAACCAGGCCTCGGCCGCCGGGCAGAGGTACACCCTCGTCGCCGTGGCCGACGTCCACAACGACGACCTAGCGTCCTGCCCGCCCGGCAGCCTCCAGGGCCTGGCCTGCTTCAACGCTCTGGCCGACGACGACACGGATGACTCGGACAACCGCAAGACCCGCACCTGCTGCCATGTCCCCCCGCCGTGAGCGCCCCAGCACGGGCCGCACCATCTTCGTCCAGTACATCACAAGACCACCGCCGGCAACCCCTACACCTACCGCCGCCAGCCCGCGCCGCCTCCCCCTTCCCCCTCGTCCCCTTTTACCCTAAGATATGAGCGTGAGCCCGCCGGTTCTCCGCCCGGTGTCCCCGCCCGCAAAACAATCAAGCGCAACCCCCTCACACCCTATCTGGAACCTGCCCCAAAACCGCAAAACCGCCGCTAACAAGCAAACCCCGGATACGAACCACCCCGCTCAATCAAGCCCGGCTCTAGCTTCTCGGCTCCTGGTTCTCTCCCCGCCATGATCCCCCGTTACACCCGGCCCCAGATGGGCCGCGTCTGGTCCGACCAGCACAAGCTCGAGAGGTGGCTCCAGGTCGAAGTCGCCGTCTGCGAGGCCTGGGCCGAACTGGGCCGCATCCCCAACCAGGCCCTCGAGCCCATCCGCCGCGCCCGCGTCGACCCCGAGGCCTGGGCCCGCCACGAGCGGGAGATGCACCACGACTTCAACGCCTTCCTCCGCGCCCTCGCCGACTCCCTGGGCGAGCAGTCCCGCTACGTCCACCTGGGCCTCACCTCCTACGACGTCGAGGACACCGCCCTGAGCCTCCGCCTCCGCGAAGCCGCCGACCTCTTGGAGGAGGACCTGCGCCTCCTCGCCGGCGCCGTTGAGCAGCGCGCCCGCGAGCACAAGGACACCCTGACGATCGGCCGCACCCACGGCGTCCACGCCGAGCCCACCACCTTCGGCCTAAAGCTGACCCTCTGGCTGGACGAGCTCCGCCGCCACCAGCGGCGGCTGGCCCAGACGAAGGAGAGCGTGAGCGTCGGCAAGATCAGCGGCGCCGTCGGCACCCACGCCACCGTCCCGCCGGAGGTGGAGGAGAAAGTCTGCGCCCGCCTCGGCCTCGCCGTCGCCCCCGTCTCCGACCAGGTGCTCGCCCGCGACCGCCACGCCGGGTTCATCGCCACCCTGGCGCTCATTGCGGCTTCGCTGGAGAAGTTCGCCACGGAGATACGCCATCTCCAGCGCACCGAAGTGCTCGAGGCGGAGGAGCCGTTCGAGGAAGGGCAGACCGGCTCCTCGGCCATGCCCCACAAGCGCAACCCGGAGAAGTGCGAGCGCATCTGCGGCCTCGCCCGACTCTTCCGCGGCTACACCGTGACCGCCCTAGACAACGTCGCCCTCTGGCACGAGCGCGACATCTCACACTCTTCGGCGGAGCGCGTCATCCTGCCGGACGCCTGCATCGCCCTGGACTACATGCTGGACCTGTTCACCATGATCGTGCGCGGCCTCCAGGTCTACCCGGAGCGCATGCGCGAGAACCTGGAGCTGACCCAGGGCCTCGTCTTCTCCCAGCGCGTCCTCCTCGCCCTGGTCGAAAAGGGGCTATCGCGGCAGGAGGCGTACCAGCTGGTGCAGCGCAACGCTATGGTCGCCTGGCGCGAGCGCCGCCCCTTCCTCGACCTGCTCTGCGACGACACGGACGTGATGGCCCGTATCTCCCGCGACGAGCTGGCCCAGCTCTTCGACTACAACTACTACCTGCGCTACGTGGACGTGACGTTCGAAAGGCTGGGGCTATGACCACCGTCCTCATGGACACCGCCGTCGACCTGCCGCTCTACCGCCGCGGCAAGGTGCGCGATACGTACGACCTGGGCGACAAGCTCCTCATCGTCGCCACGGACCGCATCTCCGCCTTCGACGTCGTCCTCCCCAACGGCATCCCCGACAAGGGGCTGGTCCTCACCCAGCTCTCCGCCTTCTGGTTCGAACGTACCGCCGAAGTCGTACCCAACCACTTCATCCGCCTCGTGGACGGCACCCGCGTCGAAGGGCTGGGCGTAGATCTGCCGCGAGAATTCGCCGGCCGGGCTATGCTCGTGCGGAAGGCGGTTCGGGTCGAGGCGGAGTGCGTAGTGCGTGGCTACCTGTCGGGCTCCGGCTGGGCGGAGTACCAGGGTAAGGGCTCTGTCTGCGGCGTCAGGCTCCCCCGCGGGCTGGAGGAGAGCCAGGAGCTGCCGGAGCCTATCTTCACCCCTACCACCAAGGCGGAGGTGGGCCACGACCTGCCGCTGACCTGGGAGGAGACGGTCGACCTCGTAGGTCTGCGGGCGGCCACGGCCGTAAAGCTACGCAGCCTCGCTCTCTACCGCTACGGCCGCGACTACGCCCGCGAGCGGGGCATCATCATCGCCGACACGAAGTTCGAGTTCGGCTGGCACGAGGACGAGCTCATCGTCATCGACGAGGTCCTGACCCCCGACTCCAGCCGCTTCTGGCCCGCCGACCAGTACAAGCTCGGCGGACCGCAGCCCAGCTTCGATAAGCAGTTCGTGCGCGACTGGCTGACCAGCAGCGGCTGGAACCGGGAGCCGCCGCCGCCGGCGCTGCCGGCGGACGTGGTGGCGAAGACGGCCGAGACGTACCGCGAGGCGTTCTACCGCCTTACCGGCCAGGAGCTGATTCGCCCCTAGCAGGAGGGAGCCCATGGTCCAGCAGGACGAACTAACGCAGCAGGCGCTCTCTTACATGCGGTACCAGGGCGCGAAGACCCTGGACGACCTCGCCGCCCTGATGGAGCGTACGGCCGCCGATTGCACCCGCTGCCTCGAGGCCATGAGCGAGGAGCAGGCTTCCTTCAAGCCTTCCCTGAGCGGAGCTGAAGGGCCTGGCGAAGAATGGTCGGTGAAGGAGGTGCTCGGTCACCTCCTGAACTCCATGGAATTAGCAGATGAGAGGATTGCTGACCTGGCGGCCAGCAGGGGACCGCGGCCGTTCGCTGATATAAGCGCCCCTTCCCGGCCCGAGCGGTCCATCGACGAGTTGCGAAGGGCCCTCACTCGGCTCTGGGAGGAGACCATCCGGCTCGTGGCCTCCCTGCCGGAGGAGGCAAGCGTTGACGGCACCTGGGAGCACCCCACGTTTGGGCCCCTGAATTACCGCGAGCTCATCGCCTTTCAGCGCATCCACGCCCTCGATCACGTCCAGCAGATCGAGAAGATCAAGGCCGACCCGGCCTATCCGAAGGTGTAAATGTTCCTCGCCCGCGTCTACGTCACCCTCAAGCCCACGGTGAACGACCCGCAGGGCCTCACGATCCGCGGTGCCCTCCACTCGCTGGGGTTCAGCGGCGTCGAGTCGGTGCGGGCGGGCAAGTACATGGAGATCCATCTGAACAGCGGCGACCGCAAGGAGGCTGAGCAGCAGCTGGCGGAGATGTGCCGCAAGCTCCTCGCCAACCCGGTGATCGAGGAGTTCCGCTTCGAGCTGGAAGAGCTCGGCTAGTCGCCCGGCCAGAGTATATCACCAGTCACTCTCAGCGAAGCTGAGAGTCTAGGCCAATGCCGAGATGGTTCGCTCCGCTCAGTATGACAGAATGAGGCTAGAGTACTTCCTTGGTGCTCGGGATCTCGCCCGCTATCCGCTCGTCGATGCGCACGGCGTCGGCCAGGGCCCGAGCCAGCGCCTTGAACACGGCCTCCGCCCGGTGGTGGTCGTTGTCGCCGGCGAGCAGCCGTACGTGCAGGTTCAGCCGCCCCTCGTTGGCGAAGGCCGACAGCAAATGCTCGATGTCCTCCGTGGGCAGCCCCCCAACCTCGTCACGGTCGAACGCCAGGTCGATGCTGCCGTAGCCGCGGCCGCTGAGGTCGATGGCGACGAGGGCCAGCGCCTCGTCCAGGGGCACCACGGCGTGGCCGAAGCGCGTGACCCCTCGCCGCTCGCCCAGCGCCTCCGATAGTGCCCTCCCCAAAGCCAGCCCCACATCCTCCACCAGGTGGTGCGGGTCCCGCTCGATGTCACCGCTCGCCCCTACCGTAAGGTCGAACAGGCTGTGGCGGGAGAGCTGCTCCAGGAGGTGGTCAAGCATACCGATGCCCGTCGAGACCTTGTAGCGGCCGGTGCCGTCCAGGGTCAGCTCGACGGCCACCCGGGTCTCGCGCGTCTCCCGGTTGACGACACCCTGCCGGGGGCGCTGCTTATTTGCCAACGCCCGCTCCAATCTCCCTCAGCGCCGCCACCAGCCGGCCGGTATCTTCCGGCCTGCCGACGCTGATGCGCAGGAAGCGTCGTAACTCCGGCGTATCGAAGTGGCGGATGATGATCCCCTTCTGCCGGAGCCGGCGCCACACGTCTTGCGCGTCCGGGCCGTTCACCTCACACAGCAAAAAGTTCGCCCGCGAGGGCAGCGGCCGCAGCCAGCCCAGGGCCGAGAGCATCTCGGACAGGCGCGCGCGCTCCCCGACGATGAGGCAGACGCGCTCCATGAGCACGCCCTTCGCTCCCAGCGAGGCCAGTACCGCCGCCTGGGCGGCCACGTTCACGTTGTACGGCATCTTGATCTTGTGCATCAGCTCGGCCACGGGCTTGGGAAAGACCCCATAGCCGAAGCGCAGGCCAGCCAGCCCCGCCCACTTACTGAACGTGCGCAGCACGATGAGGTTATCGCGCTCTGGCACCAGCGGGACGAAAGAGTCATCGGCGAACTCGGCGTACGCCTCGTCGATGACCACGACGGCGTCGCCGCTGAGGAGGCGGTCGAGCTCCTCCCGCGAGAGGGGGTTGCCCGTGGGGTTGTTGGGGGAGGCGAGGAAGAGCAGTTTGGAGCCGTCGCGAAGGGCAGAGGTCATCTCCGGAAGGTCGAGCCCGAAGTCAGGACGCCGCGCCACCTCTACGACGCGCGCGCCGTAGATGGCGGCAACGAAGGCGTATATCCCGAAGGTGGGCGGCGCTGTCACCACGGCGTCGTGCGCCTCCAGGAACAGCCGGCCGGCGAGGTCCAGCAGTTCGTCGGAGCCGTTGCCGCAGACGATGTGCCCGGCGTCCACGCCTACGTACTCGGCCAAGGCCTGCCTCACCTCCCGCTGGTGGGGATCGGAGTAGATGTGATAGTAGGGATAACGGGCGAGGGCCTCCTGGACGCCGGAAGCGGGCCCGTACGGGTTCTCGTTGCCGTCCAGCTTGACGATCTGCTCTTCCGGTATGCCCAGCTCGCGCGCCAGCACGTCCACCGGCTCGATCGCCTCATACGACGGCATATTCCTCAAGTCTTGCCGTACACTCCGCAGCACGTCGTACAAGCTACGTTTCCCCCTTCAGCCGGCGCTCGATAGCCCTGGCGTGACCGGTGAGCCCCTCCGCCCGGGCGATGGCGGCCGCCGCTTTCCCCAGCTTCAGCAGCGACGCCGCGTCCAGCCGCACCACGCCCGTCGCCTTCAGGAAGTCACCCACGCCCAACGGCGAGGCGAAGCGGGCGCTGCCGCCGGTGGGCAGGACATGGCTGGGCCCGGCTGCGTAGTCGCCGAACGACTCGGCCGAGCCGCCGCCCAGGAAGACGCAGCCCGCGTTGCGGACCCTGCCGGCAAGGCGCTCGGGGTCGGCCACGTGCAGGCATAAGTGCTCCGGCGCGAACTCGTCGGCCAGCTCTACCGCCTCGTCCAGCTCGTCCACCACTACGATGCCGCCCCGCGCCTCGAGGGACGCGGCGGCGACGGCCCTGCGCTCCAGCAGTTTGAGCTGGGCCTGGAGCTCCGCCGAGACAGCGCCCGCCAGCGCCTCCGAGGTGGCGACGAGGACGGCCGTGGCCAGCGCGTCGTGCTCGGCGGCGGCCAGAAGGTCCGCGGCGACCAACGCCGGGTCGGCGCTATCGTCGGCGATGATCAGCGTCTCGGACGGGCCGAACATGCCGTCGATACCGACGTAGCCGAACACCTTCTTCTTGGCCAGTGTGACGAAGATGTTCCCGGGCCAGCAGATCTTGTCCACCTTCGGGATCGATTCCGTCCCGTAGGTGAAGGCGCCGATCGCCTGCGCGCCTCCCGCCCGGTAGACCCGGTCCACCCCCGCAATGTCGGCAGCGACCAGCTTGACGGGCGCGACCGTGCCGTCGCGGAAGGTAGGCGTGGCGGCGAAGACCTCGGCCACTCCCGCCACCCGCGCCGGTATCGCCGTCATCAGCAGCGTGGAGGGGTAGACGACGCTGGTGCCCGGCGCGTAGATGCCGACCCGCTGGACCGGCCGTACCGCCTGGCCCAGCCCGCCATCGAGGAAGCTGCGCATCGCGTGCCTCAGCTGCTCCTCGTGGTAGCCCCGGACGCGCTCGGCGGCCAGTCGCAGCGCCTCGACCAGGCCGGCGTCCACCTGCTCGTACGCCGCCTCGATCTCGCGGCGCGATACCTGGAGAGTGAGCTTCGCAAGGTCTCCCTCCACGCCGTCGATCCGGCGGTTGTATCGGACGACGGCGGCGTCGCCCTCCTCCCAGACCTCGCGGAGGATGCGCTCCACCACCTCCTCGGCGCCCATCTCCGCGCCGAAGACGCGGCGGATGTCCTCGCGTACGGCAGGCGGGAGCTCGGTCGATTCGAGGGCGGCGCGGCGGAGGACGGTGTTGCGGGCCTCGTCCACCCCACGGGCTATGCGCACAGGTACTCCTTCACCGCCTCTACGCCCCGCGCCAGTGAGTCCTCCATGAAGGCCTGCACCCGCTCCGGACTCAGGTACTTCACCGTCTCGTCCACCAGGTCCGGCAGGCTCCTGACCAGCTCCGACAGCGCCTCTGGGTCTTCCAGGGCGGGCCCGTTCAGGTGGCGGGCGGCGGCGTAGCGGAAGCGCTCCCAGTCCGGCGGACGCTGGACGACGTCGACGACGATCTCCCGCCAGCGGCCGACCGTCTCGCCGTCCAGGAAGTCCACGTCCAGCGCCAGCTCCGCCCGCGTCACCTCGCCCACGATGTGCCCGATCAGGTCGTGGTCGCGCCTCCTGTCCTGGTCGAGGGCGTACTGGAGGGCGCGGTCCATTACGTTGGCGCGGAGGTCGCCCTTCAGGGGAGACCGCTCTCCGAAGAAGGGGCGGTAGACGTCGCTGATCCAGGTCTCGTCCATGACCAAGTGCGAGATGTAGCCGGCCACGAAGGAGACGGTGCCGGCGCTAAGGCGGGACGGCTCCGCCAAAGCAGGGTATGCCTGAAGAAGGCCGGCCACGCCGCTCTGCTCCTCGAAGTGGGCGAGGTCGAAGAAGTGGGTGGCCTTGCGGTCCCAGCGGGTGATGACACGGATGTCCGGCGCGGTGGAGCCCAAGTATAGCGTTCCCCGCTGCCCATCCAACGCGGGGCTCCGCAGATTCTCGGCGATCTCCTTGGCGACGGCGGTGTGGAGGGCCAGAGGCGGCATGATCAACCCTTGGCTTCAATTGTAGCAGAGGGTTCCGCCGCCCCCCGCCGCAGTCGCTCGAGCACCTGCGACAGCAGCTGGCCGCGGCGGCCCGAAATGCGTTCCCCCTTCCTGGCGATGACGCAGGTCGTCGAGCGGAACAGGACGTCGATGGCCTTGAGCCCGTTCTCCGCCAGCGTCTGCCCGGTCTCCGTGCCCTCGATGAGGAGGTCGGCGTCTTCCGGCACGAACCCTTCGGAGGCCCCGGCCGTGGGGACCAGCTGGTACCGCCGGAAGTGGTTGCTACGGGCGTACTGGTCGGCGATGTTGACGAACTCCGAGGCAAGGCGGAGCCTCGTCCGGCCCTGCGTTTCCCAGATACGGACGGCCTCTTCCAGCGTATTCGCTGGCAGGTCCACGGACACCACCGCGCACATATCAAACGCCGCCCGCCCCAGATCGAGAGTGATTTCTACGGGGCTGGACGGGAAGCGGTAGACGTGGTCGAGGAAGCAGTCCCTCCCCGTGAGGGCCAGGTCGAAGCTGCCGGCGGCGACCATCTGGGGCATGTCCTGGGGACGGATCACCTTCACCTCCAGTCCCTCGATGCCCGCCTTCGGTCGGCGGTCCCCGCCCGGTCCGTATCCCTCGATCGGCAGGCTCGCCGCCCGCAGCGTCTCCACGGCGTGGGGCTGCTGGTGTCCATCGGGCAGAGCCAGGCGCAGCGTGTCCCGCTCCTGACGGCCGCGGACGGCCTGCCGCCGCGGCTCGGAGGCGACGGAGGGCAGGTCTAGCCGGGGGGAGCCACTCTCAGGCGAGAGAGGCCCCAGGACGGGACTCAGGTCCTTGGCGCGGAGGCTCTCCCTGTTGGCGATCAGCCAGGCCGAACCCTCCAGCAGCCGCCATAGCGGCGCCAGCCCGAGGCGGCGCAGCTCCTGCTCGCTGCCGGCCGCGATCAGCGCCAGATCGGCGTCCTCCGGGGGGTAGGCTTCGCCGGCGCCGGAGACGGGGATTATGCGGTAGCCGGGCAAGCGGGCCGCCATTGCGAACTGCTCCGCCAGGTTCGCGTACTCGGCGGCGATGCGGACGCCGCGCCAGCTCGACACATCAGGGAGCGCCTCGAAGGAGCCGGCGGCGGCAGCCACGAAGAGTCGCGTCCCGCCCACGCCGAGGTCGCCCAGCTTCACGACCGCCTCGCGGGGGAAGCGGGCCAGGAACTCCTCTACCCAGGCCAGGCCGCAAACGCCGACGTCGTAGTTGCCCAGGGCGATCTGGATGGGGATGTCCTTCTCGCGGAAGACGCGGACGGTCACGCCGTCCTTGCCGTCCAGGCTGAGGCGGTAGGATCGCGAGCCTTCCCCGTAGCCGGCTATCTGGAGGCCGGCCCGCGTCAGGGCGTCGGCCAGCGGCCGGCGGAGGTCGCCGGCGGGGAGTGCCAGCCTAAGCATCGGCGGGACTGCCCCCGGGCGGGACCGACTTGGCGATAGCGTCCAGGACGGCCTGCAGGTCTCCGAACCGGAGCTCTTTGTCCCCGGCGACCCCCTTCAGGACGTACGAGCCTTTATCGACGATGAGCTGCCGCTGGCCGCGAGGAGGGGCGCCGAGAACCTCCGCCGGCCCAGCGCGATCAGCGAGTCGTAGCGGCCGCCGCCACCCACGGTCTCGCCATGCGCCACGAAGTGGAACACCGGCCCCGTGTAGTACTCGAAGTTACGCACCAGCGCCGCCGAGATGAGACAGTAGCAGTCCATGGCAGCGAGGGCCTCGGTGACCACCATCAGCTCGTCCAGGGCCTCCGTCAGCTCGGGTATGGCCTTCAGGAAGGCGGAGCGGACGTTCGCCAAGTAGCCGGTCCCCTCGCCCTCCGTGGCGAGCAGCAGCTCCAACGACGTACCGACCGCCGGCAGGCGCTTCTCCACTTCGGTGAAGGCGGAGAGGTCGCCGTCGAGGATTCGGTCGTACAGTCTCAGCTGCTCGGCGCGGTCCAAGCCCGCCTTGGCGAGCACAGCGCGGATTATGCCCGGGTGCGAGAGACGCACCGCCACCGGCCCCAGGCCCAGCGTCTCGAGCACCTCCCGCCCGAGCAGCACCAGTTCGACGTCGCCTTGCGGCTGCGTTTCGCCGATGAGCTCGACACCGCACTGCCAGTCCTCCCGCGGCTCGTCACCCTCGGCGAAGCGGAAGACGTTCTGCACGTAGAAGAGCTTGGCCAGCTCGCGGTCGCGCAGGTGCTCCAGGAAAAGCCGCGCGGCGGGGATCGTGCCGTCCGGGCGCAGGACCACTCGCTCCCCCGTCCAGCCGTCCCAGTCGAGGAACGAATAGACACGGCCGAGCATCTGCGGCGACAGCGTCCCCGTGCCGGTGAACAGGTCCAGCTGCTCGATTGTCGGGGTGCGTACCTCCTCGTATCCCCAGGCGAGGCACACGTCGCGGAAGACCCGCTCCACCTCGCGGAAGCGGGCCATCTCCCGGGGGAGCAGGTCGCGCATCCCCCGGCAACGAAGAGGCTCTTCGGTCATGATCTGTCCTATCCCTGCGAAACTGGAAGCCGAGGAGTGAGAATTCGCAAAGAGTTATACTTGGTATTCAGCCGCCGCTGTGGCCTCATTCTACAATAGCGCTATTGGGCTTTCAAACCAGCCGAATCCGGTTACGAAGCCCAGATGTATAATTGAGTTTGCCCTACGATGATGAAACCGCCCCTGCCGCCCCGCCGGAGGTCGCCGCGCCTCGCCCTGCTTCAGGTCCTGCTGGTGCTCGCTCTCGTGGCCTCCGCCTGTGGCGGCGGCCCCGGCGGCCCGCCCGGCGCCGTGTACGTCCTCGACGCCGACGGCACGGTTAACCCGATCATGGCCCGCTTCCTCGAGAGGGCGATCGAGAACGCGGAACACCGCCAGGCCGGCGCCGTCGTCATCGAGCTGGACACGCCCGGCGGGCTCTCCACCTCAATGGACGACATCGTGAAGCGGATCCTCTCGGCAAAGGTGCCGGTGATCGTCTACGTGTGGCCACCGGGCGGCCACGCCGCTTCCGCCGGCACCTTCATCGTCATGGCCAGCCACGTCGCGGCGATGGCGCCGGGCACCAGCATCGGCGCGGCGACGCCGGTAGCGGCCGGGGGCGAGGACATCAAAGGAACGCTGGCCGACAAGGCGACCAACGACGCCGCCGCCCGGATCCGTGATATAGCCGAGCTCCGCGGCCGCAACGCCGCCTGGGCCGAGAAGGCCGTGCGCAGGGCCGCCTCGGCCTCCTCGGCGCAGGCGCTGAAGCTCGGCGTCGTCGACTTCGTCGCCCCGGACCTGCCCGCGCTCCTGCGGGAGGTGGACGGCCTCCAGGTCACGCTACAGGACGGCCGTGAGGTCACCCTGGGCACTGCCGGCGCGCCTCTGGTCCGCCAGAGCCCCAACCTGATCGAGGAGTTACTGAACATCATCGGCGACCCCAACATAGCCCTGCTCCTGATCTCGCTCGGGACCATCGCCCTCTTCTTCGAGCTGATCAACCCGGGCGCCATCTTCCCGGGCGTGTTCGGGGTCATCTCCCTCATCCTGGGGTTCTTCGCCCTGAGCGTCATCCCCTTCAACTGGGCGGGCGTCGCCCTCATCGTCCTGGCCTTCATACTGTTCTTCCTCGAGTTGTTCATCACCAGCCACGGCATCCTGGGTCTCGGGGGCGTCATCTCGCTCGTCTTCGGCGGGCTGCTGCTCACCAGCGGCAACCCGGCGTTTGCCGGCGCTGACCCGGAGGTCAACCGCTGGCTGCTTTACGGGCTGGCGATCGGTGTCGGGGTGTACGTGCTCTTCGTACTGACGAGCATCCTGCGTATCCGGGGTCAGCCCGCGGCCGTGGGAGTGGAGACGATGATGGGCCGGCAGGCGATCGCCCGCTCCGCTCTCGACCCCGAGGGCTTCATCTTCGCCGACGGCGAATACTGGTCCGCCGAGGCCGAGGAGCCGGTGCAGCCCGGCGAGCACGTTGTCATCACCGGAATCAAGGGGCTGAGACTCAAGGTCAAGCGACAATCGGAAAGGAGAAAGCCAGATGTCGACAGCTAGTCCGGCCCGGGGGAGTGTTTTGCGATGGATCATGCTGCTGCCCGTACTGCCCTTCGCCGTCCGCATCGTCCAGGAGTACGAGCGGGGCGTCATCTTCCGCCTGGGCCGCCTGGTGGGCGCCTGGGGCCCGGGGCTCTTCCTCATCATCCCCATCGTCGAGCGGATGGTGGTGGTCGACCTCCGCATCGTCACCATGGACGTGTCCCGCCAGGAGGCGATCACCCGCGACAACGTCACCGTGAAGGTGGACGCCGTGGTCTACTTCCGCGTAGTCGACCCGCAGGACGCCGTGGTCAAGGTGGCGGACTACATCCGGGCCACTTCCCTCATCGCCCAGACGACCCTGCGAAACGTCATCGGCCAGTCTGACCTGGACGACCTGCTGTCGCGGCGGGAGGATATCAACCAGCGCCTCCAGCAGATGATCGACCAGTCCACCGAGCCGTGGGGCATCAAGGTGACAGCGGTCGAGGTGCGCGACGTCAGCCTCCCCCAGGAGATGATCCGCGCCATCGCCCGCCAGGCGGAGGTGGAGCGGGAGCGGCGGGCCAAGATCATCCACGCCGAGGGCGAGTTCCAGGCCGCCGAGCGCCTGGCCGAGGCCGGAAAGATCATGGCTGCCACGCCGGCGACCCTCCAGCTGCGCTACCTCCAGACCCTGACCGAGATCTCGTCGGAGCGGAGCAGCACCGTCATCTTCCCGGTGCCTGTGGACCTGATCCAGATGTTCCTGAACCGGGGGACCGCGCCCGCCCCTTCGAACCCGGAGCCGCCGGAAAAAAAGGGCTAGCCGACCCGGGGGACGAACGGCTATCCGCGCAGGGTCACGTCCCCCGCGGCGATGATGACGCGGGAGCCGTCGGCGCGGCGCAGGATGAGGCTGCCCTTCTCGTCTACGTCCTCCGCCAGGCCCTCCTCCAACTGCTCGCCGAAGCGGACCTGCACCTGCCGGCCCAGGGTCTCCAGCCGCGACCGCCAAGCCTCGTGCACCGCCTTACCGCGCTTCACCGCTTCGTAGAGGGCCTCGTAGCGGTTGAGCAGGGCCACCAGCAGGTCCTCGCGCGAGACCTCACGGCCCAGCTCCCGCTTCAGGCTCGTCGCGATGTCGGCGATCTCCGGGTACGCCTCCACGTCCATGTTGACGTTGACGCCCATGCCCACCAGCGAGTAGCTCACCTCGTCCCCGCTCAACTCCGACTCGATGAGGATGCCGCAGGCCTTCCGACTGTTCACGAGGATGTCGTTCGGCCACTTGATACGGGCGGAAATCGGCGCGACGCTCTCGACCGCTTCGGCGACGGCGAGAGGGGTGATGACGCTAAGGGTGTTCAGCCGCTCCAGCGGCGGCTTGAGGACCAGCGTGACGTAGAGGTTGACGTTGGGAGGAGAGATAAAGCTCCTGCCCAGACGGCCACGGCCCGCCGTCTGCTCGTCGGCTACGACGGCCGTCCCCTCGGGAGCGCCGGCCTCCCCCTCCCGGCGCGCGATGTCCTGGGTGGAGCCGGTGCGCGTGTAGTAGACGATGTTGCGGCCGACGTACTTCGTCTCCAGGCGCTCTTCCACGCGGGAGAAGTCCAGCCAGAGCCCCATGGCGCATCCGAGGATACTTGTCGCCCAAACAAAAAGCCAGCCCTTCCGGGCCGGCCTTTTGTGCTAGGCACGTAGGCCTGTCCTACGCGCCTTCACGGCTATCTCACCAACACCTCGTTGAGGTGGAGGTGTGAACGGACAGGCCTACGGCCGTAGCTACATTTATCGCCCATTCACATCACCTCCTTTCCTGCTGCGCATCCTAACACACCGGATGCGGCGGCTACAAGGCTTTCGGCTAGCAACGGGGAAGGATTTCAGGTAGTCGTTACCGCCTTCGGGAACATCTCCCGCAGGACGCGGCGGGCCACCTCGCGGTCGTCGCACTCGTACACCGTGTCCCCCACTGTAATCGTGCGCTCGTGGCCCTTGCCGGCCAGCAGCACCACGTCCTCGTCCACCGCCATCGACAGGGCGTGGGCGATGGCCTGGCGCCGGTTGGAGATGCGGACGAAGTGGTGGCCTTCCAGCCGGCCTGAGGCCAGCAGCCCGGCCGCGATCTCGCCGATTATGGCGTCCCGGTCCTCGGTATAGGGGTTGTCATCGGTGATGACGGCGTAGTCGGCGGACTCGCCGGCGATTTGGCCCATGGGAAAGCGCCGCTGCTTATCGCGTTCGCCGATGCAGCCGAAGACGGCGATGATGCGCCCCCGGCTGTGCGACCGCAGGAACTGGAGGACGCGCCGCAGGGCGTCCGGCGCGTGGGCGAAGTCCACCACCACGTCGAACGGCTGGCCCTCTTCGACGCGCTCCATGCGCCCCGGGGCTCCCGTCCAAGTGCTGAGCGCCCGGGTGATGACGGGAAGTCCCACGCCCGCCGCCAGGCCAACGGCGGCGGCGGCGATGCCGTTGTACACGTTAAACACGCCGGGACTGGCGATGCGCACTTCGATGGACCGGGCCGGAGTGACCAGGCGGAAGCGCGAGCCCCAGCCCGCCTCCTCGACGCCGCTGGCCGTGACGTCCGCCGCCTCCTCGATTCCGTAGGTAAGCACGCGAGCGCCGGTCTTCCGGCGCAGGTAATCACACGAGGGGTCGTCGGCGTTGAGGACGGCGGCCTTCGCCAGCCCTTTGTCCGCCGACCCGTCCAGCATCGCGAAGAGGCGACCCTTGGCCTCCAGGTACGCCTCCTGCGAGCCGTGGAAGTCCAGGTGGTCTGCGCCCACGTCCGTGACGACGGCGATGTCGTATTCGCAGCCGTCCAAGCGGTGGAGGGCCAGCCCGTGCGAAGTCGACTCGATGACGGCGTAGCGGCAACCGGCCTCCACCATTTGGGCCAGCATCCGCTGCACCTCCGGAGCTTCCGGTGTGGTGTGGCGGTACTCCTCGGGCAGGGGCTCGCCGTTGACCTCGCACTGGATGGTGCTGATGAGGCCGGCCTTCTCCCCGGCCGTCTCGAGCAGGTGGGCGATCAGGTGGACGAGGCTCGTCTTGCCGTCCGTCCCCGTCACGCCGATGACCCGCAGCTTTCGCGCCGGGTACTCGTAGAAGGCGGCCGCCAGCCCGGCCAGAGCCGTCCGCGAATCGGGGAGGACGACGACGGCGGTCGCGGAACCGGAGACGACCGGCTCCCACTTGTCACGGCGGTCAGCCTGTACGACGAGCGCCGCCGCTCCCCGCGCGACGGCGTCGGCGAGGAAGTCGTGCCCGTCCGCCTTGAAGCCGGGGACGGCCACGAACAGGTCGCCGGGCCCGGTCTGCCGGGAGTCGTGACGGATGCCGGCGATATCGACATCGGCATCGCCGAAAGCCTTCGCTTCAGGGAGGTCGGCCAGGAGACGGCGGAGGGAGACCATCGTCAAAGATGAAAACGGCCTTGCGGCCGTTCCGTTTCCTGCTGGCCCAGCAGGCCTATAGGCCGAGTTCTGTACCCTTGCGGGCGGTGACCATCAATCTAGCCCCGTCGTTGCCGCCGGGGTCAAGCGGCCAACCCGAGGGTCTCGGGCCGGGCACCCTAGCCCCGGCCGAAGCCGAAGCACGCCCTCCTATTTGGCCTTGCTCCGCGTGGGGTTTGGCCGGCCTCCGACTCGCGCCGGAGCCGGTGGGCTCTTACCCCACCTTTTCACCCTTACCCCGGTGACCCGGGGCGGTACGGTCTCTGTGCCACTTTCCGTCGGGTCGCCCCGCCTGGGCGTTACCCAGCACGCTGCCCGGTGGAGCTCGGACCTTCCTCCCCGATGAGCGCAAGCATCATCGGGGCGGTCACCCGGCCTACTGGGCCAACCCTATTGTAACCCACCCAGGCACCCCTGACCAAACGTAACGGCCTCACGGTTATGTCATCTAAGCCCTGTTGCCCGCAATTTCGAACGAGTACGGCAGGTATCAGTGTTAGAGTGCCCCATGTGCCGCGGAAGCGGCAGCTGCGTGGAATGTGACGGCCTGGGCGTCACGGGCTGCCCTGCCTGCGACGGCTTCGGAGACGGCTGCTCTCAGTGCGGCAGCAGCGGCAGCCTCCCCTGCCTCCCCTGCCAGGGCGACGGCGTCTGCCCGCGCTGCCGGGGAGAAGGGGAGATCGAAAGCCTCGGCCCGCCGACGAACCAGTAGCCCGGAGCGGTCAGGGCGCGCGGTCCAGCGCCTGGTTGGCCAGGAGGTCCGCTATCCGATTATCCCCTCGTGGTATCGAGCGCGCGTGGAAGGATCGGAAGCGCCAGCGAAGCTCCTTCAGGCGACCGAAGAGGGGCTTGAGGCGGGGGTTGCGGACCTTGTAGCGGGCGTCCAACTGCCTCACTACAAGCTCCGAGTCCATCCTGAGCTCGAGGTCGCTGATGCCCAGGGCAAGGGCCGCCTCCAGGGCGGCGACGGCGGCCCGGTACTCCGCCTCGTTGTTAGTGGCGCGGCCGATCGCCCGGGAGACGGTGTGCGCTTGCCGCCCCTGCGGGTCGAAGATGACGGCGCCGATGGCGGCCGGCCCCGGGTTCCCCCGAGAGGCCCCATCGGCATACGCGATCCACGTCCCTTCCGTCTGCACGGCGCCGGCCCCTACGCCCGCAGCAGCACCTCCATGCCGTCGTCGCGGACGTTCACGCGGTCCAGGAGGCCGCGCAGCAGGTCCTGGCGATCGGGGACGGTCAGACGGTCCCATTCGTCGCGGAGGCGGACCAAGGCCTCCTGCTGCTGGCACCGCCGTTCGGCGATGCTCGCCTGCCGCTGCGCCAGCCGCTGGCTCTCGACCAGCGCCTCCTCCACGTGGAGCTGCTCTTCCGCCACGGCCAGGCTGAGGACGCGCAGGCGCTCCTCACCGATGCGCCCCTGGCTGGCGGTGTCCAGGTACTGCTGGAGCCGGCGGTCCAGCCGCCGCAGCTTGTCCCGCAGCCTGCGGGCCTTCGCCTCGCCCTCGGCCACCACCGCCGCCTCGTCCCCGGCCACAGCTACGGCGGGACGCACGTTGTCCCCCCTGAGGATCGCCTCCCGGACGTTCGCCTCCAGCTCGTCGGCCCGGTGAGTGTGGTAGTCGCACAGGCTACGGTTCGTCCGCGATTCGCACTGGTAGTAGCGGTACTGGGCCCTTCGCACGGTGCCGTCGCCGCGCCGCTGCCAGCGCTGCTTGCGGGTGACGCCGATCATCTTGTTGCTGCAGTAGTCACAGTAGATGAGGCCGGAGAGCAGGAAGGGAGTGCTCACCCGCGCCTGCGTTGCGGGGCGACGCTGGTCCATGCGCTCCTGCACCCGCCGAAAGTCGTCGACGGAGATGAGGGGCGGATGGCTGGCGGGCACCCGCACACCGAAGCGGCTGTAGGTGCCCACGTAGGCCCGGTTGCGGAGGATATCCCGCACCGTGACCATGCTCCACAGACCACCCCGCCGCGTCTTGAACCCCTCCTCGTTCAGCCGCCGGGCGATGCGCCGGATCCCCAGGCCGTCCTTCAGGTAGAGACGGAAGATGAACCGGACGATGGCGCCTTCCTCGGCCACGATCTGGAGGCGGCGTCGCGCCCCCACCTTGTACCCGTAGGGAGGCCGTCCCAGCGCCTCGCCTTTGACGGCCTTCTTCCGCATCGCCGCCTTCACGCGCTCGCCCAGCCGCTGGTCCTTGCCCTCTCCCGCCCAGGCCTGTAGCAACGTGCCGCCGACGTCGCAATTGGCCTCCATGGAGAGCACTCGCACGCCGAGGCTGCTGAGCTGGAAGTAGCGGCGGGCCGCCTCCACCAGCTCGTCGCCGAGGCCGCCCAGCCCGGGCACCGCCACTACCATGAACCCCCGCTGGGCCTGCTGCTTCAGGAACTCGACCATCTGGCGGTACCCCACCAGGTCGCCGTCCTGAGGGGGGCCGTCCAGGAAGGCAGCGGCTGCCTCGTAGCCGTTGCGACGGCAGAACTCCAAGAACAGGCGGCTCTGGTCTGCCAGAGAGCCGCTTTCCCCCTTCACCTCTCTGAAGTAGCCCACCGCGCGCATATTCAGCTCACGTAGAGGATGCGTTCACAGCTCACACACTGGACCAGGCCCGCCCCTGCTCGCGCCTTCTGCAGCACCGACACCGGAAGGGTGATGCGGCAGCCCTGGCACATCCCCCGCTCCGCCTTCGCCACCGCCTTCCCCTGGCGCCGCTCTCGGAGCAGGTCGTACAGCGACAGGACCTGCGGCTGCACGGGGTTGGACTGGCGCGTCCGCTTCTCTTCCAGGTCCGCCACCTCGGCGAGCAGCTGCTCCTTCTCCTGGCGCAGCGCGGCCTGCTCCTCCTTCCACCCGGCCTCCAGGATGCCGAGATCGGCCTCCGCTTCCCTCAGCGCCTGCTCTGCCTCGTCCACCTGCACCATCAGGTTCAGCAGCTCGTCTTCCGGGCGGGCCAGCTGCCGCCGGATCGCCTCCAGGTCCTGCTGCAGGTCCTCCAGCTCCTTCGGGTTCCGAACCGACCCGCCGTACAGCTTCTTCTCGATTCCCGACGCCTTTGTCCTGATCTCGTCGACCTCGAAGTTTACGACCTTCTGCTCGTCGTGGAGGCGCCGTAGCGCTTCTTTCCGCTGCGCGATTTCCTCTCGCCTGGCGATCAGCTCTTCCGTCTCGCCCAGTGAGGTCTCGATCTCGGCCAGTCGGCTCTTCCTCACGTCTATTGCAAGATCCACTTCCTGAAGGGCATACAAATCAGCGGCAACGGTCATCACGCAAAAAAGACACGCACGGGTTCCAGGCGGGGAGGGATGGACAACGCCCGCGACGGGATTATAGACTTAACCTCGGAGCGATTGCAAGGAGATAGCACAACGTTTTAGCACCAGTCGATTCTTCGTCCCCACCCTTAACACAGCGGCAAATCCCTCCGGTGCCATAATGCGTTTTCACGTGTCCCAAGAACTGCGGCAGCCCGTGGGTACCCAGGTCCACTACGACGTCCAGGAGCCGAGCCTTTTCCTCGATGACGACGTTACCCTCGTTGACCTGAACGGGACGGTGGAACTCCTCCGCACAGACATGGGGCTGCTGGCGACGGTGACCGTTGCCTGTGCCACCCGCCAGCAGTGCAGTCGCTGCCTGGCCGAGATCCAGCACCCGCTCCGGCTCTCGTTCCAGGAGGAGTACCTCCCGACCCTGGACGTGCTGACCGGGGCGCCGATGAGCCTCCCCGACGGCACCGACAACTTCCGCATCGACGCCGTCTACGTGCTGAACCTGGACGAAGCCCTCCGCCAGTACAAGCTCATGTCGGAGCCGCTGAACCCCCTCTGCCGGCCCGACTGCCGCGGCCTCTGCCCCCGCTGCGGTCTCAACCTGAACGAACGTTCCTGCAAATGCCCTCCCCAGCCTGACTCGCGCTGGGAAGCGCTGGCGAAGCTGAATTCGGCCCTGGACGCTGGAGAGAGGAGCTGACTATGCCCCCGCTGCCTAAGAAGAAGACGTCCCGTTCTCGGGTGCGCCGGAGGCGGATGCACCTGACGGCGACGGTCTCCTCCCTGGTCGTCTGCCCGCAGTGCCGCAGCCCCCGCCTGCCCCACCACGTCTGCCCCGTCTGTGGCACCTACCGCGGCCGCGAAGTGCTGGCTATTGAACATCCGGGACGCGAGGCCGAATAAGGGCGACCTTCTCCGGTCGGATTCGTTCGTGCTATACTGCCGCCTTAGGAGCCCGTAATGAGCCGCTTCCAGCGACGACTGGTAGTCATCCTCCTGCCCCTGGCCATGATCTTCGCCGGGGCTGGCGCCATCGCCTACTTCATCTGGTGGGACGCTTCTCACTGCGTCTTCTGCCGGTCGCGCCTGGACGAGTTCGGCCGCTGCCGCAATCCCAGGTGTAACCTCGGCCACCTCACCCGAGAGCCGCAGCCAGACCCGACGTCCTAGAGTATGGCGACCACTTTCCCGCTCGCGCGGCTGCGTGACTTACCCCAGGCTCCCCCGGATACTTCAACCGCCTGGCTCTTCCCCGGCCAGGGTTCGCAGGAGAAGGGGATGGGAAGAGACCTTGTCGACGCCTCCCCCGCGGCCCGCGAGGTCTTCCGCCGCGCCGACGCCGCTCTGGCCTACTCCCTCAGCCGCCTCTGCTTTGAGGGGCCCGACGACGAGCTGACGCGCACGGCCAAGGCCCAGCCGGCTATCTTCGTGACCTCCCTCGCCTACCTGGCCGCCGCCCTCGAGGCCGGCGCCCTCGCCCGTCGCCCTGCCTTCCTGGCTGGCCACAGCCTGGGCGAGTACACGGCCCTGGTGGCCGCCGCCGCCCTCGACTTCGAGGAAGGGCTCTCACTGCTCCAACTCCGGGGCCGCCTGATGGCGGAAGCCGGCGAGCGGAACCCGGGCACCATGGCCGCCGTGATGGGCCTCAGCGACGACCGGCTCCAGGGCATCTGCAGCGAGACAGGCGCACAGATCTGCAACCGCAACTCGCCCGGTCAGGTTGTCATCGGGGGGCCCGTGGACGCGGTCGCGAGGGTGGTGGACGCGGCGAAGGCCGCCGGGGCAAAGGCGATGCTCCTCAACGTCTCCGGCGCCTTCCACACCAGCCTCATGGCCCCGGCCGTCGCCGAGCTGTCGGGGGCAATCGAAGCCGCTGCTATTCGCGATCCGGATGTCCCCGTCCTCGCCAACGGCAATGCCCAACCTCTAGACACGGCGGACGGCGTCCGCGAGGAGCTGAACGAGCAACTCCTGCGGCCCGTGCTCTGGCAGGAGTCCGTGGAACGGATGGCTGAGGCAGGCGTATCCGCGTTCGTGGAGATAGGGCCGGGCCGCGTGCTGATTGGCCTCGTGAAACGCACGGTAGCCGGCGTCGCCACCCTCAACATCAACAACCTCTCGTCCATACAGAGCCTCGCCCATGATCGACCTGAGTGGTAAGGTCGCCCTGGTCACGGGCGGGTCCCGGGGCATCGGTCTGGCCATCTCGGAGGCTCTGGCGGGATGCGGCGCCGCCGTGGCCATCAACTACAAGGAGAACGACGAGGCGGCGGGCCAGGCGGCGGGAAAGCTGGAAGGGATGGGGGCACGGTGCGCCCTGGCCCGCGGCGACGTCAGCGATGCCGAAGACGTACAACGGGTGGTGGACGAGGCCCTCGAGGCGTTTGGCAAGATCGACATACTGGTCAACAACGCCGGGTTCAACCGCGACGCGCTCATACTGCGCATGTCCCTCGACGACTGGGACGAAGTGATCGATACCAACCTCAAGTCGGCCTTCCTCTGCGCCAAGGCCGTGCTGCGGACGATGATGCGGCAGCACTGGGGTCGTATCATTAATATCGGCAGCGTGAGCGGCCTGGCCGGCAACGCCGGGCAGGCTAACTACGCCGCCGCCAAGGCCGGCCTGATTGGCTTCACCAAGGCCGTAGCTCGCGAGATGGGCTCGCGCAGCATCACCGCCAACCTGGTGGCGCCCGGCCTGGTGATAACGGAGCTGACCAAGGACATCCCCCGGCGCCTGGTGGAGGAAGCGCTGCAGCGGATCGTGCTGGGGCGGCTGGGAAAGCCGGAGGACGTGGGGGCGGCGGTGGCGTTCCTCGCTTCCGATGAGGCGTCCTACATCACCGGCCAGGTGCTGGTAGTGGACGGCGGCCTGGGTATGTAGCCATGGCGGGAAAGCGTCGAAAAGCTCGTGTCGTCGCGCTGAAGGCGCTGTACGAGGTCGATACCGTGGGCCATGACCCGGAGACGACCCTGGAGCGCCTCCTTCAGGAGATCCCGCTGGCCCAGGACGCCGTCGAGTTCGCCCGCGAGCTCCTGCGGGGCGTCCTTGAGCACCGCGACCGGATCGACGAGGTGATACGGGAGACGGCGACCGCCTGGCCGCTGGAGCAGGTGGCGCCGATTGACCGCAACATCCTCAGGCTTGCCATCTACGAAATCTTAATTGATAATAGAGTGCCGATGCGAGCCGCCATCAGCGAGGCTGTTGAGCTGGCCAAAGAGTTTGGCGGTGAGGCTTCCTCCAAGTTCGTGAACGGCGTGCTGGGTTCCGTCAGCTTAATGGTGACGTCCTGAGGCCCATAGCGGGAGGTGAAGCGTGGCCACCGTCTTTGAGCGCGTGCGAAAGATCATCGCCGAGCAGCTCGGCGTCGAAGAGTCCGAGATCACACCCCAGACATCTTTCGTAGACGACCTCAACGCCGACTCCCTGGACCTCGTGGAACTCATCATGTCCCTGGAGGAAGAGTTCAGCAAAGCCGGCAAGGGCATCGAGATCTCCGACGAGGACGCCGAGAAGATCGTGACGGTGCAGGACGCCGTCAGCTACATCAGCGAGCACGGTTTCGGCGAAGACGAATCCTAGCGTAACCGCCGCCCCAGCCAAATAGCCTCCGAATCCAACCAGCTACCCCAGCGAGAAGCGGGCGGCTTTGCTTTTCTATATAATGAGAGCGGTTCCGAAATGGACTTCTTAGGCATCGGTCTCCCCGAGCTACTCGTCGTACTGCTCGTCGCCCTCATCATCGTCGGCCCGAAGCGGCTGCCTGAAGCCGCCGCCCAGATCGCCCGCGCCATCCGCACCCTCCGCCGCTACGCCACCGAGGCGACGTCCGAGCTGCGGGCCGAGTTCGAAGAGGCGACCAAGGACTTCGAGGGGGTCCGCGGCGAACTGCGCGAGTTCAGCCGCTCCCTGGACAAAGAGATCCGCCCCCTGACCGAAAAGGTGGACGAGACCCTCAGGGAGACCCGGCGCGCCGTCCCCAGGCAACCCATCATCGAGACGAGCGCTACGCCCGCCCCCGACGAGCCCCCGCCGGACGCCGACGCCTCCTGAGCCGTCCCGCCGAATTTAGCCGCGCATGAGCTACCGCGCTCCTCCAGAACCCAGGGAAGAAGAAGCGCCCGCCGCCGAAGCAGGCGGCAAGTTCATGACCATCCTGGAGCACCTGGAGGAGCTCCGGCGCAGGATCTTCATCGCCGCCCTGGCCGTGGTCGTCGGGCTCATCCTCTCGGTCTTCTTCGGCAAGCAGATCATCGAGTTCCTGAAGGAGCCGGCCGAGGCCCGTAACTCCGACCTCCAGCTCCAGTTCATCGAGCCGTTCGAGCTGATCGTCACGTATTTCCGGGTGTCGCTGCTGGGCGGCCTCATCTTCGGCATGCCCATGGTGGTCTACCAGGTGCTTATGTTCGTGTCGCCCGGGCTGACGCCGCGGGAGAAGCGCTGGCTGTACGGCACCGTGGTGGGGGCGTTCGCCCTGTTCCTGGGGGGCGCCGCCTTCAGCTACTACGTGGCCCTGCCGCCGGCCTTGAACTTCCTCCTGAACTTCGGGGAGGACATCGCCCAGCCCAACATCCGCATCGGCAGCTACATTGACTTCGTCACCCGCCTCATCTTCTGGACCGGCGTGACCTTTGAGACGCCTATCGTCATGATGTACCTGGCCCGCTTCCGCATCGTGAACTGGCGGCAGCTGCTGCGCTTCTGGCGCTACGCTGTGGTGCTGGCGTTCGTCATAGCGGCCATCGTTACGCCCACCATCGACCCGGTGACGCAGTCGCTGGTGGCCGGGCCGATCGTGGTGCTGTACTTCCTGGGGATCATCCTCGCCTGGCTGATCGAGCCGCGCGGCGAAAGCCGCGCCTAGCCGCGGCGTCTCGTTGACCCCCTCACCTGCCCGTGTTATTATTCGCGCCGAAGACGATGTCCGAGCTCCAGGAGCTGTACCGACGCGTCTCTGTCTGCTCGGACTGTGACCTCTGCCAGAAGCGCACCCACGCCGTCCCCGGCGAAGGCCCCGAGAACGCCGAGGTCATGTTCATCGGCGAGGCGCCGGGGTTCTACGAGGACCAGCAGGCCCGTCCCTTCGTGGGACCGGCGGGGAGGTTCCTGGACGAGCTCATCGCCTCAACGGGGCTGCGGCGCGAGCAGGTCTACATCACCAACGTCGTCAAGTGCCGCCCGCCCGAGAACCGCGACCCCTTGCCCTCGGAGATCGAATCTTGCCGCAATTACCTCCAGCGCCAGATCGAGCTGATAAAGCCTAAAGTGATCGTTACTCTGGGACGCTACTCCCTCGCCTGGTTCTTCCCCAAGGACTCCATCGGCAAGGTCCACGGGCAGATCAGGGTCAAGGACGGCCTGTGCGTCCTGCCCATGTACCACCCGGCGGCCGCCCTCCACGCCGCCAGCATGCGACAGGTGATCCAGGAGGACTTCCAGAAATTACCAGACGTGCTGGCCAAGGCCAGCCAGGCACCTGCTCAGACGGAACCCCGGGAGCCCGTCGCCGAGCAGATGCGCCTGTTCTAGCGCCCCATGCCCGAAAAGCTCCGCGTCGTCCCCCTCGGCGGTCTCGGCGAGATCGGCAAGAACATGATGGTGCTGGAGCTCGCCAACGACCTCATCGTCATCGACGCCGGCCTCATGTTCCCCGAGGAGGAGATGCTGGGCGTCGACCTGGTGATCCCCGACGTCTCCTACATCGTCGAGCGGCGCCACAAGCTGAGGGGAATCGTCATCACCCACGGGCACGAGGACCACACGGGGGCGCTCCCCTACGTGCTGAGCCAGCTGCGGGCCCCCATCTACTGCACCCGCCTCACCCGCGGCCTCATCGCCGTCAAGCTGGAGGAGCACGGCCTCCTGAACGACGCCGACCTCCGCGTCGTGCAGGCGGGGGAGAAACTCAAGCTGGGCCAGTTCGGCGTCGAGTTTGTGCGGATGACCCATAGCATCCCGGACTCGGCGGGCCTCGCCATCTCGACGCCCGTGGGTACGGTCTTTCACACCGGCGACTTCAAGCTGGACCACACGCCGGTCACCGGCCAGCCCAGCGACCTATCCCGCATCGCCGAACTGGGCAAGCAGGGCGTCCTCCTCCTCATGTCCGACTCCACCTACGCCGAGGTGCCCGGCTACACCCCGTCCGAGCGCACCGTCTCCGAGGCGCTGGACCGCATCATGGCCGACGCCCCCGGCCGTATAATCATCGCCACCTTCGCCTCACTCATCTCCCGCATCCAGCAGGTGCTCGACGCCGCCGCCAAGCACGACCGCCGCGTCTTCGTGACCGGCCGCAGCATGCTGGACAACGCGGAGATGGCCCTGGAGCAGGGCTACCTCTCCACCACAGAGGACATCCTGGCCCCCCTGGAGAAGATGAAGAAGGTCCCGCCGGAGCGGCTGGCCATCCTTACCACCGGCGCTCAGGGCGAGCCCATGTCCGCCCTGGTGCGGATGGCCAACCGCGACCACCGCCACATCGAGATCCAGCCCGGCGACACGGTGCTGCTCTCCTCCTCCGCCATCCCCGGCAACGAAATGCTCATCAACCGCACCATCGATAACCTCTACCGGCTTGGGGCCCAGGTCCTCTACAGCCGCATCGCCAACGTCCACGTCAGGGGACACGCCGCCCAGGAAGAGCTGAAGCTGATCCTCAACCTCACTAAGCCACGATTCTTCGTGCCGCTCCACGGCGAGTACCGCCACCTGGTCATGCACGGCGAGATCGCCAAGGCCATGGGCGTGGCCGAGGAGAACGTCTTCGTGCTGGAGGACGGCGAAATGCTGGAACTGGACGGGCGCCGGGCCGAGGTGGTGGGTCGAGCCGGGGCCGACTTCGTCTACGTGGACGGCCTGGCGGTGGGCGTCGACCGAGTGGTGCTGCGCGACCGCCGCCACCTGGCCAGCGACGGCATTCTGGTGATTATCCTCACGCTGGACAAGCACACGGGTAAACCTATCGGCCGGCCCGACGTTGTATCTAGGGGATTTATCGAAGCGGAGATGTCGGACAGCCTCATGCAAAGAGCCGGTGATGTCGTCCTGGATGCCCTCGGCGGCGCCGAGCATGTCTCGGCCCGGGGCGACGCCAATACCCGGATCCATGAGTCGCTCGGCCGCTTCCTTTACGACGAGACCGGCCGACGGCCCATGATCCTTCCCCTGACCGTCGAGGTGTAGCTCCCCTTATGGCCCTGCGGACCACAAGGACCCGCCGACCCAGAAGCCGGCGAGGCAACCTCAGCTATCTCGCCCGCCGGTCGCTGAGCCAGCGCGCTCGCCGCTCCGGTCTGGGCGGCCCGGGGCCCTCGCTGGAGATCCAGCCCGTCTGGTTCCTCTTGGGGGCCATCGCCATCTTCGCCATCAGCCTCCCCTGGCTCGGCCCCCTTCTGGTCGAGGGCCTCGAGGACCTGCTCCGGATCTTCGGGCTGGGGCTGCCTCTGACCGTCGCCGTCGCCGGCGTCGACGTATGGCTGGCCTGGAAGCGTCCCGTCGTGCTGACCCGCACCTTCTTCCGCATCTGGGGCGGGCTGCACCTGCTGGTCATCACCGCTTTCGGCATCCTGGGCTTCATGCGTCCCGGCTGGGGCCTGGGCGACGCCTCCTTCGCAGAGGCCACCGCGGGCGGCGCCTTCGGGCACCTGTTCGCCGGCAACCCGCTGGGCATCCTGCTCTGGCTCGGCGCTAGCTCAACGGGCGCGGGGCTGTTGTGGCCGCGGGGCGCGCGGCTGGCCGGCCTCGGCCTGCTCGCCGGGCTCCGGGCCCTGGCCGCGATGGACCTGCCGGCCAGGGCCTGGGAAGGGCTCAAGACTTTCTTCACGACCCTGGTCCCGCAGAAGGAGCCGGACGAGGAGCGGGTCCTTGACGATACCACCTACGTGCCGAAATGGGACGAAGAGTGGCAGGAGACTCCCCAGCCGGCCGTGACTATCACCCATGAGGGCGAACCCTCCGAAGAGGGAGAGGACGCCGCTGAGCCCGTCGTGGTCACTTCGGAGCCGGAGGAGAAGCCGCCCGTGTTCCAGCGGTCTCTACCCATGGGGCGTCCCGCCGGCCACGGCTGGGAGCTGCCCCCGGTCGACCTGCTGAATGAGGTCGCGGACGAGGAGATCCGCCCCCTGGACAACGAGGCCCGCGCCCAGCTCATCGTCGATACGCTCAAGAGCTTCGGCGTGGACGCGCGGGTAGTCTCCATCAACCAGGGGCCGGCCGTGACCCAGTTCGGCGTCGAACCGGGCTGGGAGGTCAAGACGCGCACCGTCATGGAGCGCGACGAGCGCAGCCGCCCGGTCTACGACAAGGACGGTAAGCCCCGCTACAAGACGGAGATCGTCTCCAGGACAAGGGTGCGCGTCAGCCAGATCACCTCCCTGGCCAACGACCTTTCGCTGGCCCTGGCCGCTCCCAGCATCCGCATCGAGGCGCCGGTGCCGGGCAAGCCGATAGTGGGGATCGAGGTGCCGAACACGTTTACCTCCCTGGTGACCCTGCGCAGCGTCATTGAGAGCACCGCCTTCCAGCGTCTGTCCGCCCGCTCCCGTCTCGCTATCGGCCTGGGCAAAGGCGTCTCCGGCGAGCCGGCCGCCGCCGACCTGGCCAAGATGCCCCACCTGCTCATCGCCGGGGCCACCGGGAGCGGGAAGAGCGTCTGCATCAACTCTGTCATCGGCTGCATCCTCATGCACAACACGCCGGAGGACATACGCTTCATCCTTATCGACCCCAAGCGCGTCGAGCTGGCGAACCTGGCGAGCATTCCCCACCTGGCCTTCTCCCGCGTCGTCACCGACGTCGACGACGTGGTGGGCACCCTCCAGGCGGTGCTGCACGAGATGGAGAGCCGCTACCGCAAGTTCGCCGCCCTGGGCGTGCGCAACGTCGAGGCGTACAACCGCAGCCCCAAGGCGCCGATGAAGCTGCAGTACTGGGTGGTCATCATCGACGAGCTGGCCGACCTGATGATGGCCGCGCCGTACCAGGTGGAGAAACAGATCTGCCGATTGGCCCAGCTGGCTCGCGCTACCGGCATCCACCTCATCATCGCCACCCAGCGGCCCTCCGTGGACGTGGTGACCGGCCTGATCAAGGCCAACTTCCCCACGCGCATCGCCTTCGCCGTCAGCTCCCAGGTCGACTCCCGCACGATCATCGACGGGGCCGGCGCCGAGAAGCTGCTCGGCCGCGGCGACATGCTCTTCATGCCCACCGACGCCTCTAAGCCCAAGCGGCTCCAGGGCTGCTTCGTCTCCGACGCCGAGCTCGACCGTATCGTCGCCTGGTGGACGGACGAGCGCTTCCGCCACCTCAAGCCCGACGCCATGGACCACCTGCTCCAGGAAGCGAAAACCGAGGACGAAGAGGCCGAGGGCGAAGAGGAGGACCCGCTGTTCGAAGCGGCGAAGGAGCTCGCCCTCCAGCACAACCGCATCTCCACCTCGCTCCTCCAGCGGCGCCTGCACGTCGGCTACCCACGGGCGGCCCGCCTCGTCGACCTGCTGGAGGAGGAGGGGATCGTGGGCCCGTCGGAAGGCGGCGGCGCGTCGCGGCGGGTGCTCATCGACCAGGACGAGCTGGACACGTTCGAATAGTCCGGCGCGCCTCCGCTTAACTGAACTTTGTTTCCGAATTCACGAATCGTTCCTCCTTGACATCCTTCGGGCGACGTGTTATAGCTTAAGCAAGCTGAAAGACTGGAGGTGATGACCGCTGACTAGGCTGCACGCCCTGTTCGCGGTTCTCCAGGTGGATCTCGTAAGCTCCCCGTAGGAGCACCTGCGGGGAGAATCCAAAACCGGTTCCCGGCTCGGCAGGTAGGACCGAACACCCCGATAAATCGGGGCGGTCAATCGCGCGGGTAAACCGCCGAAGCAAAATAGAGCTGGGTCCGGGACAGAGGTGAGAACACCGAACAGGCCCCCGGAAACGGGGGCCTGCCTCTTTAGACGCTACCGGCGTCGGCCGTCACCGCGGCGCATAGCCGAGATCGTCTTCAGCCCCTCTTCGTCGCCCACAAGCTCGCGGCGCAGCTCGATGACGCGGTCCCGCACGAGGGCGGCCTTCTCGAACTCCAGGTTGCGGGCCGCCTCCTTCATCTGCTTCTCCAGGTCCTTGATCAGGCGGGCGATCTCGTCCTTGGGGATGGCGCCGACCGTGTAGGTAGGCCGCTCCTCCGCCACCTGACGGACGCGATCGGTGATGTCGCGGATCGTCTTGTGGATGCCCTCCGGGGTGATGCCCCGCTCCTCGTTGTACTCCGTCTGGATGCGGCGGCGGCGCTCGGTCTCCTCGATCGCCCTCCGCATCGAGTCGGTCATCACGTCCGCGTACATGATGACCTTGCCGTTGACGTGGCGGGCCGCCCGCCCCATGGTCTGGATGAGCGACCACTCCGAGCGCAGGTAGCCCTCCTTGTCGGCGTCCAGGATGGCGACGAGGCTGACCTCCGGCAGGTCCAGGCCCTCCCGCAGCAGGTTGATGCCGACGACCACATCGTAGACGCCGAGACGGAGGTCGCGCAGGATCTCCACCCGCTCCAGCGTCTGGATCTCCGAGTGGAGGTAGTGGGTCTTGACCCCCATCTCCGCCAGGTAGTCGGCAAGGTCTTCGGCCATCTTCTTGGTGAGGGTGGTGACCAGGGCGCGTTCGCCCCGCTCCACCCGCACTCGGATCTCGTCGATGAGGTCGTCGATCTGGCCCTTGGTCGGGCGCACCTCCACCTCTGGGTCGACCAGGCCCGTGGGGCGGATGATCTGCTCCACCACCTGCTCACTGTGCTCGTACTCCCAGGGACCGGGCGTGGCCGAGACATAGACCACCTGGCTGAGGTGCGAGAGGAACTCCTGGAAGTTGAGGGGCCGGTTGTCCAGCGCCGACGGCAGCCGGAAGCCGAAGTCCACCAGCGTCTGCTTGCGGGAGATGTCGCCGTGGTACATGCCGCGGATCTGGGGGATCGCCATGTGCGACTCGTCGATGAACATGAGCAAGTCGTCCGGGAAGTAGTCGAGCAGCGTCCAGGGCTGGGAGCCGCAGGAGTGGGCCAGGCCGTTGCCGGCCAGGTGGCGGCGGGCCAGGTGGCAGGCGTAGTTCTCGATCCCCGAGCAGTAGCCCTGCTCGCGCAGGCACTCGATGTCGTAGCGGGTGCGCTCCAGGAGCCGCTGCGCCTCCAGCAGCTTCTCTTCTCCCCGCAGCCAGGCGACCCGCTCTTCCAGCTCCGCCTCGATGTCCTGGATGGCCAGCTCCAGCTTGTCCTCCGACGTCACGAAGTGCTTGGCGGGGTAGATGTCGACGGCGTCCATCTCCCCCAGCACCTCACCGGTCAGGGGGTCGAGCTGGAGGATGCGCTCCACCTCGTCGCCCCAGAAGTCGACGCGGATGGCCAGATCCTCGTAGGCGGGGACGATGGTGAGGCTGTCGCCGCGGAGGCGGAAGCGGCCGCGGAGCAGGGTCTGGTCGTTGCGCTCGTACTGCATGTCGACGAGCTTGCGCAGGGCGCGCTGGCGGTTCGTCGTTTCGCCCTTGTGGAAGCGCAGGACGAACTGGTAGTACTCGGACGGCTCGCCCAGGCCGTAGATGCAGGACACGGAGGCGACGATGACGACGTCGCGCCGCTCGAAGAGGGCGCGGGTGGCGGCGTGGCGCAGCTTGTCGATCTCCTCGTTGATGTCGGCGTCCTTGGCGATGTAGGTGTCGGTGCGGGGGATGTACGCCTCCGGCTGGTAGTAGTCGTAGTAGCTGACGAAGTACTCGACGGCGTTGTCGGGGAGGAACTCGCGGAACTCGGAGTAGAGCTGGGCGGCGAGCGTCTTGTTGGGGGAGATGACGAGCGCGGGCCGGCCATGCCGGGCGATGACGTTGGCCATGGTGAACGTCTTGCCGGAGCCGGTGACGCCCAGCAGCGTCTGGTGCTTGTAGCCGTGCTCCAGCCCCTCGGCCAGCTTGTCGACGGCGCGGGGCTGGTCGCCGGTCATCTCGTAGTCGGCGACGAGGCGGAAGTCAGTCATGGCTACTGGATATTGTACAGGGTCAGGGGTAAGCGGCGTCAGAGTTACGTCCGCCGGCGCGCGCCCCAGAAGAGCGCGGCTGCCGCAACCGTAGCGCCGAGGACGCCGGCAAGCAGCAGCGCCGGTCGCGATGGGCTGCCTGCGGGCGGCCCGCCACCGCGGGGCAGTCCACTCAAGAGGGCGGAGGGAACGGTAGGCGATGGCGTCGCCACCGGGGAGGGCGTGGCGGTAGGCGCGGGGCAATCGGGCGGAGAGGAAGCAGGCGTCGAGGCCGTCTGCCAGTCGGGGCGGATGTCGTGAGCGGGGTCATCGGTGAGGCGGACGGCGCAGGTTCCGTCGGCGCGCATGACGAAGATGTCTCGCGCGTTGCCGTCCCGAATGCTGGTGAAAGCTATGAACTTGCCGTCTGGAGACCAGGAGGGCCACTCATCGGCAGCGGGGTGGTTGGTGAGGTTGACGGGGTTGCCGCCACCGGCATCGACGACGAATATGTCCCCGGGCTCGCCGATACTACCCCCGGTATAAGCGATCTTCCTGCCGTCGGGCGACCACGACGGGGCGAGGCCGGCGGCGGGCCCATCATCTGTCAGCTGGGTCAGGTTGCTTCCCTCGGCGTCCACGACGAACAGGTCGCCGCCGCCAAAAGCAATGCGTTTGCCGTCGGGGGACCAGGCGGGGCCCTGCTCAAGCGCCGTAGGGGAGAGGACAACAAGGGTGAGGCCGGTGCCGTCCACACCTAATGTGTAGATACCGGACTCGCCAGATTTGAACCTCTCGAAAGCGAGCTTTGTGCCGTCCGGAGACCAGGCGGGCGAAACCTCTTCAACCGGGCTGTTCGTCAGGTTGATCGGATTGGTGCCGTCGGCATCCATGAGATAGATATCGCCCTTATGGTGGAAGGCGATACGCGTCCCGTCCGGGGACCACGCGGCGTCTTCGCCTATGTCGGTCAGCCTCGTGAGGTTCCCGCCGTCCGGGTCCATCGTAAACAGCCCGCCGAACTTGTCGAAGACGATCTTGCCGTTGGCACCGGGGAAGGTGGCATGGCCGGCCGACGGCGTGATTAGGCCAGAAGCCGCGACCAGGGCCAGCACAGAGCACAAGAGCCAGGTTCGCATGAGCAGTTGTAATATCTCCCGCGCGTTCGTTCACCTTCATAACGGCGGCCGGGGAGAAAAGTTCCGCAGAAAGCGGTGAGGGAGCCTGACGCGGAACGCCGCCTTCGTGCCCGCTCTAAGGCTGGCGCACCGCGCCCGTCCAGTCTGGGAGTTACGTCCGCCGGCGCGCGCCCCAGAAGAGCGCGGCCACCGCGCCCGCAGCGCCAAGGACGCCGGGAAGCAGCAGCGCCGGCAGGGACGAGCCAACAGCGGGCGGCCCACCGCCCCTGGGGAGTCCACCCAAGAGGGCGGAGGGAACGGTAGGCGATGGCGTCGCCACCGGGGAGGGCGTGGCGGTAGGCGCGGGGCAATCGGGGGGTGAGGCCGCGGACGCTGAGGCCGACTGCCAGTCGGGGCGGGCGTCCTCAGCCGGGTTACTCGTCAGCTTGACGGCGCAGCTCCCGTCAGCGCGCATGACGAAGATGTCACGGTTGCCGTCTCGATCGCTGGTGAAAGCGATAGACCTGCCGTCCGGAGACCAGGCGGGCCAGGCATCGTCCGCAGGGTGGTTGGTGAGGTTGACGGGGTTGCCGCCATCGGCATCGACGACAAATATGTCCGCGGGCCCGCCCTCACCCCCGGTATAAGCGATCCTTCTGCCGTCGGGTGACCAGGAAGGCCCAGTGTCGCCAAAGGCGCCGTTATGGGTCAGCTGGGTAAGATTGCTGCCGTCGGCGTTTACCACGAGCAGTTCGGTGCCCCCGAAGGCGATCCGTTTGCCATCGGGAGACCAGGCCGGCCCCTGCTCCATGGCGTTTTTTACGCGGGCGATAAGGGTGAGATTGGCTCCGTTAGAATCGATAGAGTAGATCCCAAAGTCACCCGGTTTCCCCCCGTATCTCTCGAAGGCCATCCTGCTGCCGTCGGGTGACCACGCGGGAAATTCCTCCGTGGCCTCGCTGTTCGTCACGTTCACTCGGCCGCTGCCGTCGGCGTTCATCACCCAGATGTCCCCCCCGATCTCGAACGTTATCTTGGTGCCGTCGGGGGACCAGGCGGGATCGTGCTCACTTTCGGTGCTACTGGTCAGGTTCGTGACCCCGCCGCCGTCGGGGTCCATTACGAAGATGTCGGAGGTGAAACGCTCACCCTCGGGGATGAACACCGTCCGGACGAAGGCGATCTTGCCGTTGGCGCCGGGAAAGCTGGCGTGGCCGACGGACGGCGGGATTAGGCCAGAAGCCGCGACCAGGGCCAGCACAGAGCACAAGAGCCAGGTTCGCATGAGCAGTTGTAATATCTCCCGCGCGTTCGTTCACCTTCATAACGGCGGCCGGGGAGAAAAGTTCCGCAGAAAGCGGAGCGGTATGGGCGCCTGACCCGGGACGCCCCCCTTCAAGCCCCCTCTAGTGCTCGCGGCCGGCGCGTGCGAAGTAGCCCAGGGCCAGCCGCACCTTCTCCTCCACGCTGGCGTCCGGCGGCAGCTCAGCCCTCCTCACGGCGTCGACGGCCTCGGATTGCGTGTAGCCCAGCCCCGTGAGGGCGGCCACGACCTCCTGCTCGGCGGAGGGCGGCGCCGAGGGCGCGGCGTCGGCGAGCTTACCCCGCAGCTCCAGCACGATACGGCTCGCCAACTTCTGGCCCACGCCCGGCGCCCGCGCCAGCGTCTCCGCGTTCCCGGAGGCGATGGCGTATGAAAGCTGGTCGGCGTCGAGCGCGGACAGCAGGGCCAGCGCCACCTTCGGCCCGACGCCGGACACGCCGATCAGCATCTGGAACAGCCGCTGCTCCTCCGTACTGGCGAAGCCGTAGAGCGTCATCCCGTCCTCGCGCACCAGCAGGTGCGTGTGCAGCAGCACTCGCTCGCCGGCGCGTGCGGGGCCCACCAGGGAAGGCGACACGTTAACCAGGAAGCCGACGCCGCCGACGTCGACGATCAGCCAGTCGGGGCCCCGATCCTGGACCACGCCCTGGAGGCGGGCGATGGGACTCATGACCTCTCCGCGATGGCGTGGAGGCCCTGCTGCTTCAGGCAGTGGCAGAGGGCCACGGCCAGGGCATCGGAGGCGTCCT
>JACOUE010000030.1 GCA_016178045.1 Chloroflexota bacterium
TGGCACCGCGGTCATCTCGTCGCGCAACTCCCCCACGTCGACAAGGCCAGACTCCGCGATGCACCATTGACCGTGCAACAAGTGATAGAGGACATTCTACCTGCGACGTAAAGGCGGTCATTCTAGCTGCGACGCGACAGCCCGCTAAAAACCGCCTTCATGCGGGGCAGTCATTGACGGGCTGCCCCTTGGTACTGCCCCCGGCAAGGCTCCCCTCATGGCCCATTTGCGCCGAAGCGCTGGTCGCTGCCACGGTGAGGGCCGCCGTGCCGTCAACCTCAGCACGCCGTCCCGATAGCCGCCGCCACCCGCGACAGGTCGGCGCCGGAGATGGCGTTGTCCCCCGCCGGGTTAGGGGCGATGTCCTTACGGACGGACGCGGGGGGCACCGCCCGGCCGATGTCGCCGGCGATGGCCGACAGGTCGGCCCCGCTGACCGAGCGGTCGTCGTTCAGGTCGGTGGGCCGGGCGTCCGGGTCCTCGTTGTCGGGCGTGGTGTCGGCGGAGCAAAAGAGGGCGGTGCCTGTGCCCACGTGGCACTCCAGGCTGTTCAGGGCCGCGTCGGCGTCGCTATCAAATGTGCTGGAGCAGGGCGCAGTCGCTCGGTTCCAGTAGCCTGCGCCCAGAGCGAAGTTCGTGCTGGAGGTGGAGCCGACGGCTGCTTGCCCCGCCGTGGCGCCCAGGTCGAAGCCAGGCGACGAGGCGGTCCCGCCGCCGCCACCGCCGAGCGCGGACCAGGGCAGGGCGGTGTCCGGGGCGCCGAGGATGCTGGCGCTGGCCAGGAGGAGCGCCGCCGCCGCGGCCACCGCCGCCGTGAAGCTCACAACTACGCTGCGCTTTCTCATGATCCTTCCCTCAGCGCGGGCGATGGAAGGGGATGCAGAAGCGGTTGGAGCAGTGGGCCACCTTCAGGTCCCCGTTGGTGATGTCCTGGTAGCTGATGAGGGGCAGGCCGTCCGTCCCTACCGTTATCGAGGTCAACGAGCCGACGTTGCCGGCGCTGTCGACGGCGGTGATGCTGTTGGCGGCGGAGCAGGCGGCGTTGCCGCAGTGGGCTACCCTGAGGTCCCCGTCCGTGATCATGTAGTAGCTGATGAGGGGCAGGCCGTCCGCCCCTATCGTTATCGAGGGGGACTGGCCGACGAAATCGACGGCGTCGACAGTGGTGACGGTGTTGCCGGCGGTGCAGCCGTTGTTGCCGCAGTGGGCCACCTTCAGGTCCTTGTTGCTGTCCTCGCCGTAGGCGATGACGGGCAAGCCATCCGCCCCCAGAGTGATGGACGTCCACGTCCCCGCGTCGACCCCGCCGCCGTCGACGGGGGTGAGGGTATTGCCGGCGGAGCAGGCGAAGGTGCCGCAGTGGGCTACCTTCAGATCCCCGTTCGTGACGTCGTAGTAGCTGATGACGGGCAGGCCGTCCAGCGCTATGGTTATCGAGGTGAAGGCGCCGGTGTTGCCGGCGCTGTCCACCGTCGAGAGGGTGGCAGCCGTGCAGGCGACGTTGCTGCAGTGGGCCACCTTCAGGTCATCGTTGGTGTCGTCGTAGTAGCTGACGACGGGGAGGCCGTCCATCCCTAGAGCGATGGACGTCCAGTTGCCCACGTTGCCCGCGCTGTCGAGGGTGGTGACGGTGTTGCTGGCGGAGCAGGCGGCGTTGCCGCAGTGGGCCACCTTCAGGTCCCCGTTGGTCACGTCGTAGTAGCTGATGAGGGGGAGGCCGTCTGCCCCGATCGCTATCGAGGTGTGGGAGCCGACGTTGTCGGCGCTGTCCACGGCCGTGAGGGTGTTGCCGGCGGTGCAGGCGGCGTTGCCGCAGTGCGCCACCTTCAGGTCCCCGTTTGTGCTGTCGTAGTAGCTGACGATGGGGAGGCCGTCCGCCCCTATCGTCGCCGCCGGGTGGACGCCCACGTTGCCGACGCTGTCCACGGCCGTGCGGCTGAAGCCGAGGCGGCTGAGGGCGCCGGCCTGCTCCGCGTGGAAGGCGTAAGGGACGTACCCGAACGGGAGGCGCGGCGTCAGGGGCGGGTCGGGCGCTACCTGTAGCTCCAGGTAGACCGGCGGCCGGTCGAACACCGTGGCCGTCAGGGGTTCCACCGACCCCAGCATCACGTTGAACAGCCCCCCGCTCACGGCCACGCTCTGGGTCTCGTCCCACAGCAGAGTGCCGCCAGTCACCGCATCGTAGATGCGGAAGGTGATGGAGTAGGTGCCGTCGGCGACGGGCAGGCCGGAGAGGGGGTCGGTGAGGGTGCCCTGGAAGTTGACGCGAGTGGGCTCATGCGAGCTGCGGGTGGCCCGCCTGATGGCGAAAGATTGATCCACTCAGGGGTGCCGCCGAGACCGTTGGCGTTGGTGAGGACCCACACGTCGTTGGCGCTGACGAAGCCGAGCCCCGCAAAGACAATCATCCGGTTGCTGGCAGCGTCGTAGACCGCCGTCCCGCAACAACGGCCGGGTGGAGGGCCGCCCGTGGGTGAGAGCTGAATCCAGGTAGGAGTACCCCCCAAGCCGTTGGCATTGGTCAGCACCCACACGTCGTTAGAAAACGCGCTGGTCAACCCTCCAAACACCACCATGCGGTTGCTTGCGGGGTCATAGACAGCGGTGGGACCCTGACGCCCCGCCGGCGGTCCACCGCTGGGGGTGAGCTGGCTCCACGTAGGGGTGCCGCCCAGGCCGTTGGCATTGGTAAGGACCCACACGTCATTGAATTTCGTTGTTGCAACCCCCCCGAAGACTATCATTCTGTTGGTATTTGCGTCATACACCGCAGCGTGGTCATAGCGTGCGCCCGGAGGTCCTCCGGTGGGGGACAACTCGGTCCAGGCAGGAGTGCCGCCCAGACCGTTGGCATTCGATAAGACCCAGACGTCATTGCGCTGAGTCCCTGAAGAACAACTCTGCAATCCGCCAAAGATGGTCATTCGATTATTCTGGCTGTCATAGACGGCAGTGTGCCTCCCCCGCGCAGGCGGAGGTCCGCCTGAGGCAGAAAGCTGAGCCCAATTGGGGGTGCCACCGAGGCCGTTAGCATTCTGGAGCACCCATAGATCATTGATTGAGAAGCAGTTAGAGTTATCGCCATCGAAGGCCGTCATCCTGTTGTTGGCGGCATCATAGACCGCGGTGTGGCCAAACCGGGCAGCGGGCGGGCCGCCCGTGGGCGCGAGCTGGCTCCACTGACCAACGGCGCCGGCCTGGTAGTAGCGCAGCAGGAAAAGCGCCAGCCCCAGTAGGAGCAGGGCCAAAGGCAGGCTGAGCAGGGCCCCCTTGTTTCGCATCCCATCCTCCCCCAAAAGAGCGGCGATGCCGGGGCTGTCCGGAGGGAAGAGAGGAAGCCAGACGACAAGCCACCCGCACCCGTTACAGGAAAATTATAACCCGGCGGTCAAGTAAGCTGGGGAAATGCGCAGCCGTTGCCCTGCTTTGACCCCCCGCTTGCTTCGCCCTATACTGAGCCTGCTGGAGGTATCACCCCCATGCGAAGTCCTGAGCCTGTCGAAGGAGCCATCGAAAAAGGCTCCTACGTCGTCAAGAAGGGCCTGGCCCAGATGCTCAAGGGCGGCGTCATCATGGACGTCGTCACGCCGGAGCACGCGCGCATCGCCGAAGAGGCGGGCGCCTGCGCCGTCATGGCCCTGGAGCGAGTCCCGGCCGACATCCGCGCCGCCGGCGGCGTCGCCCGCATGGCCGACCCTGAGGTCATCATCCGCATCATGGACGCCGTCACCATTCCCGTCATGGCCAAGTGCCGCATCGGCCACTTCGTGGAGGCGCAGGTGCTCGAAGCCCTGGGCGTCGACTTCATCGACGAATCGGAAGTGCTGACCCCCGCCGACGAGTCGCACCACATCAACAAGTGGCCCTTCAAGATCCCCTTCGTCTGCGGCTGCCGTGACCTGGGCGAGGCGCTCCGCCGCATCGGCGAGGGCGCGGCCATGATCCGCACCAAGGGCGAGGCCGGCACCGGCGACATCGTGGAGGCCGTCCGCCACATGCGCGCGGTCATGGACGGCATCCGCAAGCTCCAGAACATGCCCGAGGACGAGCTGATGGCGGAGGCGAAGGCCCTGGGCGCCCCCTATGAGCTGCTGAAGGAGACGCGAGACCTGGGCCGCCTGCCGGTGGTGAACTTCGCCGCCGGGGGCGTCGCCAGCCCCGCCGACGCCGCGTTGATGATGCAGCTGGGCGCCGACGGCGTCTTCGTCGGCTCCGGCATCTTTAAGTCGGACGACCCGGAGAAGCGGGGCGCCGCCATCGTGAAGGCGGTGACCCACTACAACGACCCCGAGGTGCTGGCGGAGGTGTCGCGCGGGCTGGGCGAGGCGATGCGCGGCCTGGACGTGCGCGCGCTGCCGCCGGAGGAGCACCTGGCCACGCGAGGGTGGTAGGCCCCGATTAGCCACAGATTGACACAGATTAATCACAGATTAGGTCTATGGCCGCTCGCGCCCAGCGATGGGAGACATTGCTTCGCTTCGCCTGCCTGCCGGCAGGCAGGCTCGCAATGACGGGTGGTGGGGCGCAAGACCGCTCCTCGCCATATCCAGCCTGCCCCTGCTACAATAGCCTAGGATATGACCCGTATCGGCGTCCTCGCCCTCCAGGGCGACTTCCTCGAGCACGAGGCTGTCCTCCGTCGCCTTAACGTCGAGCCTGTCGAGGTGCGACAGCCGTCGGACCTCGCCGACCTTGACGGGCTGATCGTCCCCGGCGGCGAGAGCACGACGTTCTGCCGCCTCATGCAGGAGTACTCCCTGCATGAGCCCCTGCGCGGGTTGCTGAAGGCCGGCGTCCCCACCTGGGGCACCTGCGCCGGGATGATCGTGCTGGCCCGACGGGTGAGCGACTTGCCCTTCCCTACCCTGGAGGCGCTCGACATCGAAGTGAAGCGCAACGCCTACGGCCGCCAGGTCGACAGCTTCGAAGCGGACCTCGAAGTGCCGGCCCTCGGCGAGCTGCCCTACCACGCCGTCTTCATTCGCGCTCCCGTCGTGGCCGAGGTGGGGTCGGGGGTGGAGGTGCTGGCCGTCCTCCCGGAAGGCGACCCGGTGATTGCCGGGGGCTCGCCGGTCGCCGTCCGGCAGGGGAACGTCCTGGCCACCGCCTTCCACCCGGAGCTGACCGAAGACACCCGCTTCCATCGCTATTTCCTGGGCATCGTCGATGCCGCGAGGAGGCGATCCGGCGCCAAATGACCAGGGCGCGTACGGTACTACCCACGGACCTCGTCGCCCTCGTCTCCTTCGACGGGCGCGTCTATCCGAACGAGGCGAAGACCTGGGACCGCCTGGGCGCCGAGGGCGACAGCGGCGGGCCCCACCCGCTGGGGACCGCCATCGAGCAGTGGTTCTCCTTCGCCACCGGGAAGCACGCCTGGGTGAGCGTCCGCGGCGCTACCATCCGGGGGCTGGTGTCGGCGCGGAAGCGGTCGAAGCCCAGCGCCTGGGAAGTCGACTGCCTCATCGACGCCGACGAGGACAAGAGCGTCTGCCTCAGCCTGGTCGAGCGCATGACCAAGGGCGTGGCCAGGGAAGGCGCCGAACGCATCTTCGTCCGCCTGGCCGCCGACAGCCCCGTCTTCGAGGTGATCCGGCAGGCCGGCTTCTTCCCGTACGGGCGAGAGCGGCTCTACCGCCGCGACGAGCCAGCCGAGGCCGAAACGCCTGACTTACCCCCCCTGCGCCCCCGCACGAAGGAGGACCTGGTCGGCCTGTACCAGCTGTACAACTCGGTGACGCCGGCCAACGTCCGCGGCATCGAGGGGGTGACGCTGCGGGAGTGGCAGGCGGCGCTGGAGCCGTGGGGCGGCCGGCCTGCGGACGTCGTGCTGGAGGACAGCGACTCTATCGCGGCCTGGCTCCGCGTCCTGGCGGACGGGCACAAAGGACGGTTCTCGCTGCTGGTGCACCCCGGCAGATTGCGCGACACGGGCAGCCTCCTCCAGGCGGCCCTCGCGCGGCTGCCCGGGCGGCGGCCCCTCCTCTGCCTCATTCCCGAATACGAGGAGGCGCTGGCGACCCCGCTCAAACGCTGGGGCTTCGCCCCGTGCGATGAGTACGTGATGATGGCGAAGCGCGTCCTCAAGCCCGTCGAGGAGCTGGCACCGGAGAGGGTCGGCACGGCCGTCCCGGTGAGCTGACGTATGCTGCGGATCACCGACGACCTCGACGCCCTTATCGACGTCCTCCCGCCGCAGCTAGCGGAGAACCTGCGGGGAAGGCCCGACAACTTCGAGCTGCTGGAGGTGGTGCTCGACCTGGGGCGCATGGCCGAGGCCCGCTACCCTGAGCGCGAGGTCAACCTGAGCGACCGCGAGGCGTCCGAGGAGGACATCGATTTCGTCGTGTCGCGCATAGGCGAGTTCACCACGGACAACCGCGCCGGCATCGAGCGGACCCTGCACCGCATCTCCGCCATCCGCAACCGCCGCGGACGCATCGTGGGCCTGACCTGCCGCGTGGGTCGGGCCGTCTTCGGAACCGTCCGCATCATCGAGGACCTGGTGCGCGAAGGAAAGAGCGTGCTGCTGCTGGGGCGCCCGGGCGTGGGCAAGACCACGCTGCTGCGCGAGGCCGCCCGCTTCCTGGCCGACGACATGAACAAGCGTGTCGTGGTGGTGGACACGTCCAACGAGATCGCCGGCGACGGGGACATCCCCCACCCGGGCATCGGCAGCGCCCGCCGGATGCAGGTGCCGACGCCCTCGCTGCAGCACCAGGTGATGATCGAGGCGGTAGAGAACCACATGCCGGAGGTCATCATCATCGACGAGATCGGGACGGAGCTGGAGGCGCTGGCCGCCCGCACCATCGCCGAGCGGGGCGTCCAGCTCATCGCCACCGCCCACGGCAACGCCCTCGAGAACCTCATCGTCAACCCGACGCTGTCCGACCTGGTGGGCGGCGTGCAGTCGGTCACCCTGAGCGACGAGGAGGCGCGGCGCCGGGGCACGCAGAAGGCGATCCTGGAGCGGCGCGCTCCCCCCACCTTCGACATGCTGGTCGAGATCCAGAGCTTCAGCCGCGTCGCCCTGCACCGGGACGTGGCGGAGACCGTGGACGCTATCCTCCGCGGCTACTCTATCGTGCCGGAGATGCGCGAGCTGAGCGCCGACGGCGACGTCCGCACCGTCGAGGCGTCCCAGCGGCCGCGGGGGCGCCGGGCCGGTGGCCGGGGCCGCGAGCCGGGGACGACCCTCCCCTTCGCCAGCGGAGAGTACCCGGCCCAGCCGGTGCGGGAGCGGCGAGTCTACCCCTTCGGCGTGTCGCGCAACCGGCTGGAGCAGGCCCTGCGGGAGACGCACTTCCCCGGAAGCATCGTCGACAACCTGGGCGACGCGGACGCCGTCATCACCCTCCGCAGCTACTACCGGCGCAAGCCGCAGACCCTGCGCGACGCGGAGGAGCGGGGGGTCCCGGTTTACGTGATCAAGAGCAACACGGTATTCCAGCTGGAGCAGTGCCTGCTCTCCATGCGGTCGGAGCGGGCCGGCGACCCGGTGGTGGCCGCCCTGCGCGAGGCGGAGGAGGCCATCGGCCAGGTGATCAACTCGGAGCAGGAGATAGACCTGACCCCGCAGAACGCCTACATCCGGCGCCTCCAGCACATGCTCGCCCAGCGCTACAACCTGGGGTCGCGGAGCATGGGGCGGGAGCCGCAGCGGCGGGTGCGCATCCTGCCGGGGGAGCCGGGGTAACAGCAGATGCGCGGTCGCCGCGGCCCTTTCATCACCCTGGAGGGCGGCGAGGGCTCGGGTAAGTCGGTGCAGGTGGAGGCGCTGGGCCAGCTTCTCGCCGAGGCCGGCCAGCCGGCCCTGCTCACCCGCGAGCCCGCGGGGACGGACCTCGGGCGCTTCCTCTGGAGCCTGTTTCAGTCGGGCGAAGGACGCGAGCCCATAGCGATGACGCCCGTCGCCGAGCTGTTCCTCTTCGAGGCGGCGCGGGCCCAGCACGTCGAGGACGCGGTCCGCCCGGCGCTGGAGGAGGGTAGAGTCGTCCTGTGCGAGCGCTTCACGGATTCGACCCTGGCCTACCAGGGGTACGGTCGGGGTCTGAGCCTGGACTACATCCGGGCGGCCAACCACATGGCCAGCGGGGGCCTGGCCCCTGACCTGACCCTCCTGCTGGACGTGCCACCAGAGGTGGGCCTCAGCCGCGCGGGCAACCGTTCCGGCGGGAGGGACGACCGCATCGGGCAGGAGGACGCGGAGTTCCACAGCCGCGTGCGGGAGGGGTTCCTGGCGCTGGCGCGGCGGGAGCCGGAGCGGTTCTTCGTGGTGGACGCTACGAAGCCGGCCGATGAGGTAACCCAGCGCTGCTGGGAGCAGGTGCGGCGGCTGCTGGACCGGTTATGAGATGCTGGGAGGGGGTATCAGGCCCAGAAAACGATGAGGCCGCTCCGACTTACACGGAACAGCCTCTTTCGCCCGCACCCTCCCCTGAGCCTGCCACCCGTGACTCGGGTAGAGCAACCGCTCTAATTTCCCTCACATTCTCGAACCATTAACGAGCCTCGTCAAGCCTCATCCGCTATTTAAGCACGACATAATCTTTTCCTATTTGCATCGCCTTGCTGCCAATACGGCGTCAATGCTAGGATGGGGCCACGAACGTATGTCCGCTAATCGCGTCACGGTAAGGGTGCCGGCCACCAGCGCCAACCTGGGGCCCGGGTTCGACTGCCTCGGCCTAGCCCTGGACATCTGGGGCACCATTACCCTATCGACCTCGCCCAAGCCCCTGCCGGCCAGCGACGACCCGCTGGCGGCGATGGCGGTGCAGGCGGCGCGGCGGCTGTTCCAGCGCCTGGGCAACGAGCCGCCGGGCCTTTCGGCCAGCTACGACGGCGGGGTGCCGGTGGCGCGGGGCCTGGGGGCCAGCGCCATCGCCCGCGCGGGCGGGCTGCTGGCGGCCAACGCCATCCTCGATGAGCCGCTGGGCCGCGAGGATCTGCTGACCGCGGGCGCCCAGCTGGAGGGCCACGCCGACAACATGGCCCCCGCCCTCTTCGGCGGCCTCCAGGTCGCCGCCATCGACGGCGAGGCCGTCCTCCACGTGGGCCTCCCCCTGCCCGACGGGCTCAAGGCCGTCCTCTTCGTCCCCGACAAGCCGATGGCGACACGGGAGAGCCGGGGCGTCCTCCCCGACTCCGTCCCCCGCGCCGACGCCGTCCACAACGTCGGCCGGGCGGCGCTGCTGGTGGCGGCGCTGGCGGCGGGACGGCTGGACGTCCTGGACGCCGCCACCCAGGACCGCCTGCACCAGCCGGCCCGCTCCCGGCTGATGCCCGCCATGTACCCGCTGTTCGAGGCGGCGCGCGGGGCCGGCGCCCTCTGCGCCTACCTGTCCGGCGGCGGCTCCACCGTGTGCGCCCTCACGCGGCAGAACGAGCAGGCCGTAGCCGACGCCATGGCCGAGGCGGCGCGCCAGCGGGGCCTGACGGGAAAAGCGATGATCGCGGCGCTGACCGATAGGGGCGCGGAGGTCGCGGCCTGATGGCGCTCGTGGTGCAGAAGTACGGCGGCTCCTCGGTCGGCGACGCCAACCGGATCAAGCAGGTAGCGCGCCGCATCGCCCAGCGCCGGGAGGCCGGCGACGACCTCGTCGTCGTGGTCTCAGCCATGGGCGACACCACGGACGAGCTGATCGCCCTGGCGGAGCAGATCACCGGCGAGCCGGAGGCCCGCGAGCTGGACCTCCTCCTCTCCACCGGGGAGATCGTCTCGAGCACCCTGGTCTCGATGGCGCTGAAGCACCTGGGCCAGCCTGCCGTCGCTCTTTCCGGGGCGCAGGCGGGCATCGGCACGGACCGGCGCTACGGCCGCGCCCGCATCCTGAAGGTGGACCCGCAGCGCCTGCGGCGGGAGCTGGACGAAGGTAAGATCGTCATCGTCGCCGGGTTCCAGGGGATAACGGAGGAGATGGACATCACCACCCTGGGCCGCGGCGGCTCGGACACCACCGCCGTCGCTATCGCCGCCGCCCTGGGGGCGGAACGGTGCGAGATCTACACCGACGTCGACGGCATATACACGGCGGACCCCCGCATCGAGCCGCGGCCCAGCAAGCTACCGGAGATCCGCTACGAGGAGATGCTGGAGCTGGCCAGCTACGGGGCGAAGGTCATGCACCCGCGGGCGGTGGAGCTGGGGGCAGTGTACAAGGTCCGCATCCTAGTGGCGTCCAGCTTCAACGACTCGCCCGGCACCCTTATCCATTCGACAAGCTCAGGACAGGTCCATGGAGGCAGTCCCATGATGGAGCAGCGCAACAAGGTAATGGGCATCGCCTGCGACGCCGACGTCGGCCGCATCACGGTCCGCGGCGTGCCCGACCGCCCGGGCATCGCGACCACGATCTTCGAGCCGCTGGCGGAGGCGGGCATCAGCGTCGACACGATCGTCCAGAACGCCAGCGTGGAGCGCCTGACCGACCTCACCTTCACCGTGGCTAAGGCGGACCTGAAGCGGGCGGTGGAGATCGTGAAGCCGGTGGCGCAGTCCATCGGCGCCCCGGAGGTGCTGGCGGACACGGGGCTGGCGAAGGTGAGCGTGGTGGGCGCCGGGATGCAGAGCGGCCCGGGCTACGCAGCGCGAATGTTTCGCACCCTCTTCCAGGAGGGGATCAACATCGAGCTCATCACCACGAGCGAGATCCGGATCACCTGCATCATCGACGAGGGGCGGACGGAAGACGCGGTGCGGGCGCTGCACCTGGCGTTCGAGCTGGAGGAGGCGTAGGCCCCTCTGCCGAGATTCTTCGCTTCGCTCAGAATGACAGGGGAGGGCTGCCCGCCGGCAGGCGCGGGATGACAGGCAGTAACCCGGTGAGGGGCGTTTAGTTCGCGCGGCCGCTGACGCGACCCCGGCGAAGGGCGAGGAACGCCCCGGATACGGCGAGCAGGCCACCCACGCTGATCAGGCCCAGGGCCAGCAGGTTCGGGCCGTTGCCGCTACCCGCGAACTGTGCCCCCGCCGTCGGGAGCGACGCCGGGCTGGTCTCCGGCGAGTCAGAAGCCTCGAGGACGTCGGGCGAACCGCCGCCGTCGTCGACCGAAGCGAAGACCGTGTAGACGACGTCGTCGTCACCGCCGCCCTCTGACCCACGCGGCGCTGCCTCCGCTACCCCCGCGTCACAGCCAGGGTCCTCCCCGTCAATCAGGCTGTCGCCGTCGTTGTCGATTCCATCCTCGCATGTCTCGAAGAAGGTGCCGTGCTCGGGGGTGCTGGCGGCGTCGTTGGGGTCGGACCCGAAGGCGGTCTCGTCGGCGTCGTAGAAGCCGTCGCCGTCGCTGTCCACGCAGGCGTCGCCCACGCCGTCGTTGTCGCTGTCGGTCTGGTCGGGGTTGTAGACGTCGGGACAGTTGTCCGTGTCGTCGGGGACAAAGTCGCCGTCGGCGTCGGGGGCGCAGCCGGGGTCGTCGGCGTCCACCACGCCGTCGCCGTCGTTGTCCAGCGTGTCGTCGCAGGTCTCCGGGAACCAGCTGTGCTCGGGGGTGCTGGCGGCGTCGAAGGGATCGGAGCCGAGCAGCTCCTCCAGCTTGTCCTCGAACCCGTCGTTGTCGGCGTCGAAGTCGCAGAGGTCGCCGACGCCGTCACCGTCGCTGTCGGCCTGGTCGGGGTTGTGGTCGTAGGGGCAGTTGTCCTGGACGTCGGGAGTGCCGTCCTCGTCCGAGTCGAGCGTGCAGCCGGCGTCGTCCATGTCCGTCGCGCCGTCGCCGTCGTTGTCCAGCGTGTCAGCGCAGGTCTCGGGGAGAAAGGCGTGCTCGGGGGTGCTGGCGGCATCAAGGGGATCGGACCCGAAGGCGATCTCGTCGGCATCGTAGAAGCCGTCGCTGTCGCTATCGACGTCGCCGCAGACCTCCTCGGGAGGACAGGGCTCCGGCTCAACGCAGGTCTCCTCGGGCGGACAGGAAGGGTCTTCGCCGCCGCCGCCTCCCTCTTCGTCCGCCGCGGCGGTGCCTGCCGCCAAGGCCAGGGCCAGAAAAAGGAAGAGAGCCACTATCAGGGGCCGCCAGGTCCGCGTGAGCATTTGTTATACCTCCCCGCGCATTCGCTTACCTTTATGACGGCGGCCGGGGAGAAAAAGTTCCCGCAGAAAGTGGTAAGGGCGCCCCACACAGGACGCCCCCATCCAGCCTCAACCTACAGCCCGAAGGAGGTAGGTCGCAAGCCCAGCGCTCGACCCTCACTCCTCCCGTAAACAATAACAGCAAAGTCGTCTTTGTGTTTCAGTTTAGCGGTGCCCTTCTTGGCTTATTATCGGGGCCGCTAACCAGGCACTCGCTCTACGCCCTTGACCTCGGGGACCTCTTCGAGGATGAGCTTCTCGATGGCGGCCATGAGGGCGTCCGGGGTCATGGTGCAGCCGTCGCAGTAGTCGGCCAGGGCGATGCGGACGACGCCTTCGGGGGTGATCTCGGCTACGCGGACGCCGTGCACGGCGGGGCGCACCCGCTGCAGCACCCTCTCGATGCGCTCTCCGGAGATCGCCACGGCGCCATGTTACCACGCCCGGCGGCGGGCGGGGCAAGGCGGGTCAGACGGACGGTTTCAGTTTCGGTAAGACGTCGCGGGCGTAGGCCTCAGCGTGCTGGAGGAACTCGGCCCAGGGGGCGATGGGCACGAGGATGAAGTGGCGGACGCCGGCCTCGGCGAAGTCGGCAAGGCGGCGGGCGCAGTCCTCCGGGTTGCCCATGACGACGTAGCGCTCGACGATGTGCTCGAAGGGCTGGGCGTAGCGCATCTGGAGGTCGGCCGCCGCCGCCTTTTTCGCCTCCTCGTAGGTGTCGGCCAGGCAGAAGAACTGGTAGAGCGCCGGGACGAGGGCGTCGGGGTCGCGGCCCGCTTCCTGAGCGTATCGGCGGACCTTGGCGAGGCCGTCGCGGTAGCGGTCGGGGGAGAAGAGGTAGGGCATGTAGCCGTCGCCCAGGCGGCCGGCGCGTCGCATCGCCGCCTCGGACCGGCCGGTGACCCAGATAGGGGGGCCGCCCGCCTGCACCGGCTTGGGCGCCAGGGTCACGCCGTCCAGCTGGTAGAAGCGGCCCTGGTGGACGACGTTCTCCTCGGACCAGAGCCGGCGTAGCAGCGGGATCGCCTCGTTGGCGCGGGGGCCGCGCTCGTTCACCGGCACGCCGCAGGCGGCGTACTCCTTGGGGTACTCGCCGCCGACGCCGATGCCCAGGATGAGGCGGCCGCCGGAGATGATGTCGACGCTGGCCGCCTCCTTCGCGGCGAGGGCCGGCGGGCGCAGGGGGAGGAGGAAGGCGGCCGTCCCCAGCTTGATGCCGCTGGTGCAGGCGGCGAAGGCGGCCAGCACCGTCATGGCGTCGAAGGTGGGGCCGTAGAAGAAGATGTGCTCGCCGGTCCAGACGGAGTCGTACCCCATCTCCTCCACCTGCCGCACCTGCTCCACGCGGGCGACGCCGACGTAGAAGCTGAGCCCGAACTGGAGGTCGCTCATACGCCTCCCTGGAGAGTTAGCCACAGATGGACACAGATAGACTCAGATATCGATTTTATCTGTGACCCATCTGTGTGAATCTGTGGCAAAGCCGCCGCCGGGCTCATTAGACAAGCGGCACCACTCTGGATGCGAACTTCTCGATGCTCTGGAGGAGGCTCGCCTTGTCGGGGGCCATGAACTCGACGAGGACGTACGATACGCCGAGCTCGGCGTGGCGGCGGACGTCCGCGGCCACCTCCTCCGGCGAGCCGAACCAGGTGCGCCGCCCCTCCCCCAGCGGCTGGTCGGCCAGCTGGCAGAAGGCGCGGGCGGCGACGGCGGGCGGCTTTTTCCCCGCCTTCGCGGCGGCCTCTCGCAGGTAGCGCACGCGCTCCTCCAGCACCTCCAGCGGCAGGTACGTCGGGTGCCACACGGATCCGAAGCGGACCGCCCGGTCCACGCCCTTGTCGCTGACGCCGCCCACCCAGACGGGCGGGTGCGGTTTCTGCACTGGCTTTGGCTCCACCTTAATCGCGTCGAACTTGTAGAAGCGGCCTTCGAAGCTCGGCACCGCTTCCGTCCAGGCCACGGTTATCACCTCGAGCGCCTCGTCGGTGATGGCGCCGCGCCGCCGGAAGGGGACGCCCAGCGCCTCGAACTCGCCCTGGGCCCAGCCGACGGCTGCCCCGAACACGACCCGCCCTCCCGACAGCTGGTCGATGGTGGCGACCTCCTTGGCGACGAGGAGGGGGTGGCGGTAGGGGAGGATGGCACAGCTTATGCCCAGGCGGACGCGGCTGGTTATGCCGGCAAGGTAGGCCAGGACGGCAAACGGCTCCAGGAACGCCTCGCCGAAGGCCTGCACCAGCGCCTCCGACATGACGATGTGGTCGCTGACCCAGACGGAGTCGAAGCCGGCCCCCTCCGCCGCCCGCGCCGCGCCGGCGGGGATATCGGGGGAGGCCAGGTGCCGGTAGTGGGGGATGCAAACGCCGTATTGCACTCGTGCTACGCGCTATGAGGGCGCTTCGAAAAAGTCGACGGTCTTCTTCAAGCCGATGGCGTCAGGCCAGGAAGGAGAAGGGGAGGCCCCTCGGCACGCTCTTGCGGATGACCCAGGCTATGGCCAGGCCCAGCGCCGCTACGCCGGCGCCGCCCATCACGTCAAGGAAGTAGTGGTTGGCGGTCATCACCACGCCGAGCAGCGACAGCACGGGCATGACCAGGGCGAGGCCGCGGAGGAGCGGGTTGCGGGTGCTGGTGATGATGGCGATAGCGACCAGCAGGTCCCAGCCGAAGTGGAGGCTGGGCATCGCCGCGTAGGGGTTCACGATCTGCGGGTTCTGGAAGATGTAGTACGACTGCACGTCGGGGACGGTATCGGCGAAGCCCAGGCCGGGGAAGAGCCGCGGCGGCGCCAGAGGCACAAGGCCGAAGATGATGAGGCTTATCGCACCGGAGATCAGGAAGGCGTTGCGGAAGAAGGCATAGCGCTCGCGCCGCCAGATGAAGATGGCGACGGCGGTGACGATGATGACGGGCAGATGGCCCCAGATGTAGACGTAGCTGAACAGGTCAACCAGGAAGTCCTTGGCCAGGATGACGCCCTGGAGATCGGCCTCCCAGAAGATCCCCAATCGCCGCTCGATGGAGATCACATCGCGGGCGTTGGCGAAGGCGTCGCCCGTCCGGCCGGTGACCTGCGCCCTGACGAGCTGGTAGAGGAGGTAGGCGGGCACTACCAGGAGGATCTCGAGGATAAGACGAAACGCCGGCCTCTCGGTGATCCTCTGCCAGGTGGTTAAGAAGCCGGTTTTGGTGGTGGTGCTGGTGGCGAGTTCGACGTTACTCATGACCCCAAGGCCCTATCTTATACAACAAGCGGGGCCTCTGCCAAGTTACCGCGGGGAAAATTTGTTGCCAGAAGTCTGCCGTTTACGTAAACTTTACCTGCGTCGATTTCGAGCTGGGAGAGAGTAATGCGTCTCAAGGACAGGGTCGCCGTCGTCACAGGCGCTGCCTCCGGCATCGGCAAGGCCACCGCCGTCCTCTTCGGCCAGGAGGGGGCAAAGGTGATGTGCGCCGACGTCAACGGCGAGGGCGCCGCCCGCGTGGCCGAGCAGATCATGGACGCCGGCGGCGAGGGCGCCTCGCTCCAGGTGGACGTGGCCCGTGAGGCGGACGTCCAGGGGATGGTGGCGGAGACGGTGCAGCGCTGGGGCGGGCTGGACGTGCAGTTCAACAACGCCGGCGTGGGCTACGGAATGCCGGTGACCAGCGTGTCGGAGGAAGACTGGGACCGGCTGCTGAGCATCAACCTGAAGGGAGTATTCCTGGGCTGCAAGCACGCCATCCCGGAGATGCTGAAGGGAGGCGGCGGGGCCATCGTCAACACGGCCTCGGACGCCGGCCTGATGGGCATGCCCTGGCTCTCCACCTACTGCGCCTCCAAGGGCGGCGTCGTCCTCCTAACCAAGGCGCTGGCGGTGGAGTGGGCGCAGCAGGGCATCCGGGTCAACTGCGTCTGCCCGGGGGTGATCCGCACGCCGATCCTCGACCCGTTCGTGGCGCAGGCGCAGCAGGTGTCCGGGGACACGCCGGAGGCAGTATGGCAGAGGCTGGCCCAGACCCACCCGATGAACCGCGTCGGCGAGGCGGACGAGGTGGCGCGGGCTGTGCTGTTCCTGGTCTCCGACGAGGCGTCTTTCATTACGGGAGTGGCGCTGCCGATCGACGGCGGCCTCACCGCCGGAGCGCCCCTGGCGCAGCCGCGCCGGCAGCCAACGGAGTAGGACCGAGCGAAAGGGAGGGCAATCGTGAAGTTCGGCATCATCTACGAGCTGCAGATGCAAAAGCCCTGGGAGGACGGCGCGGAGTTCCGCACCTACCACGACGCCCTCGCCCAAGTAGAGTTGGCCGACCAGCTGGGGTTCGACTACATCTGGGAAGTCGAGCACCACTTCCTGACGGAGTACTCCCACTCGTCGGCGCCGGAGGTGTTCCTGGCCGCCGCCAGCCAGCGCACCAAGAACGTGCGCCTGGGCCACGGCGTCGCGCTCCTCCCCTACCCCTTCAACCACCCCATCCGCGTCGCCGAGCGGGCGGCGGCCCTGGACATCGTCTCCAGCGGCCGGATGGACCTGGGGACCGGCCGCTCGATCACCGAGCAGGAGCTGGGCGGCTTCAACATCGACCCGGCCGACTCCCGCGGCATGTGGGAAGAGGCGATCGAGATGATCCCGAAGATGTGGACCCAGGAGACGTTCTCATGGGAGGGGAAGTACTTCGTGGTGCCCCCGCGCAACGTCCTCCCCAAGCCCATCCAGAACCCCCACCCGCCGCTGTGGATGGCCTGCACCCAGCCGGAGAGCTTTCGCATCGCCGGGAAGAAGGGGATAGGGGCGCTTTCGTTCGGGTTCATCGCGCCCGGCGTGCTGGAGGCCAGCCTGGCCATCTACCGCGAGTCCGTCAAGAACGCGAAGCCGGTCGGGGAATTCGTGAACAATAAATTCGCCGCCACCTCGTTCGCCTGCGTCGCCCCCACGGACGAGGAGGCGCTGGAGTACGGCCGGCCCGCCGCCCAGTTCTTCCAGGAGTCGCTCGGCATCCTGTTCGTCCCCTGGGGCAAGCGGCCGGACGCCCCGCCGTCCTACCAGTACTACGTGAGCCTGGCCCAGATGGTGGAGGAGCGGCTGAGCCAGGGCGGCGACGGCGGCCGCTTCGAGGAGGCGTGGGAGAGCGGGGCGCTGTGCGTCGGCAGCCCGGAGCGGGTGCGGCAGGTAGTGGAGCGCTACGCGGCGACGGGGGTCGACCAGCTGATCCTGATGGTGCAGGTGGGGCGCATCCCCCACGAGAAGGTGATGCAGACCATCCGCCTCTTCGCCGAGGAGATCATCCCGAAGTTTCGGTAGGGAACACGTTGGCGGCCGACCCGCGACGCGCCCTGGAGAAGTACCGCCGCCACGCCGCGACCTACGACCGGGCGGTGGCGCGGGCGGAGCCTCTCCGCCACGAAGCGATCGCCCGGCTGCAACTTCAGCCGGGGGACATCGTGCTCGACCTGGGCTGCGGCACCGGGCTGAGCTTTCCCCTGATCGAGCAGGCAATCGGGCCGGAGGGACGCCTCATCGGCATCGAACTGAGCCCCGACATGCTAGCGAATGCGCAAGAGCGGGTGGAGCGAGCGGGCTGGCAGAACGCCACCCTTATTCAGGCGGCCGCCCATGACGCGGAGGTCCCCGTAGAGGCGGACACGGCGCTCTTCCACTTCATCCACGACATCATGCGCTCGCCGCCGGCCCTGGAAAACGTCTTTCGTCACGTCAAGCCGGGCGGAAGGGTCGTGGCGGCGGGAGGGAAATGGGCCCCCTGGTGGGCGTTGCCGCTGAACCTGGGGTTCTGGTACGTGGCACGACGGTACATCACCACGTTCGAGGGGTACGCCCGGCCCTGGAGCCACCTGGATCGCTTTGTCCCTGACTTGAGGGTGGAGTCGCGGCCCCTGGGGGGCGTGCCCGGCGGGGCGTACATCGCCTGGGGCAGAGTGCCGGCGGCCGGCCCTTCCGAAAATTTCCCCTCTGGCTTACCATAAGGCTGCTTGCGCGGGCAGCGGAGGGCTCGGCATAATAGGATGCGTCCAGGCCCTTTCGCGAAAATGTTTACGCACTTGCACCCTTCCGGTGGAACAAGGAACATGGCTCATGGAACATGGCCCCGCCCCGTGTTCCTTGCTCCCTGTTCCTTGTTCCCACCCTAACCATGTTTACCCACCTTCACCTTCACACCGAGTACTCCCTCCTCGACGGTCTGTGCAAGATTCCCACCCTGATGGACCGCGCCCGGGAGCTGGGGCAGGAGGCGATCGCCCTCACCGACCACGGCGTCCTCTACGGCGCCATCCAGTTCTACAAGGAGGCGAAGAGCCGCGGCGTCAAGCCCATCATCGGCATCGAGGCGTACGTCGCCGCCGACTCCCGCCACTCGCGCGACCCCGGCAAGGAGAAGCAGCCGCAACACATGACGATCCTGGCCAGGGACGAGCGGGGCTACCGCAACCTGCTGGCGGCGGTTACCAAGGCCCACCTGGAGGGTTTCTTCTACAAGCCACGGCTGGACCGGGAGCTGCTGGAGGAGCACCACGAAGGGCTCATCGCCCTGTCCGGGTGCAACTCCAGCGAGATCGCCCGGCTGCTCACTGACGACCGCCTGGAGGAGGCGGCGAAGGCCGCCCGCTACTACCGGGACCTGTTCGACGGCGACTTCTACATCGAGCTCCAGGAGCACAGCATCGCGGAGATGGACTCCCTCAACCGCAAACTGGTGCGCCTGGCCCGCGAGACCGACATCCCCCTGGTGGCCACCAACGATGTCCACTACGTCCATCGCGACGACTGGACGATCCAGGACATCCTCCTCTGCATCGGCACCAACACGTCGACGATGGACGAGAAGCGGATGCGAATGGCCGGCGACTCCGACTCGTACTACCTGAAGTCGGAGGAGGAGATGCGACAGCTCTTCCCCGACCTGCCGGAGGCGATCGACAACACGTGGGCCATCGCCGAGAAGTGCGACCTGACCCTGGAGTTCGGCCGCTTCCACCTGCCGGAGTCGGAGGTGCCGCCGGGGAAGACGGCGGAGGAGCACCTGGCGGAGCTCTGCCACCAAGGCCTCGCCCGCCGTTATGGGGCTAACGCGGAGGAGCCGCGCCGCCGCCTGGAGTACGAGCTGGACGTGATCAAGCGCACCGGCTTCACCCATTACATCCTCGTCGTGTACGACATCGCCCGCTACGCCCGCGAGCGGAAGATCCTGATGGCCATCCGCGGCTCGGCCGCCGCCTCGGTCGTGCTGCACTGTCTGGGGGTTACCGACATCGACCCGCTGGAGCACCGGCTCGTGTTCGAGCGGTTCATCCATGACCAGCGCCGGGAGATGCCGGACGTCGACCTGGACTTCGCCGAGGACCGCCGCGACGAGATGATCCGCTACGCCGCCGAGAAGTACGGCCATGACCGCGTCGCCCAGATCATCACCTTCGGCACGATGGGGGCCAAGGCCTCCATCCGCGACGTGGGCCGCGCCCTGGGCATGACCTACGCCGACGTCGACCGCGTCGTGCGGCTGGTGCCGGCGCTGCCGCCGTCCTTCGGCGTCGTCACCATCGACCGGGCGCTGGAGGAGAGCCACGAGTTGGCGGACTTCCTCGGCCTCACCAACCTAACCATCGTGGGCAAGGCGGTGGAGGTCATCCGCGAGAGCCGGGGCGAGGAGATCGACATCGCCGACCTGCCGGACGGCGACCCCAAGACGTACGAGATGCTCTCGCGCGGCGAGACGTTCGGCGTGTTCCAGCTGGAGTCGGGCGGGATGCGCCGCTCCGTCCAGGAGCTGAAGCCCAGCTCCATCAAGGACCTCGCGGCGATGGTCGCGCTGTACCGGCCGGGGCCAATACAGCACATCCCCACCTACATCCGGGCCAAGCATGGCCTGGAGCCCAGCCGCTACCCCCACCCCGACCTGGCCGAGATCCTGGACGAGACGTACGGCGTCATCGTCTACCAGGACCAGGTCCTGCTCATCGCCCAGAAGTTCGCCGGCTATTCGCTGGGCCAGGCCGACGTCATGCGCAAGGCGATGGGCAAGAAGATTCGCTCCGTCATGCGGGCCGAGGAGGAGCGGTTCATGGCCGGGGCCGAGGAGCGGGGCTATCCGCCGGAGCTGGCCCGCACTATTTTCAACCTGATCGAGCCGTTCGCCGGTTACGCCTTCAACAAGGCGCATGCCGTCTCCTACGGTACCATCGCCTACCAGACCGCCCACCTGAAGGCCAACTACCCGGAGGAGTACCTGACCGCCGTCCTCATGATGGCGGAGCACCACCCGTCGGGGGCCCTGGACCGCATCGCCGAGGCGTACGCCGAGTGCGTGCGCCTGGGAATACCCGTTCTGCCGCCGGACGTGAACCGCAGCCGGGTGAACTTCGCCCTGGAGCCGCAGGACGATCCCTCGACTCCACTCAGGACAGTCGGCAGGAGGGCGGTCCGCTTCGGCCTCGCCAGCATCAAGAACGTGGGCGAAGGCGCCGTGGAGGGGATCATCGAGGCGAGGCAGGCGGCGGGCCCCTTCGCCAGCGTCGAGGAGTTCTTCCAGCGGGTGCCCGCCGTCCACCTGAACAAGCGGGCCCTGGAGAGCATGATGAAGGCGGGCGCCTTCGACTGCCTGGGCGAACGGGGTACGCTGCTGGCGAACCTCGACCGGCTCATCGCGGCGGCGCAGCGCAGCCAGAAGGTACGGGAGTCCGGCCAGGGGTCGCTGTTCGACATGATGGGCCAGGAAGAGGCGGCGGCCGTTTCCGGCCTCCAGATGGAGGAGGTCTCCGTCCCCCTGAGCCGCAAGCTGGCCTGGGAGAGGGAGCTGCTGGGCGTCTACGTCTCCGAGCACCCCTTCACCCAGGCGGCCGCCTCGCTGGGGGCCCACACGACGTGCCCCCTGGCCGCGGTGGGCGCCGACCTGGCCGGCCGCGACGTCGTCCTGGCCGGTTACGTCGCCCACACGCGCTCGCTGCTGACCCGCGACGGCCGCGCCTTCGTCGCCGCCGAGCTGGAGGACCTGTCGGGCAGCGTGGAGGTCACCGTCTGGCCGGAGACGTTCGAGCAGACGGGCGACCTCTGGCACCACGGCAACATCGTCGTCGCCAGCGTGCGGGTGCGGACCCGCGGCGACGACCGCCTGCAGCTGAGCGTGCAGAAGGCGGTGCTCTTCGGCGAGGGCGAGTTCGATCCCTTGCAGCTCGGGGTGAGAAACGGGGGATGGCGGGCAGAGGCCCCGCCGCCCGGGGCCCCAGCCCCCCGGGACGAGGGACGGGGGACGGGGGTCGCGACCCTCGACTCGCGACCCTCGACCCCAGGAGGGGCGGGCAACGGGGGAGGCATCCGCATCGTGCTGGAGGAGACGGAGGACAGCGATAGCGACCAGGAGCGGCTGCGGGCCGTGGTCAACGCCCTGCGCGACTTCGACGGGGAAGACGAGGTGCGCCTCTCCATCCACCAGCGGGACGGCGAGGAGATCGAGCTGGCCCTGCCAAGGGCCCGCTCCTGCCCGGAGCTGCGTCAGCGCCTGGGGGAGGTCGTGGGCTCCTGGGGCACAATCAGCGCGTGAGGAGGGGTTGAGTTGGCAAATCGGCAGATTGGAGGCCAGCGAATGGCACACATCAGAGCAAGCTTCCCCGATACCGTCCCGAGCGTTAGCCCGGTCATCGAGCAAAACGACCTGAAGAAGCCGCCGATGATCCGGTACTGGCTACGGTTTGGGCCGTTCGACCTGTATCTGAACCGGCCTGAGGCCGAATCACTTCACCGGGACCTCGACTGCCTGCTTCGCGATCCCGACGCGCGCGTTGAGGCGCGCTGCTTCCACTCGCGCCCTGACTGACTCGCGGAAGCCGGCCTGAGTTAAAGGGTCCTGTTCGCCGGTCACTCTGACCTTGGTGTACACTCGCTCTAGGCAGAGGAAAGATCGGGCAACATTGCCATGTCCACGAATATGAGAACAGCTTTCGTGGCCGAGATGGCGGGAAGGTATGGCGCCATCTCTAGGCTCCCGAACACGCAATCTTTGTATGAGCTTGGTAGGGGGCAGTGTCGGGTCTACATCCGCTACTCGAAGTTGCATCCTCGCGCGCAGACGTTCTTCGGCTTGAGACGCGAAGACCTCAGGCAACTGGAAGGACACAAATCGTTCATATCGTTCCTGTGGGATGGACAACTTGAGCCCCTGCTCGTGCCGTTCGCTGAATTCGAAGAGGTATTCGCTGAAGCCCAGCCAGCTTCCGATGGACAATTCAAGATTCAGGTCTATCCGAGAGAAGATGGGACGATTCTATACATTGCCAGAGCCGGACGATTCAATGTGGAGGGGTATTTTGGGTGGCTGCAGCTTGAGGCGGCGATGAAGGGCTTTCATCCCTACCCGTCACTATCACACCCTCAGATTCAGACTCTACTCGGGGCGATTGGGGCAGCGAAGGACTACGACGTGTGGGTCCCGCGAAATGATAGAGCCGGACTTGACTGGTCGCTCGCTTCTCCTTACCGGCTAGCAGACGAGTTGACGCCCGGATTCGAAGCGATTCAATCTGTTTTGCAGGAGATTGACGTCATTTGGCTCAAGCGAGGCTCGGCCGGTCTAGCAGCCGTCTACGAAGTCGAACATTCCACACCAATCTACTCCGGATTGTTGAGGCTGAACGATGTCCGCCTCATAAATCCACAGATCGATCGCCTCACGGTCGTGTCTAACGAACCTCGCCGCGCGACATTCGTCCGGCAGCTAAATAGGCCTACGTTCCAAGCTAGCAGTCTCAGCAGTGTCTGCACATTCTTGGAATACTCGGAGGTATATGACTGGCATCGGCGTCTCACATCTGGAGGGCGTTCACCTTCAACGGAGCCAAGCCCGCATAGAGGATAGGAGAGACTGATGAACGTAAAAATGCAGGGCGCTTCGCTGAGATATCCGCGAGTTCCCAGGCGACTCGTCATCGAGGTGCGCGGTGGCTGTGTCTACAGCCTTACCGCGAGTGAAAAATGCGAGGTCGCCGTCATAGACCGCGATGTCGAAGAGACGCTTCCCGAAGGCGATCTAAGCTTTGCGTGTGTGTGGCATCCCGAGGTAGACCGAGCAGCCGTGCAGGAGGCGTTCACACTCGCTGATCCGTAACCCGTGACCGCACCCGCGCCCCCTCAAGCCGCAGCAGCGACTCCTTCGCATCGAGGCCGCCGCCGTAGCCGCCCAGCGAGCCGTCCGCGGCGACCACCCGGTGGCAGGGCACGACGACCGGAAACGGGTTCGTCGCCATCACCCGGCCCACGGCCCGCGCCGCCCTCGGCCGGCCGACACGCTCCGCCAGCCAGCCGTAGCTGCGCGTCTCCCCGAGGGGGATGCGCAGCGCCTCCTCCAGCACCGCCCGCCGGAAGGGCGTAAGGCTCCGCCTTCCGGCGGACAAGCTATCCCAGTCGAGGGGCAGGTCGTCGAAGCGGACGGGGCTGCCCTCGCCGTACTCCTCCAGCCGCCGGGCGACCTCGGCCGCCTCACCGCCGGCGGCGGGGTCGGTGGCGCCCAGCGCCATCACGTCCTCCAGGGCGGCCTCGCGGGTCTTACGGGGGACCGTCGCCCCGCGGAGGCCCTTCTCGGATAGGACGAGCCCGATCCAGCCGACCCTGGTGTCGCACAGGTGGAACCTCAGCGTCGCCATAGCTTACGTACAACCTCCGCTAGCAGTGCTCCTCGCAGGTGCTGCCAGGTATGCTTCAGGCGCCCCCGCTCGTCCTCGTCCGCCTCACCGCGGCCGTACCGCGAGCGATTATACACCGCCGCCAGGTGCTCGGGGCCGGGCACCCAGCGGAAGCGCCGGCCCAGCCGCCGGCCGAACTCGTGGGCCGTCTCGCCGGCCTGCGGTTGCAGCCCGGCCCAGGAAGCCAGGCGCACGGTCTTCTCCCACACCTGCTGGGAGTACGGCAGTCCGGCCACCGACCGCTCCCAGCCCAAGGGGCGCGGAGGCGGCCCCGGGCCGGAGCACAGGCGGACGGTCGGGCGTGGGGTTGAACTCGATCCAGCCGTAGTCGGGGAAGTAGACCTCGGGCCAGGCGTAGGCGTCGCGCTCCGAGATGGTGTACGAGCCGCTCTCGGCGTCAAAGCTGTCGGCGTCCACGACGAAGCCGACGGCCAGCCGGGCGGGCACGCCCGCCGCCCGCAGCAGCACGACCATCGCCGAGGCGTGGTAGTCGAAGTAGCCGCGGCGGGCGTCGAAGAGGAAGTAGTCGACGGCGTCCTGGCCAGGGGGTGCGCGGTCGATTTCGTAGTCAACGGGGAAGCTGCGGAGGTAACGCTGGACGGCTATAGCCTTGTCGTAGCCGTTGTCGTGGGCGGACGTCAGGTCGAAAGCGAGTGCGTGGACGCGGCCGGGCAGGTCCGAGGGAAGGCGGAGGTACAGCTCGCTGATCCAGTAGGGGTAACGGCCATACCTGGCCTTGGAAGGGTACAGGCCTTCGTCGGCCGAAGCGCGGCGCAAGGCCGCTGGCGGGACATCCCTGATCAGCCCGGCCACGGTGTACGACTCGCCCTCCGAGAGGGGCCGCGCCGGCACGACGACGGCGATGTCCGGCAGCGTGGCGGCCGGCTCCACCGCATACCGGTTCGTCAGCCCGCTCGCCGGTACCCTCGCCCTGGCGGCGACGTCCGTGCCCAGTGGGTGACCGGGAGTGAAGATCACGCTGCCCACCACGCTCTTCCCCACCACCTCCACCTCGACGCGCACGATGTCCCGCGGGCGGACGGTCGCGCTCAGCCCCTGTGGAAGCTCGATCTCAACGCGGGGCGCGGCCTTCCAGCCGCCGGGCGTGTATTCGTCGTAAACGGCGCCGCGAAGCAGGAGGGGGCCGGAGCGGCTCGATCGGGTGAAGCGGACGGTGAGCAGATCGTCCTCGCGCAGATCAACGGAGCCCTGCAGGGGGAAGAGAGACGTGTAGTCGTGCACGGGGACGACACGGGAGACACGCAGCGGCCCGGCAAGCCGCACAAACTGCTCGGCCAGGCCCTGGAACGGCGGCGCCGCCCCCTCCCAGAGGCCGACGAGGGGGCGCGCGGGCGTCGCCGGCGGCAGCCAGGCCACGATGAGCAGCACCAGCGCCGCCCAGGCCGAGAGGTGGACGGCAGAAAGGCTGAGGAACGGCGAGTACGTCACCTCTTGCGCCTGCCACTCACGGAGGCGCTTCGTCAGGTTCGTCCGCGAGACCAGGAGCAGGGCGCCGACGGCGTAGAGGGCAAAGGAGACGAGGACCTGCTGTTCCAGGAAGATGTAGTTGATGAACAGGGTGATCGCCCCGGGGACCAGGCCCAGCCAGGGGTGGTGCCAGCGGAAGAGGCTCCAGGCCCAGAAGAAGGCGGCCAGCCAGGTCAGGGCGACCACGAGCACCACGAACGGCAGGGAGTCGTTGGCGATGCCGCCGGCCGAGACGATGTCGAAGTAGCGCTCGAAGCGGAAATGGATGGCGTCGACGCGCGCCCGGAGGCCGTCGCCGTCCACCAGGGCCAGGGTCTGGACGAAGGTGGCGGCGAGGCCGAAGAGGACGCCGAGCGGCCAGGCGAGGAACAGCGGCAGGGACGAGCGGGCCAGCAGCATCCCCGCCAGCAGCCCCGCCAGCCCCACGAGCACCAGCGAGGGCATCTGCTCCACCCACTGGGCCCGCTGGACGTTCCAGGCCACGGTGAGGAAGGTGAAGTAGACCAGGGCGAAGGTGAGCCAGTCCTCCCAGTCCAGCGCCCGCCGGACCAGCCAGCGGCCGGCGGAAACGGGAGGGATCGCTCTTGCCAGTGCCATCGGTTATCTCCGCAGGGGCGCCGCCTGCGCCCTGTAGGCCTCGCCGGCGGCCCCCTGGGGCCCCAGGGCCAGCGAGAGGTCGTCATCGCGGCGGACGAGGTACGTCAGGATGTCGGCGGCGACCAGGGTGCTGTAGGGGAGGAGGACGCTCTCCTTCCCCCCGAAGCTGGCCGCCTCCAGCAGGACCACGGCCACCCGCGTGCCCTGCTGCACCAGCGACTGAGCCACCGTCACCCACTCCTCGTCCGGCGAGGACGTGATGACGATGAGGGTGGTGTGGCGGCCGAAGCGGCGGGCCTCCTCCTCCAGAAGCCGGGCCAGCGGCACCTCGCCCTCGGCGCGGGCCAGGGCCAGCGACTCGAATAGCTGGATGTAGCGCTGCATCCCCCGCGCCGGCGCGAGCAGGTCCATACGGCGGCCGCAGGCAAGGTACCCCACCATCCGGTTGGCCGAGAGGAAGTGGTGGCCCAGAGAGCAGGCGATACGGGCGCCGTACTCCTCGGTGGAGTCGTCGCCAGCGCCGGCCTGGACGTCGCAGTGGAGGTCGAGGGCCAGCCAGATGTCGCCGGACGGGTCGAGCTCGAAGGTCTTGACCATGAGGCGGCGCAGGCGGGCGGTGGAGCGCCAGTGGATGCGGTTGAGGCCGTCGCCCGGCTGGTAGTCGCGGACGGCGGCGGCGTTGGGGGTGACGTAGTGGGTGCGGGTGCGGGGCGCCGTCTCGGCGGCGAGCTGGGCGGGGGGAGCCTGAAAGTACGGTAGCTCCGAGGGCAGGGGGTACACCATCACCGCCTGCGCCTCGCCGTAGCGCCGCCGGAAGCGGAACAGGCCGAAGGGGTCGCCGGAGGTGATGGTGAGGGGGCCGACGGTGTAGAGGCCGCGGCGGGTACAGGGCACGCTTACCTTCCACGCCCGGTAGCCGCGCCCCACGAGCGAAATCACGGTCCTGGCGGCGCGACCCGGCATGTCCGAGGGGTCCTCCACCTCCAGCCACAGCTTCGGCAGCATGCTGAGGTTGCGGACACGGAAGCGAACCTCCAGCTGCTGCCCCACCTGCAGGCGGTCGGCGAGGCGGTCGATCTCCACGCTGAGGCCCCGCAGGTTCGCCCGTGCCCAGAACAAGCTCAGGGGGACGAGGGCGGTCAGCAGATAGGCAGCACGGTAGAAGATCCAGAAGCCCGAGGCGTAGGCGAGGACGAACAGGGCGGCGGCCAGGCCGACGACGACGATCAGGTTCTGGTTCCGCCAGAGGAAGCGAACGAAGCCGAATAACTTACGCATAGACCTGTATCCTGTCGAACCGTTCATCCGTCAGGACCGGCGCGCCCGGATCCCCGGCACCGGCACCCGCTCCAGGCACGCCGCCTGGAGGGCGGTCACCTCTTCGGGCCCGGAGACCTGCTCCAGCGACTGGACGGGGTGGGCCTCGCGCTGGTGGTCCATGATCGCCACCTCATCCTGGGGCGAGGGGTAGCCCAGGTGGATGCGCACCATGAAGCGGTCGAGCTGGGCCTCGGGCAGGGGGAAAGTGCCCTCGTACTCGATGGGGTTCTGGGTGGCCATCACCATGAAGGGCTGGGGGACCTGGTAGGTCACGCCGTCGACGGTGACCTGGCGCTCCTCCATCGCCTCAAGGAGGGCGGACTGGGTCTTGGGCGTCGCCCGATTGATCTCGTCGGCGAGGATGACCTGGGCCAGCAGCGGCCCGGGGCGGAACTCGAAGTCGTTGGTCTTCTGGTTGTAGATGGAGACGCCGGTGACGTCGGATGGGAGGAGGTCGGGGGTGAACTGGATGCGCTTGAAGATGCAGCCTGTGGAGCGGGCGAGGCTGCGGGCCAGCATCGTCTTGCCCACGCCGGGCACGTCCTCGATGAGGAGGTGGCCGCCGCACAACAGGGTCATCACCGCCAGCTCCACTTCCTGGCGCTTGCCGATGATGACCCGCTCGACGTTATCGATGATCCGCCGGGCTACAGCTTGCGCGTCCATCTCGAACTGCCTGCGGGAACACTCTATAAACGTGGGCGGAGGGCGAAAGGTGCGACCGGGGGGACCGCCAGCACGCTTCCCCAGAAAGCCCTTCGATTATATCCCGCCGCCCCTAGCCCCGCCAACCTGACTCCGATAAGATGAACGTGACCCGCCGTCGTATGGTTCCGAGCGCCCGCGCCGCCTTTAGCCTCCTCCTGACGTTTGTCCTTCTCCTCGTGGCCGCCTGCTCCGGCGGCTCCGAGGGCGCCCCGAACGTGGACATCGTCATCAGGACAGCGACGCCGACCGTACCCCCGCCCACAGCCACCGTCACCCCGTCGCCATCGCCGTCCCCTTCTCCCACGCCGCAGCCGGCCAGCGTGCGGCTGGTGCGCGGCCTCGCGGTCCAGGGAGGCCTCTTCCTGGTGCGACTGGTGAACCCGCCGCCGGCGCAGGAGGTCCATGCCCTGTTCGCCGGGGGCTCCTACCCGATGCTGGCCGACGGCGACCGCTGGTTCGCGGTCATCGGCCTGCGGACGGACTTCCCGCCGGGCGACTACCCGGTGGAGGTGCTCGCCGACGGCGACAGCGTGGGTTCGACCGTGCTGAACGTGGCGCCGACCAACTTCCCCCAGGAGAACATCGAACTGCCGCCGGACACGGCGGGACTCCTCAGCGACGCCGCCGCCATCGAGAAGGAGAACAACCTCCTGGCCTCCGTCTACGGCGGCTACACGGGCGCGCGTTTCTGGAGCGGGGCCTGGGTCATGCCAGCGCAGGGCCCCGTCACCAATAGCTTCGGACTGCTGCGGTCCATCAACGGCGGCGCCTACTTCCCCCACAGCGGCACGGACATCGCGGCGGAGCCGGGCTCTCCCGTGGTGGCGACGGCCGGCGGACGGGTGGTGCTGGCGGCGAAGCTGTACCTGCGGGGTAAGTCGGTGGTCATCGACCACGGGGCGGGCGTGTTCAGCGGCTACCACCACCTGTCGAAGCTACAGGTGACGGAGGGGGACGAGGTCGGGCAGGGACAGCAGATCGGTCTGGTCGGGTCGTCCGGGCTGGCGAGCGGGCCCCACCTGCACTGGGAGGTGAGAATAGGCGGGGTGCTCGTCGACCCCGTGCTCTGGACGCTGCGGCCGGTGGAGCCGTAGCGGTCAGCGCTTCGCGGCGATTATCGCCCGCCAGAGGCCGTCCGCCGTCACCCGCTCGACGGCGAGCCCGTTCGCCTCGAACCCGCGGCTCAGGCCCTCGGCCGCCTCCTCCAGGAAGCCGCTGGCCACCAGCCGCCCGCCCGGCGCCAGCGCCCGGGCGAAGAGAGGGGCCAGGCGCTCCACGGTCAGGCCGCTGACGTTGGCGGCGATCACGCGCAGGCAGAGGGCCGTGGTGGCGTGCTGGCCGGTGCCGAACGCCGCCCCGGGGTCGATCTCGATCACGACATCGCCCTCGCGGCGCGGGTAGTCGGCCCAGGAGGGCTTCACCACCAGGCGGCGGCCGATGCGGGCGGGCCGGAAGTAGCGCTTCCACGCCTCCTGCCAGTCCGGCTGGCGGAGGCGGCGGGGCCGCCGCCAGCGGGCCGGGCTGGAGAGGGGCAGGAAGCGCAGGGCCAGGCGCAGGGAGCGGCGGAGTGCGGCGGACTGCTCGTCGTCCGGGAGGTAGGCCTTGACCAGGGCGAGGTTGTCGCCTGCGGGGAGCGGCTTCTCTTCGATAGCGACGCCGGCGGGGGCGCGTTGCTGGAGTACGTCGGCCACCAGCTCGGCGTCGGCGGCTGCCACCTGCACGGCGACCTCCAGCCAGTCCGGCGGCACTTTACCCGAGGGCGTCCTTTATCTTCCCCAGGAACCCCTTCTCGCCATCGGGCGAGACCTGGGTGCCGAACGTGTCGGCCAGCTCGAGCAGGAGCCGCCTCTGCTCGTCGGAGAGAGCGGACGGCACGACGACGTTGGCGTGAACCAGGAGGTCGCCGCGGCCGCTGCCGCGGACGTGGGGGACGCCCTTCCCCTTGAAGACGAACACCTGGCTGTTCTGGGTGCCCGGCGGCACCCGCAGGGCCTCCGTCTTCCCCTCAAGCGTGGGCACTCGCACCTCGCAGCCGAGGGCGGCCTGGGAGAAGTTCAGCTCCAGCGGGTAGATGAGGTCGTACTCGTCGCGCTGGAAGCAGGGGTGCGGTCTCACCTTAATGACCACGTAGAGGTTGCCGGTGGGCCCGCCGTTGAAGCCGGCGTCGCCTTCGCCGGAGAGGCGCATCTGGGAGCCCTCGTCGACACCGGAGGGGATCTTCACCAGCAGCTTGCGGCGGCGGCGCTGGCGGCCCGCCCCTTTGCAGTCGCGGCAGGGCCGGGTGATGATGCGGCCCTCGCCCTGGCACTGGGAGCAGGCGGCGATGTTGACGAACTGGCCGAAGAAGCTGCGGTGGACGCGGCGGACCTCGCCGGTGCCGTTGCAGGCGGCGCAGCGGGCGAGCTGGCTGCCGGGCTCGCTGGCGGAGCCGCCGCAGCGGTCGCACAGCTCCGTGCGCCCGACCTCGATCTCCTTCTCGCAGCCGAAGGCGGCCTCCTCGAAGTCGATCTCGACGGCGACCTTGCGGTCGTGGCCGCGCTGGGCCTCGCGGCCGCGGCGGCCCATCGTGCCGCCGAAGAACGCCTCGAAGATGTCGCCGAAGCCGCCGAAGTCGAACCCCTCGAACGGCCGGCCCATGTCGAACCCCTGGAGCCCGGCGTGGCCGAAACGGTCGTAGGCGGCCCGCTTCTCGGGGTCGGCGAGGACCTCGTACGCCTCGCCGATCTCCTTGAACCTGGCCTCGGCACCGTCCTCCTTGTTGCGGTCGGGGTGGTACTGCATGGCCAGCTTCCGGAACGCCCGCTTGACCTGCTCCGTGGTGGCGTTCCGGGGCACGCCGAGGACTTCGTAGTAGTCCCGTTTGGTCGTCCGCATATCCAACCTATTTTATCAAACCTTCGCATCCCGCGGGCAGGGGAAAATGTGATTTCGCAGGCCGTCTAGACGGCGCCGGCGACGGTCTCCACGACCACCTGGAGGGCGAGCCCCGTGACGAAGAGGAGGCCGAAGCGCCGGTTGTGGACGAAGGCGAACCCCACGAACCAGAGGGGCCAGCCGCGGAAGCCCTTCGGCGGCTCCGTTGGCTTGGGGGAGGAGAAGGCGGGCAGCACCTGGAAGGCGAGGGGAAGGGCGCCGAGCGATAGCACCAGGCCGGGCATCATCTGCCAGGCGGCCAGGGCCAGAGTGGAGAAGTACATCAGAACGATCAGCCCCTGGGTCAGGCGGCGTGCCCTCGCTTCGCCGATGAGCCGGGGAAGGGTGTGGATCCCCTTCTCCGAGTCGAAGGCCAGCTTGTCGACGTGCTTGCCCATGAGGACGCTGGTGACGCCGAAGGCGTAGGGCAGGGAGGCGAGGACCACCCAGCCGGGCAGCTCCTCCGCCATCACGTAGTACGTGCCGCCGATCATGAGGGGGCCCCAGACCATGAGCACGGCCAGCTCCCCGAGGCCGTAGTACTTCAGCGGGTACGGCCCGCCCGAGTAGAGCAGGAGGATGAAAGCGCCGGGCAGGGCGAAGGCCAGGACACCGGGCCCGGCGGCCACGACAAGGTAGACGCCGATGGCCGTAGCCGCCGCCAGGACGGCGGCAGTGACGATGACGAACTGCCCCGGCTCGGCGGTGGCGTGGGTGAGGGCGTGGGGGCCATAGGTGGCGCGGGGCGAGTCGGGCGTGTCGACGCCGCGGGCGAAGTCCCACATGTCGTTGGTTAGGTTGCTGGCGGCGTGGGCCAGCACGAGCCCCAGCACGGCCAGGACGAGAAGGCCGCCGTCGAAGGCGTCGTCGCGGGCGGCGAGGAGGCCGCCGATGACGCCGGAGATGGCGGTCATGACCAGCACGGAGGCCCGCGAGAGGATCAGCCAGCGGGTGATGCTGTCCGCTTCCGCCAGGTCGATGCGGGGGATGGTGTAGAGGGCCTGGAGCCAGAGTCGGGGGGCGGCGGTTTTGAGGGTTGCGGTCACGCTGGTTTTCTCCCGTGCGGAAGACGGTGCGCCAGGGCTATTTTAGCAGGGCGGGGGCGATTAGTTAAACGAGTGATGTTCCAGGACCAGCCAGCACCCCGATGCTTGATTGTCGGCGCGGGGACTGATAAGATTTGCCCAAGGTGCGGCGCGATGACCACTGTTTCGTCCCGGTAGGTGCCTTCCTCCCATAGATAGATTAGGTTTACAAGGAGGCAAGAAATGCAAGCCTTTCCCCTCTATATTGATCCAACGGCGGCAGGCTTGGGCGTCCAAATGTTGCTCGCTGGCATCGTCGGTGGGCTGGTGACGGTGAGGCTCCTGTGGGGACGCCTTTTTTCGCTGTTCCGCAGAACCAGCCGGAACCCGGAGGAACCTCTAGGAGGCGGCGAAGCGCCTGAGGCGTCCGAGGAAGAAGGCTAGCCGCCGCGGAGGAAGGCTGGAAAAGGGTCGCGCGGTGGCTGAGGTACAGTTCGGCGCAAGCGCTATTCCGAATATGCCTCACCATGTCGCCGGCAGGAGCTGACGGGCATGGTGACAGCGGACCCCGGGTCCTTTCGGGACCCCGCTAGCGGTGTTTTACTTGGCCCCAACCAGGTATATCGCTTCTTCACCTCCGGGCATGTGGCAGACTTCGAAGCCCTGGTTGAGACCGGTCTTCTGGACTCGCTCGTGGCGAGCGGAGCGGTTATAGAGACCAAGGCCCTCGACATCGACGAGGCCCCTGAGCCCTACCGCGCCGTCCCCGGGACTGGCCTGGTGGTTGAGCACCCACGGGTCCCCTTCATCTCCTACGCTTACGAGTGGCCCTTCGAAATGTTGAAGGCAGCGGCGATCCGCTCGCTGGAAATCCTGCAGCTGGCCCTGCAGAAGGACCTGATCCTGAAGGACGCCACCCCCTACAACGTCCAGTTCATAGGGACAAACCCCCTGCTGATCGACGTAGGCTCGTTCGAACGGTACCAGAAGGGGGCGCCCTGGATGGGCTATACACAGTTCTGTCGCACCTTTCTGAATCCGTTACTTCTCCAGTCGATCACCGGCATCCCCTTCCAGATGTGGATGCGCAGCTCTCTCGAGGGAATAGATCCTGTCCACCTCAATAGCATCCTTCCCCTCAGGCACAAGCTGCGGAAGAACGTTTTCATGGACGTCGTCCTTCAGGCGTGGCTCAGTCGTCGGTATTCATCGGGCAACAAGACAGCGCCGTCCCTTCAAGGGCGGGCGATCCCCAAGGGCGTCATCACAGGCCTTGTCAACAGATTGAAGAAAAGCGTGACCGGGTTGAAACGCCGCGCCAAGGCCCGCTCACCCTGGCTGAACTACGAGGAGCAGTGCCACTACGAGCCAGAGGCGCTGGAACACAAGGACCGGTTTGTAGGTGCCGCGCTGGCTCAAGCCAAGCCGGAAGTGGTCTGGGACCTGGGCTGTAACGTGGGGCGCTACAGCATCACGGCTTCGCGCCACGCCGGCTACGTGGTGGCCATCGACAGCGACGAGGCAGCGGTCGGCGCCCTGTACGAAAGAATAAAGGACCAGCACACCAACATCCTGCCGCTGGTGCTCGACTTCCTCAACCCTTCGCCGAGCCAGGGTTGGGCCCAGGAGGAGAGGCGGGGGCTGGGAGACCGCGGCGCGGCTAATTTCGTCCTCTGCCTGGCCCTAGTGCACCATCTGGCCATCGGCGGCAACGTGCCCCTCAACAGAATCGTGGAGTGGCTCTCCACTTTCGCCGAGGCCGGCGTTGTGGAATTCGTGCCGAAAAGCGACCCGATGGTGCAAGCGCTGTTGCGCACCCGCCAGGACGTGTTCGGCGGCTACACGCAGGCCGCCTTCGAAGAGGCTCTCAGGGAGCGTTTCAAGATAATTGAGGCGCCGGCTCTGCCCAGGTCAGAGCGGGTCCTCTACCGTTTTGCCGCAGGTAGCGCCAGCGCATGAGAGTTCGAGACCTGTCGCGCTACAGGGGGCCGGCGTACGCTGCGCTGATCACCTTCAGCGCTGTAAGCCTCTCTTCCCTCGAGTTCATAAGGAACGCATTTCCCAGCCCAGAAGTAGTGCACGTTCGCAAGACTACCGTGATATTTCTGATCCTTCTGGTGCAGGTCTTGCCCTTCCTCCTGCTGCTGGGCGCTGACCGCCTCATAGCCGCGCGGTACGGTTCAGGCAGGCCCTTACGGGTTTTCCGTTCGCTGGTATTCGTCGTGGCGGTCGTCCTGATCCTGCGCCAGTTGCAGCTCTACTGGGGTCCGGCGAATGACTTCTCGGACTCGGTAAGATCGAAGGGCGTGTTCCTGGTCGTACTCGTGAACCTCGCCTTTCTTGGCGCCTTGGTCGGCATCGCCATCTGGTTGTTCAGAGGCCTGGCCTGGTTTTTCGTCTACATGTCCCCGGTGGCGATAGCGGTGACCGTTCTCCTTCCGTCTCAGGTGCCCACTCTCCCGAACTGCGGGGATAGCTTCCCCTGCCTCGCTGACGTGTACGGCAATGAGGTAGTGACGGCATCACCGTCGGCATCCCAGCCGCCCGTTTTCATACTTGTATTCGACGAGCTTGGGTATGACGTGCTCCTCCAAGACCAGGGAGGAGAGCTTGACGCTGAGAGCTTCCCCAACATCGCTGCCCTGGCGGCGGACGGGGTCTGGTTTACCAACGCTACCGCCAACTACTACTTCACTATCGACACTCTTCAGGACATCATCGGTTCAGCCAAGTCGCTGACCGAGCATTTCAACGTCAGGCTGTATTCGCAATTTCTGCTATTGGAGTACCGCTACATCGACGCCTGTGGCATTGTCATAACCTGTCGCGGCGCCGGCCACTTGATCCAGAACTACCAGCTGGGGCTAGCGAGCAACCTGGCTCTGCGGTCCTTCTATCAGGCAACCCCTGAGCGGGTGGAGAGGGTCATAAGCCGACCGATGGGATGGCTCCTGGACCGCCTGGGCTGGGCCTATCCGCCGGTGGACCCGCTGGGCATCCATACGTTCACCAAGAGACAATTTGACGTCTATCTGAATGACATCAACGCTCGCGAGGCGTCGGGGCGAGTATACCTGCTGCACCTGATGTTGCCCCATTTCCCGATGGCCTTCAACGGAGAAGGAGAGGCCCTCAGTACTCCGCCGGTCCCCAAATATGAGCCGGAGCGATATCGACAACAGGCGATGTATGCGGACGTTCTGCTCGGCAAATTTGTGGAGAAGCTAAAGAGAGAAGGCATTTACGACGATTCCGTCATTGTCCTCACGGGCGACCACGGACCACGGGACGTGGACCCTTCGCCAGAGAGGCCACCGCCAGAATATATCCCGCACGTGCCGTTGGTGATCCACGCTCCGGGCTTGAACAGCCACATGTCCGATGTGGACTACCAGCACATTGACTTCGGAGCGACGTTGACCGATATCCTGGGGCTGCCGCCCCCTGACGGCACTGAAGGGGTCTCGGCCTTCAGCAAAGAGCGGCCCCGGCGGGAAAAGCTGTTTACCTCTGGCGGCTATGTCTTCGTCTACAGCGAAGAGGACGGCAGCTGGCATTTCAGCCACAAAGAGTGATGCCAGAGCCTCGCGGTAGCACCACCGGCTGAGACCCGCAACCCGGAGGAGCTACTCGACTACTACGTCTATCCGCTGGGCCATGTTGTTCCCCATCCCGAGGAAGGTCCAGTGCTGCGTCGTGGGCTGCCCGTTGCCTTCACTGTCCCAGGCCCGCACACAGAGGGTATATGTGCCGGGCCTGGCCGCCCAGCGGTACTCCCACGGGCGCCACGCGTAAGGAGAGACTGGGTCTCCCAGCTCAGTTTCGGACCACGTCTCGCCGCCGTCGTCACTCACCTCCACGCGGGCGACGTTGAGGCGGCCGGCCCAGGCTCTACCGGTCAGCGTCACCTCCCCGGCTTTGACCAGTCGGGTGCGCGTCACGAAGTCCGGTATTCCAGGAGGGATCATAAGCGCCCGTACTCGTATCAGAGTGACCGGCTCGCCGGGGTCCTCCTCCGACTGGGAGTAGCGGTACGAACCCACCATCTGGTAGCCGCGAAACGGCTCCCCGATGCACTCGATGCTGCGCAGCCACTTGACACTGGCCATGCCGTACCAGCCTGGAACGAGCAGACGCAGCGGGTAGCCGTGCTGCGGTTCAAGAGGACGCCCGTTCATTGCGTAAACAAGCAGTACTTCCTCTCGCCTGCATTCGGCAACGCTAAGGCTGCGCCGGTAGTACTGGATCTCGTCTCCCTGGACGCCCTGGTCCAGGCCGGTAAAAACGATGTCGACGGCGCTCTTGCTGACACCCACATCGTCCAGGAACCCCCCGAGGGGCGTACCCGTCCACTCGGCGGTGCCGACAGCTTCGACCAGCCACGGCTGACTGATCGGTCGCGGGTTCAGCAGCGCCCTACCGTTTCCCGCGCACTCCATGGTGACCGCCAAAGTAACCGACGGCCTGGCCTTGATATCGTCCAGGGTCAGACTCAAGGGCCTGGAGACCAGCCCACCCACCTCGAGCCGCCACTGGCTAACGTCGACGTCAGGAATGTCGAAGTGCGAAAGAAGGTAGTGCATCCCGGCGGGCGTGATGGGATAGCGTAACCCCTCCAAGGGCGTGCCCCGGTTCCGCAGGGCAAGCTGCACCTCTTCCCTGTAGACCGCGTCCGGCGGCCCCAGTTGGCTACCGTCGCCAACCACTCGAAAGCGGCTGCTCCGCTCTTGTCCCGTTGCTGAGGTCTTGCCTGCCTCCCTCCTGCTCATCGTATAGAAGCGCCTCCGGCCCGAGGGCGACCCACTTCAGAGGGGTGACCCCGTCAACGGTGTCCCCAATGCCGCGACGGTCACGCCGGATGCAATGAGCACCAGGCCGAGGGGAGCGCTGAGTCGCCTCCCCCAGGGCATGTTCTTCTCGGTGGCCATGACCGCCCCCAGGGCCAGCATCCAGCCGACGTTCCCCACTCCCACCGCGAACATCAGCAGCATCAGAGACCAGCAGCAGCCGACACAGAAGAGACCGTGGTGGAGGCCCAGCTTGAGAGACTGCATGTGCTCGTGGCTGCCGTGCCAGTGCTCGGTGATGAAGCTGTAGGGCGAGCGGCACTTGTCCAGACAGAGATACTTGAGCGGCGTGAACTGGTAGACCCCGGCCAGGAAAAGGACTCCGGCCATCAACAGCCAGGCGTTCTCATCGAGCCAGACGACCCGCTCGACACCGGCGTGGATACCCCGGTCGCCGACATGCGCCGCCAGGCCGAAGGCCGACCAGATGACGATATAGCCGGCGATGAGCAGGGCGAGCAGGCGGGAGGCGTCGGGGCGCTGCCGGACGATACGCTGGAACAGGCTGAACAGCGGCAGGCTGGTGGGCAGCATCATCGCTACGGTCATCACCGTCCAGCCGAGGACGAAGACGAGGGAAAGACCGATCCCGCCACCGCTGAGGCCGAGGCCGACCTCCCCCAGCTCCTCGTGGCTGAGGAAGCGCCCGTAGGGGGAACGCCCCCAGACGATCAGCGCCAGCCAGGCCAGGACGACCAGGCCGACCAGGAGGGCGATGAAGTGCCTTCGAGTATCTACACGCGGCCAGAGCATAGACTATCGTACCCGCTGGGCGCGCCGCGCCCAGCTATAGTTGGCCTATCGGTAGCCTCCCGCTAGAACTCGAAGCGGAAGCTGCCCTGGATGGCGTTGTGGCCCTGCAGATCAACGTCGTTGATGCCGTACTTCGAGGTGCTACGGCGGTACTTCGAGGCCTTAGCAACCCAAGCGGGGGCACCGGGGATAGTGGTGAAGACGCTCCCGTTCAGGGTTGTCACCTGGCCGGTGGGTCCACGGTAGGGCTCCATCTCCGCCTCTACCAGCGAGCCGATCCTGAGCGTCCCCTTGCCCTCGTGGATCTCGTACGTGACGGGCACCCGCTCCACGCCAACGACCTCGCTGATGAGCTGGGCCATGTCGGCGACAGGCCCGCCCAGCTTGCCAGTCCAGACGTCAACGAGCGCCTGCTGCTGTGCCTCCGTGGCCTTGTCGTCCACGACGAGGACTGCCTTCCAGTTCCCCTGCAGGACGTTGCCCGGCGCGTGAGCGAGGATCGCGAGAGTGCGGCCGGAGACGTCGGTCCCGTTGATGCTGCCGCGGTCGACGTTGTATGCGATGACCGCGTCACAGGTGCCGTCGCCGTCGGGGTCCTCGCCTACCCAGCAGGGGCAGAGGATGTTGCAGGTACAGACCTCCAGGATGGTCCCTTCGAGCTTGTAAGCCATGGGTGCGACCTCCTCCTAATACGATACGCTAGAAGCATACTCCTGGGGCTGACGCCACGACGAAGCCGTAACGCGGTAGGCACCTCCTTCTAGGGGTTGGGGCGGGTTCTTGCGGGAATTGCGGTATAGCGAAATTATCCTACCAGCCGTACGAGATTGCAAGACGCCCGCACGACAGGCTAAAGCCTGTCCCACCGTATCTGCTCGGCCGAAGTTCAGAGCTCCGGCCCTCCGACTCTGGCTTTCCGCCTTTCGCGACAGGCTGAAGCCTGTCCTACCTTCGGCAGGGGTCACACCTCGCGGTATTCGCCCTCGACGGTGCCCTCCGGCGGGGCCTCGCCTTCGCCGCCCTCGGGCGGCGGCTCCGCGCCCACGCCGGCCTCGGCGGGCCCCTGGCCGTACACTGCGGCCCCGGCCCGCTGCAACGCCTCCGAAAGGTTGTTCGCGGCCGCGCGCACGGTGGCGGCGTCCTCCCCCGCCAGCGCCTCCCGCACCGCCCGCACCCGGTCCTCGATGTCGGTGCGGATGTCGGCGGGGACCTTGTCGCCGGCCTCGCGCAGGGTCTTCTCGGCGGTGTAGGCGAGGGAGTCGGCCTGGTTGCGCACCTCGATCTCCTCGCGGCGGTGGCGGTCCTCCTCGGCGTAAGCCTCGGCGTCCTGCTTCATCTTCTCCACTTCGTCCTTGGTGAGGCCGGAGCCGGCCTGGATGGTGATCTTCTGCTCGCGGCCGGTCCCCTTGTCCAGGGCGCTGACGTGGAGGATGCCGTTGGCGTCGATGTCGAAGGTGACCTCGACCTGGGGGAGGCCGCGGGGCGCCGGCAGGATGCCGTCCAGGATGAACCGCCCCAGCGACTTGTTGTCGGCGGCCATGGCCCGTTCGCCCTGGACGACGTGGATCTCGACGCTGGTCTGGTTGTCGGTGGCGGTGGAGAAGACCTGCGACTTGCTAGTGGGGATGGTGGTGTTGCGGGGGATGATGGCGGTGGCGACGCCGCCCAGGGTCTCGATGCCGAGCGTGAGGGGCGTCACGTCCAGCAGAAGGACGTCGCGCACCTCGCCCTTGAGGACGCCGGCCTGAATGGCGGCGCCCACGGCCACCACTTCGTCCGGGTTCACGCCCTTGTGCGGCTCGCGGCCGAAGAACTTGCGTACGGTCTCCGCCACCAAGGGCATGCGGGTCTGCCCGCCCACCAGGATGACCTCGCCCACCTTGTCGGCGGTGACGCCGGCGTCCTCGAGGGCCTGCCGGCAGGGGCCGATGGTCTGCTCGACGAGGTCGCCCACCAGCTGCTCCAGCTTGGAGCGGGTGAGGGTCATGGTGAGGTGCTTGGGGCCGCTGGCGTCGGCGGTGACGAAGGGGAGGTTGATCTCGGTCTGCTGCACGGTGGAGAGCTCCACCTTGGCCTTCTCCGCCGCCTTCACTCTGGCGTCCACCTTCGCCACGTCCAGGGCGGTGAAATTGACGGCCGAACTGGACGGAACGCGGCGCGTCAGGAAGACCGACTCGGTGCGACCCGCCGCTGCGTGCATCTGGAGCGGCAGTGCGGCCGAACCCTCCAGCGGCAACTCGCGTGGCAGCAGCGTCGCCTGCCGCGCTT
>JACOUE010000041.1 GCA_016178045.1 Chloroflexota bacterium
ACTGCCAGTGGCGCATCACCAGGACGTGGGCGCCCACGGCCTGGAGGGTGCGCACCGTATCGATGAGCGACTCCCCCTTCTTGACGCTGCTGCCCTCCGCCGCCACGTTGATGACGTCGGCGCCAAGGGCCTTGGCCGCCAGCTCGAAGGAGGTGCGGGTGCGGGTGCTGGGCTCGTAGAAAAGCGTAACGATGGTCGTGCCGCGGAGGGCGGGAACCCGCGGCACCTCCCGGGCGAGCACCTCCTTCATGGCGTCGGCGGTCTCCATCACTGCCGCGATCTCGTGGGGGCTGAAGTCGTCCAGGTCCAGCAGATCCTTCCGCCGCCAGGAAGGCGCTTCCTCCAGCCCGGTCTGTACGGTCTGCGCTCTCTCTTCGGTCATCGTTCACCCTCCGCCCGTATCACCACGACTTCGTCGCGGCCGTCGATCTCCTCCAGCCGCACCTGTACCTCCTCGGTCAGCGAAGTGGGTATGTTCTTCCCGACGTAGTCCGGCCGGATCGGCAGCTCCCGGTGCCCGCGGTCGACGAGGACGGCGAGCTGGATGTGGCTGGGCCGTCCCAGGTCGATGAGGGCGTCGAGCGCCGCCCGGATGCTGCGGCCGGTGAACAGCACGTCGTCCACCAGCACGACGCTCTTGCCGGCGATGTCGGTGGGGATCTCACTGGGATGGAGAAGCGGCTTCAGCTCAAGGTAGGAGAGGTCGTCCCGGTAGAGGCCGATGTCCAGGGCGCCCACGGCGACGTGCTGCCGTTCGAACTCGAAGATAGCGTCGGACAGGCGCTGGGCCAGGGGCACGCCCCGCGTCCGCATGCCGACGAGGACGACGTCGTCCAGGCTGCGGTTGCCCTCGATGATCTCGTGGGCGATGCGCCGGATGGCCCGCCGCATGTCCTCGGCGGAGAGGACGGTGTGCTCTGCCCCGCTTACCACCGCGGGCCCCCGGGCGGTGGCAAAAAAATACCTCCCGGGCCTAAACCCGAGAGGGCACACGCGCAGTATGGTACCTTGTCGCCGACAGGCTGTAGCAGGGCTGTCTCTCCTTGCCGGCCTCGCGGGACCGGCTTAAAGGGTCGACGGGATCGCCGGGCAGTATGATATCACGCGGGTGCCCGCCGGGGCAACCGCGCGACGCCGGGGGGCGTTTGCCAGCGAAAAACGCTATGCTATGATACGCGAGCAGCGCCCCGAAGGAGGTGACCGATGGCCGACTTTGTCAAGGTAGCCACTGTGGACGAGATCCCGCCCGGGGAGATGAAGGTCGTGGAGCTGGGGGGGGAGGAGATCGCCGTGGCTAACGTGGACGGCCAGTTCTTCGCCTTCGGCAACAGCTGTCCCCACCGCGGCGGCCCTTTGGGCGAAGGTCTCCTCGTCGGCGAGGCTGTCGAGTGTCCCTGGCACGGCAGCCAGTTCAGCGTAAAGACGGGTGAAGTCGTAACGCCCCCGGCGAACGAGGGCGTCCCCACCTTCGAGGTCCAGGTCGAGGGGAGCGACGTCAAGGTCGCCAAGCCCTGACTCTTCACCGAGTTGACACCTGGCCCCGCTTTCGCGCTGACCCCCTGAGTAATATTCTGATGGTAGAATTGTTGTACTTTTCAGGGGTGAACTATTATGCGGTGGTCTAGCCTACGTCTGACACTGATCCTGGGCGCACTCCTGCTCGCCCTTGCCTTCGTTCCTGCCGGAGGGCAGGACGGCACCCGACTGTTCGTCGATGTCCTCCGCCCGGGCGGGACCTGCAACAGCCCGAACGCCGACAACGGCGCCGTCAACCTCCACGGCTGGCAGATTCCGGCTGGCGGGCTGACCTACAAGGTGCACCGCGGCTCCATCCCCAAGGACGTGGACAAGGACCAGGCGCTCGTCGCGATTCAGGCCGGCGCCGCCGCCTGGGACGACAACACGGCGGCGACGCTCCTGACCTACGGCGGGACGACCACCGTGAAGGCCGGCAAGCGCGACGGCGTGAACGCCATCAGCTTCGGCGGCGCGCCCTACGGGGCCATCGCGGTCGCCTATATCTGGGCGGACGGGACCGTCGTCGAGGCCGATATGTCCCTGGGCACGGGCTTCAAGTGGGCCACCAACACCACCGCCAGCGGCGACTGCGGCGGCGCCGACAGCCGCATGGACGTGTGGAACATCGTCACCCACGAGATAGGCCACTGGGTCGGCGTCGGCCACACCTCTCCCGACTCGGCGAACAACGCCCAGAGCATGTACCCCTACGCCGCCTACAAGGAGTTGTTCAAGCGCGACATCGCCAGCGGCGACAGGACGGGACTCGAGAGCCTCTACGGGCCGTAGCCCGCGCCCGGAAACCAAAACTGAGGCAACTCGGCGCTCCGGGCCTCCTGCATTACTGGTTGGGCCCGCCTATCCAGCGGAAATAGCCGCCAAGGTCAGGCAGATTGACGCCAGCCCCCGCGAGGAAGAAGAGACCGATTGCCAGACTAAACACGGCCGCCAGCAACCCCACCCCTGCGTAAACCGCCTTCCTCCGGCGCGCAGAGACGAAACCGGCGGTCGTTGCTATGGTCACAATAGAGTTGGCGATCAGCAGACCGACTACGAACGCCACCAGGGTAGCGACGCTCATCGCCTTGCTTCCTGCGCCCACGGCGGTGGCAATTACCAGCACCTGGGTTCCCGTCTCGGCACCGATGCCGTGAATAAGCCCGATGCCGTAGGCTGTCCTAACGCCATACTGCTGGGCTTCCACATGCCTATACTGGCGCTCACCGCGGATCCTTGCCCACAGCCAGTTGAAGCCGTTGCGCACGCCTGCAAAGATAAGCATCCAGCGACTGCGAATACGGAAATCGCCGCCCCGGAAGAACCGATAAAGCGAGTAGAAGAGGTAGGTTGCCAGGAAGATCAGAGTTCCTCCGACCACCCGCTCCATGATTGGATCGATCCGGCTGGGCAGAAATTCCGACGCAAGAATCGCCAAAACGCCAAGTGCCGCGACCACGGTGCCATGTCCTAGGGCGTAAAGCGAGCCCAGGAACAACGGGCGCTGTTGCTGAAGGAAGAAACTTTGCACCATCCGAGCGCCCTGTCCGCTTCCAAGGCGAGAGCGGCGCTCAGCGGCGGTAGGGAACGAGGGATCAGAATGGGTCGTCCCCGCCTCGACAGCGACAGCTTCACTCGTCTTAATCACCCGCTGCGCCTCGGCAATGGCGCTCGCTCCCAACGGGTCGGTGCCTAGCGAATGGTGACTTTCATCAGTGAGCATCACCCCTGGCTCGTCAGTAAGCCATGCTTCCTGCGGGTCTTGCGCCGCTGCCGTTGTGCTGGTGATGTCCGTAATGGCAGCGATGTGATCCCAGTCAATGCCATGTCGAATACCGAGTGCCAAAGCGCCGGCAAGTACCGCCACCGAGCCACCGATACCGATGGTGAGGAGAACGGTCGTAAACTGCGGGCCAGAGTCAGCCAGGAGGTTATCCAGGGAGCTTCCTCCTTACCGCCTTTTCCGACAGGCGGCGCATACGCCGAATATCGCGAAGTGCTCCATGTCCGCCTCGAAGCCGTAACGGCCCTGCATCTGCTCCCGCAGCGGCTCGAGCAGGCCGTCGTCCAGGGCGAAGGTGCCGCCGCACTGCCGGCACACCAGGTGGTGATGGCGGTCCTGGTGGGCCAGCTCGAACTGGACGCGGCCGCCGCCCAGATCCGTCTCGCTCACGATGTGCAGCTTCTTGAGCAGCTGCAGGGTCCGGTACACCGTCGATATGTCCACGAACGGGTAGTGCTCCCGCACCCGGTCGTGGATCTCCTCGGCGCTCACGTGGCCCTTGCTGTCGTAAAGGATGGAAACCACCATCATTCGCTGTGGCGTCAGTCGGTAGCCGACGTCCCGTAGCGATTGGATGATGGAGGAATGGTCGGTCGTTGCGATCACCTGCATCTGCAATTAGTTGCGACTACATTCTAGTGCGGGTGCAACCCCTTGTCAACAGGTGAGACGGGGCAAGCGAGGGATGTGTTACATAAGACGGCCAGGGAAAGTCGGCCTGACGGACATGTAGGGCGGTAGGGTGGGGAGAGGCTAGCGGCGCTTGTTGCCGACGATGAACTGGGTGAGATTGACGAAGCGGCGCGGGCCGTCGCCTTCCGGCCACAGGGTCGCGAAAACCGTGGCCCGCGCTTCTTCCCGCTGCTCGGGGGTCATCTGACCCGCAGTGACGCCCGCCAGCGTGTCCCAGGCCGAAGCAAAGTCCGGGAAATCGAAGGACGTTGATTCAGTCTCGACGCGGGCGTCGATTCCAGCCTCGTCGAGTTGGACCAGGAAAGAGGTGGGGTCTGCCAGGGCGCCGGGGCCGACGTTCGGCACGGGCGGCGGGGGCGCGAACCTGGCGGCAGTCTGTTGGAGACGCACGATGTCGCAGTGATCCGGTCCCGCCCACACCGACGCCACGAAGCGGCCGTCGGGACGTAGTATTCGGGCGCATTCACGCGCTGCGGCCGAGCGGTCAATGACGTACATCATGCTGAGGCTGGCAAGAAGGACGTCGGTGGACTTATCTTCGGCCGGTATCGCTTCCCCGCCGCCCTCGCGAAAGGTGACGTTGTCCAGGCGCGCCTCGGATGCCCGTCGCTCGGCCAGCTTCAGCATCTCGGCGCTGATGTCGACGCACAGGACCCGGCCTCCGGGGATCACGAGGGGTGCCGCTCGGAGGGCCACCGAACCGGTGCCGGTGCCGAGATCGAGGACCTGCTGTCCCGGATTGAGGGCGGCGCGGGCGATCACGTTTTCCACCACCGGGCGGAACCGCTCGTCGATCTCGCGGAGGTAAACGTCCGACATGCGGTCCCAGACACTGGTCTGCCAGGCGAGGCCGTCGCCCCTTCTACTGCCTTCGTCTGCCAAGAAAAAGAGTCCGCTTATTCTACCCGCCGGCCAGCGGCGGGATGAGGGTGACCTTGTCGCCTTCGGCCAGGACGCGGTCGGGGTCGGCGTTGTCCTGGTTGACGATGATGACACTGGCCAGTTCGTCGGGGATCTCAAGCTGCCGGACCAGCTTGTCGACGGTGGCGCCTTCGGGGACGGAATAGTCGAAGACGGGGTTGCCGTTCGGGGAGTACTGCTCGAGGTAAGCCTGCAGCTCCACCTTCACCTGCATACTATCTCGCCACCTGCTGCCGCAGTGTCTCGAAGGCCATCATACCATAGTTGACCTTCTCTCCGGCCAGCATGTGCTTCCAGCGGGACACGTCCGACTTTCGCCGGATCATCGACTGCACCACGCCCAGGTCCTGCACGTCGCTGGCGCGGCCGATGACCACGACTCCCACCATGCGGTTGTCCCGGTCGATGAGGATCTTGCGGTAGACGTTGGTCGCCGGGCTGTGGAAGACAATGGCCTCCCACTCCGGCCGGTCACGGAACTCGCCGATGGAGGCGGAGGCCAGCCCGAACAGCTCGGTGACGTTCCAGCTGAGGCTGCCCGGGTAGGCGGCGGAGTCGCCGGCCATGTTGGCGCCGGCCACCCGCCCCTGGTCGATAGCCGTGGGCCATATGGCGTGGACCACGGGCTCGCCGCTGAGGAAGTCGGCGCCCTCGGCGCAGTCGCCGGCGGCCCAGACGTCGGGCAGGCTCGTCTCCTGCCGCTCGTTGGTGCGGACTCCGGAGGCGATGTCGAGGCCCGAGTCCTTCAGGAAGTCGATGTTGGGTCGTACGCCGGTGCCGCAGACGACCATGTCCGCCGTCTGGGCCTTGCCGCTCTTCAGGTGGACGGTACAGGCGCCGTCCTTCCCCTTCTCGACGGCGGAGACGGAGTCACCCAGGACGACCTCGATGCCCTTCTCCTGCATCGCCCGCTCCAGGGCCTCGCCGCCCTCGCGGTCGAGGAGCTGGGGCATCACCTGGTCGGCGATCTCGACGATCGTGTAGTTAAGGTTAGCCTTCTTGATGAGGGCGCTGACGGTCAGCAGGCTGATGAACCCGGCGCCGATGACGAAGCAGCTCTTGGCGCCCGCCAGAGCCTTCTCGATCCGCTGCGTGTCCTCCAGCGTCCAGTGGTAGCAGGCGTCCGCCTCCTCGATCCCCTGGATGGGCGGGACGCGCGACGCGGAGCCGGTGGCGACGAGCAGCTTGTCGTAGGTGAGGTTGCGGCCGTCCTCCAGGGTCACGGTCTTGTTTTTGGCGTCGAGGGAGGCAGCCCCCACGCCCCAGATCACGTCGGCATTGTTCGCCTTGAAGTAGCCGGGCTCCTGGAGCGTAATCTGCCGCATGTTCTTCTCGCCTGAGAGGATGTAGGGCAGGGCGACGCGGGAGTAGCAGGGCTCCGGCTCCTTCGAGACGACAATGATCGGCCCATCCTTGTCGCGCTGGCGGATGGCGTCGATGGCGGTGAGGCCGGCGGCGCTGACTCCGAGGATGAGGTAGTGGGACATCCCCTTGACCTCTAAACCCCCAGGAATAGTGGATGGAACAAGGCCCCGACTCCAGGCCCGACCGCGATGTCCCTTGTTCCTTGTTCCATGATCCTGCTAGCCCAGCCCCAGCTTGGACAGCGTCTCCGCCCGCGGGCTGCCGTCGTCGTCCCAGCCGCGGATGTCGTAGTACTCGCGGAGCATGGGCTCCAGCTCCACCACCTGCTCCTGCACGGCGCCGCCCGTAAGCGGCTCGCGGGTCATGCGCGGGGGCAGGTTGTCGTCCTTGCGGCTGAAGCCGGCGCGGCTGTTGAAGAGCCGCTCCAGGTTCCAGATGCGCTCGCCGGCCAGGTTCCACTCGTCGAGGGTCAGGTTCTCGCCGGTGGCGGCGTTGTACATGGGGTACAGCTTGTCGGGCGTCACCTCGAAGGTGGTGAAGGTGCAGATGCCGGAGGAGTCCTCGCAGGCCGCTTTGTCCTGGAGCGTCTTCTGGGCCTGCGCCTTCCCATCCGTGGTGAAGGGGTCCAGGCGCATCTCTCTGGGCGCGAACCACTCCAGCATCATCGAGTAGCCCCGCAGGTGGCAGGCGCCGCGGTTGGAGGTGGCGTAGCCCAGGCCCATCCCTTTGACGCCGCGCGGGTCGTAGGCGGCGAAGTCCTGCTTCTTCACCCCCATGAACAGCTCCGGGTGGCCGTAGTGCTCGGCCAGGCGGTAGCCGCCCTCGGCCAGGAGGTCGCCGAAGCGGCCGCGGCGGTAGGCCATCAGCTCCAGGCAGGCCATGACCGCGTCGGGGTTGCCGAACTTCAACTCGAACTCCAGCTCAGCCAGGTCGGCCGCCGGGATGTAGCCCTTCTCCGCCAGCTCCATTGCGGTGGCGACGGTGCCGCCGGCGGAGATAGTGTCCATGGCGTAGAGGTTGCACAGGTAGTTGGCGTAGAGCACCGCGTTCAGATCGCCGACGCCGCAGTCGGAGCCAAGGCCGAAGATCGTCTCGTACTCCGGCCCTTCGCCCCGGCCCTGCCACTTGGACGGCCCCTTGGTCTCGGTGACGCGGGCGCAGCCGATGGGGCAGGAGTAACAACCCTTGTTCCGGCGGAGCACGGTCTGAGCGATTACCGGCCCGCTGATGGCGTTGGCCTCGCCGAACTGGCCCGCCTGGAAGTTGTTGGTGGGGAGAATACCGATGGAGTTGGTGAACCCGACGGTCGAAGCCGTCCCCAGCCCCCGCAGGGCTTTGGTGGCGGTGGGCGACTCGTTGAGGAGGCGCAGGCTCTCGAACACCAGCTCCGAGAACTTCATCGCGTCGGCCACTTCCACCGCGCCCGTGCCCCGCACCACCATGGCCTTCACGTTCTTCGAGCCGACGGCCGCGCCTACGCCCGAGCGGCCCGCCGCGCGGGACTTGTCGTTGATGACGCAGGCCACCCGGCTCAGGTTCTCCCCCGCCGGGCCGATGCCGGAGGTGCGGGCCTGCGGATCCGTCTCCGCCCGCAGGATGTCCTCCGTCTCCTCCGTGGTCTTGCCCCAGACGTGGGAGGCGTCGCGGATCTCGACTTGGTCGTTGTAGACCCAGATGTAGACCGGCTTGGGGGCCTTCCCTTCGAGGATGACCATGTCGTAGCCCGCGAACTTCAGCTCGGGGCCCCAGTAGCCCCCGGAGTTGGAGCAGGCGATGGCGTCGGTAAGTGGCCCCTTGCAGATGACCATGTAGCGGCCGCCGGTGGGGGCGTAGGTGCCGGTGAGCGGCCCGGTGGCGAAGATCACCTTGTTCTCCGGCCCCAGCGGGTCGCAGGCGGGGTCGATCTCTTCGTACAGGTAGCGGGTGCCCAGGCCGCGCCCACCGATGAACTCGCGGGCCCACTCCAGGTTGAGGGGCTCCTTGGTGACCTTCCCCTCGCTCAGGTTTATGCGCAGGACCTGTCCGACCCAGCCGTAGGGCATGTCGACTCCTTCTAGGTGGCGGCGGCGGGCTTCTCCACCTCGTCCAGCCGCAGCATCCACTCGTTGGGCTCCACCTCGGCGTACTCAAGGGCGTCGTAGATGCAGACCTTGACGCACTGGGGGTCGCCGCCGCACAGGTCGCAGTTGTGGGCCACGTTCTTCTCCATGTGGAAGCCCATCACCCCGAAGGGGCACGCCACCATGCACATCTTGCAGCCGATGCACTTGTCGTCGTTCACCGTCACCTGGCCGGTCGCGGGGTCGCGGGTGATGGCGTAGGTGGGGCAGTTGCTCAGGCAGGGGGCGTCCTTGCAGTGGAAGCAGGTGACCGCGCCGTATATCCCCTCGTCGACGAAGTCGTACACCCAGATCCGCGTCTTGGCGGGGACGAAGGAGCCTTCATGTTTGAAGGAGCAGGCCCCTTCGCAAAGGTGACAAGCCACGCACTTCTCGGGGTGGGGGAGGATCATCTTCATTCAGGGCGTCCTTCCCAGGGACTTGTCGCTGCCAGACTGCCATTCACCATAAATGTTGGCGCCGCGCGGTGTCAACATATTCGGCGGCGGCAACGTAACGTCGCCGCGCCAGGGCCGTCTTTCTTTTAGGACAGCAGGTATCGGGACATCGATATGGCTTTCTACGGCAAGGACAGAGAAGACGACGAGCAGGCGGCGATGGCCGCTGAGGCTTCCGAGTCGCCCGAATCCACCGACGACGAGAACGCGGAGGCACCGGAGGACGCCCCTCCCGTCGAGGAAACGGTCGACCGGAACGTGCGTGAGTCCGCCGAGATCCCGGCGGGCGCGGGCAACGGGTCCAGGGAGACGGTCCAGACCTCAGCGTCCGTGGCCGCCGTCCTCGGGCTCACGAAGGCCGCCAGCAACCTGTACATCGTCCTCGTCGACAGCAACGAGGGCGTCAGCGTGAACCCTTTCCTCCGGGCCGAGGACGCCGAGACGTTCATCGGCGAGCTGGTCGAGGCCGGCCACCCCATCGAGAAAGTCGCGGCACTGAAGGCGCGCAGCCTCGTCGCGAACGTGGCCTACCGGCCGGTCGTCGCCCTCGAGCCGGGCGGCAAGGGGGAATAGGCACCCTCCGGCGGCCTTCCGCGCTCCTGGTTGACCCTGTGCTATACTTTTCCCCGAATCAGCGGAGGAAGGCGCCATGTCCGTCGTCAGCGTCAACGGAGTCGACATAAACTACCGGGAGGCCGGCGAAGGCTTCCCGATCTTGCTAATCCACGGCTACACCGGCAACCTCCGCAATTGGGCCCTGGCCGTCCCCGCCATAACCGAGCGCTACCGCTCCATCTCCGTCGACCTGCGCGGCCACGGCTACTCCGCGAAGCCGACGCGAGAAGAGGACTACTCCCTAGAGCTGATGGCCGAGGACGTCTTCGGGGTGGTGCAGGAGTTGGGCGTGGAGGAGTGCCACGTCGTCGGTCACTCCATGGGCGGCATGGTCGCCCAGCACCTGGTTCTGGCGCACCCCGGGCTGGCGCGCTCCCTGGTGCTCATGGACACGTCGGGTACGCCGCCTGACATCGAGCGGACGCAGCTACGGGCCGGTTTGGGCCAGGTCCTGCGCGAGCAGGGGATGGAGGGCGTGTTCGACGCCCAGTTGGAGATAAACCCCCTGTCCCGCGGCCTCCCCCGCACCCCGGAGTTCCTCCAGGTGTGGAAGGAGCAATTCCTCCTCACCTCGCCGGAAGCGTACGTCTACTGCTCGCGGGCGATGGCGAACCGCCGCCCCCTGCTGGAGGAGCTTTCGTCTCTCACGATGCCGACGTTCGTCATCTGCGGCGAGAAGGACGAGCTCCTGGTCGAGCCCTCGCGCCAGCTGCACGCCCACATCAAGGGGAGCGAGCTCGTCTTCATCCCGGGGAGCGGGCATACGCCCCAGATCGAGAAGTCCCTCGATTTCAACCGCGTCCTGATGGAGTTCCTGACACGCGTCGACCAGGTGGTGGCTGCTAAGACCGGAGCGTAGCCGTGGCCGGGGCCTACGACATCGAGGCGGTCCGGCGCAAGTACGTGGGGATGGAGACGGTCCCGACCCGGGGCCGCTACCCCGTTGAGCACGACCCCATCCGCCGCCATTGCCACATGGTGGAGGACACCAACCCTCTCTTTCTGGACCCCGAGTACGCTGGGAAGACCCCCTGGGGGAGCGTCATCTGCCCGCCCTCCGGCTGGCTGGCGATGTACTTCGCCAGCTTCGGGCCGTGGCCGCCGGTCTTCGAGCCGCTGGTGCCCGTCGTGCCCACGCCGGGCAAGCGCATCGTTAACATGAACCAGGAGGTCGAGTGGTTCGACGCCATCCGCGTCGGCGATCACCTGTCGGTGAAGAGGCGCATCGCCGACGTCTACCAGAAGCCTATCAGCCTCGACCAGGAGGCGGTGTGGATCGTCAGCGAGTCGATCATCAGCAATCAGCGAGGGGAGGTCGTCTGCGTCGTCCGCAACACGCTGCTGTTCCACCGCTCGCCGGAGGAGGTGGCGGCCGCCGAACAGCGTGACACATGATGCGAGAGGTTTCTCCCCGGCCGACTGAAGTCGGCAGCTCCAAATCAGCGAAGCCGCGCCCTTCAGTGCGCGGGATGAAAGGCGCGCCATGAAGCGCCCCCAGCCCTACTGGGAAGACGTGCAGGTCGGCGACGATCTGCCCGGGTTCGAGCTGGAGATAAACGCCAAGCGCGTCTTCCTCCAGATCAGCGGCTCCCAGGACTGGTACCCCGTCCACCACGACCCCGAGTTCGCCCGCGAAGCCGGCCACCAGGACGTCTTCATGAACACGGGCCTCACCCAGGCCGCCTTGGTCCGCGTTGTCACCGACTGGATGGGCGACGAGGGCTTCCTCCGCAAGTTCTACTTCGAGATGCGCCGTCAGCATCGCCCCGGCGACGTCATGGCCTGCAAAGGACGTGTCGCCGACAAGTACGTCCAGGACGCGCGCCATTTCGTGGAGTGCGAGGTGTGGGCCGAGAACGAGAGGGAGGGGGTGACTACGCCGGGCCGGGCCTGGGTCATCCTCCCCTCACGGGAGGAGGCTGCCTAGACAGCCACGCCCTCCAGCGCGCGGCTGATGGCCGGCAGCGCCGCCCTGGCCGCCGCCTCGCCGCGGCGGATCGCCTCGTTCATCCGCAGGGGCAGGGCCGAGCGGAACCCGCGCAGGTCCGGCCGGATGAGGACGTCCGGCGCCGGGCGTTGCGGGTGGCCCTTCGACAGTAGGTCCGCCATGAAGGCGAACTGCCCGCGCAGGTCGTGTGGCGCGCGGGCCGCCTTTCGGCAGGCTCTCGCCGTCATCGCTGACAGCGGCCGCAGCGGCGGTGGCAGAAGGAAGAACTCCCCCACATTCACGGCTATGACCTTCGCCGCGCCCAGGGCGTACGCCAGGTCGACGGGCACCGTGTTGTGGAGGCCGCCGTCCACCAGGTGGCGTCCGTCCGTTTGCAGGACGGGGAGGATGACCGGCGGCCGGATGCTGACCTCGACGGCGGCCGCGGCGCTCCCGGAGCGGATCACTACGCGCTCGCCGGTGGCGACGTCCAGGGCCACGGCAGCGAAGGGCACCGCCATCTCCTCAAGGGGGAAACGGCCGTACGTCTGCCACAGCCGTCGCCCGAAGCGGCCCGCCTCCGGGCTGATCCGCAAACCGTGCAGGAACCACTCCAACAGGTCGAGGGGCGAGGCGCTCCGGGCCACCGCCTCCATCTCCTCCACATCGCGGCGGACCGCGTAGAGCGGCCCCATCAGCGCGCCGGCGCTGGCCCCCAGTATCAGGTCGATCGGGACGCCGGCCCGGTCGAGCACCTTGACGACGCCCACGTGGGCCCACCCCTTGACGCCGCCTGCTCCCAGCACCAGCGCTACCGGCCCGCCGTTCATAAAGTGTTGATTCTTTGCCCGGCATCGATTAGAATGCCGCTAGCCGTTCCCGCAATTCCAGGAGCCAAGGCAACATGGATCCGCAGACCGTCCTCGCCCAGGTGCCCATCTTTTCCCATCTGAGTAAAGGAGACTTGAAGCGCCTTGCGCGCATCTCCGTCCCCCGTACCTTCAAGGCCGGCGAACAGATCATCAAGGAAGGCGATACCGCCGCCGGCGTATTCATCGTCATGACCGGCAAGGTCGAGGTGGTGAAAGGGAGCCAGCGCCTGGCCGTCTTCGACGCCGGGGAGTTCTTCGGGGAGATGGCGCTGTTCGAGAGCTATCCCCGCTCGGCGACCGTACGGGCGCTCGAGGACACGGAGTGCATTGCCCTCAGCCGGTGGGACTTCAGCGCCGAGCTGAAGAGCCAGCCCGAGATCGCTGTCGGCATGCTGGCGCACCTCGTACGCCGGCTCCGAGAGACGACCGACGCCCGCGTCAGCGACTAGCTGCATCCGCACATCTCTCCCCGTCTTTCACAGAGGCCGGGCGATGCCCTTGATATGGGGCCGACTGAACACCATGGGGGGTACCGGCGGCAGCGGCTTCGAATGCTCGAGCTCAACGAAATCGAAGCCGGCTTCGCGGATGAGGCTTGCCACGTCGCGGTTGGGGTGACATCCCGCCCCAAACCAGCGCCAAACGGGCGTAACCAGGTCCTGCCAGAAGGCGCCGAAGGCGTGGTCGTAGCGGACGTGTTCGTAGAAACGGAACTCGCCGCCAGCTTTGAGCACTCGCTTGATCTCGGCCAAAGCCCTGGGTGGCTCCGGGATGGTGCAGAAGTTAAGAGTGCTGACGACAGTATCGAAAGACCCGTCCTCAAAGGGCAACTCCTCCGCCGAAGCGGCGCGGATGTCGATGGGCCGCGAGAGAGCGGCCGCCTTCCGTCTGGCCCGCTCGAGCATGTAAGGATTCGGGTCGGTAGCGATGATCTCACTGGCGCCGTCGCGATAGTAGGCGAAGTTCGCGCCCGTGCCACAGCCGATCTCCAGGACGCGGCCGGAGGCGCCGCCGGCGATCTCCTCTCGAACCTTCCGCATGAACGACTTCTCGGCGCTGGCCATCATGCGGTCGTAGATGGCGGCGAACCACTTGTGGCCTTTCTGCTCGGGCAAGCTCGTCTCCTTGGCGGCGCTACGAAGCCGTAATCAGTCGACCCCATCATATGACGACGTTTGGACGTGTCAACGGGCGCGGGCGGTTTCCCTTCACGCAAGCGCAGTAACCCAGCATAATGGGGCATAAGTCCCCCGGATTGGAAACCATGTCTGCTGACGCATCCGCCGAGGTCGCTGCTGCCGGCCCTGTCGCGATCGACGAAGCGCACCTGATGCGCTCCGTCGTGCGTCTGGCCTGGCCGGTCGTCATCCAGCAGGTCAGCTTCACCATGGTCCAGTTGGTGGACACGTTCCTGGTCGGCCACCTGGGGGAGGACGCCCTGGCCGGCGTGGGGCTGGCGACCCTCATCTACTGGTTCCCCATCTCCGGCATGTTCGCCATCGGTATCGGCGCGACGGCGGTGGTGGCCCGCAACATCGGCGCCGGCCAACCCGAAAGGGCGGAGGCGGCCCTGCGCAGCGCCCTCCTCCTGGGAGTTGGCTGGGGCATCGCGACGGGCATCGTGTTCTTCGCGGCCGCCGCTCCCCTCCTGAACGTCATGGGAGCGGAGCCGCAGGCCCTGGACAAGGGCGTCCTCTACATGCAGGCGGCCGCTTTCGGGCTGCCCTTCTACACCGCCCTCTACATCGGCAACGCCTGCCTTCAGGGCGCCGGGAACACGCGCACGCCGATGATCATCATGCTGCTGGTGAACTTGGTCAACGGCGTGGTCGCCTACCTCCTGATCAACGGGCCGGGGCCGTTCCCCGACTACGGCGTGAGGGGGTCCGGCCTGGGTTACACCGCGGCCGCCCTCGCCGGGACGGTCCTGGTGATGTTCTTCCTCGTGCGGGGCCGGAGCGGGCTCCAGTACCTTCCCCACAAGGCCTTGCTGCCCGACCGCGACGAGACGGCCCGGATCATGCGGGTGGGCATCCCCGCCGGGGCGGAGCAGTTCCAGTTCCAGTTCGCCTTCATGGCCTACACCCGCATCATCTCAAGCCTGGGCACGACGGCTCTGGCCGCCCACCAGGTCGCCCTCCGTATCGAGGGGCTGACGTTTCAGCCGGGGTTCGCCCTGGGGGTGGCCGCCACCACCCTGGTGGGCCAGAGCCTGGGCGCCCAGCGGCCGGACCTGGCCCAGAAGGTGGCCCTGACCGCCGTGCGCATCGCCTTTTTCGGCATGACGGCCGCGGGCATCGCCCTCATGGTCTTCGGCGGGCAGATCACTCAACTCTTCATTGCCGAGCCCGACGTAGTGGACACGGGCCGCAGGCTGCTGCTCATCTTCGGGTTTGCCCTGCCTGCCCTGGCCGTCGCCCTGGCCCTGGGCGGGGCCCTCCGTGGCGCGGGCGACACCCGGTCGGTGCTGGTAATCATGACCGCCGGCGTCTGGGGTGTGCGTCTGCTCCCCGCCTACCTGCTGGCCGTGGTGGCCGGGCTGGGCGTGCCGGGGGCCTGGGTGGCTGCTGTCGTGGACATAAACTTCCGCGCCCTCTTGATGTTCGCCCGCTTCCGGCAGGGCAAATGGAAGACGATCAAGGTGTAGCCCGCCGTTCATCGCCTCGCCGGCACTCCCTGGCATCTCCCCTCGGGCGCCTTCAGGAGCGAGCGAGTGGTAAAATATACTTTCGTTGGAGGAGGGCCCTTGGCCAAGGTTATCCTGTACTCCCTGCGCGGCTGACCCACGAGCGATAAGGCCCGGGTTGGCCTTACCTCGCAGGGGATCGAATTCGAGGAGCGCCTGGTCGACGACAACCCCGACTGGTGGGACGAGGCGCTCAGGTACTCGATCACCGTCCCCGTCGTCATCTGGGGCGACGGCGACGTTGAGATCGGCTGGCAGGGCGAGCACGGCTGAGAGATCACCTAGGGGGCCGGGAGCCCTCCGCAAACCGATAGATCGGGCGACGTCGGCGGCAATGCTCCGGATCTTCAACACCCTCACGCGCTGTAAGGAGCAGTTCGAGCCCCTGGAGGCGGGGCACGTCGGCATGTACACCTGCGGGCCGACGGTGTACCGCTTCGCCCACATCGGTAACCTGCGGTCGTACCTGCTCGCGGACTGGCTGCGGCGGACCCTCGAGGGGCAGGGCTACCGGGTGACCCACGTCAAGAACATCACCGATGTGGGCCACATGCGCCAGGACATGCTGGACCGGGGCGAGGACAAGGTCATCGCCGCCGCCCGGGCCGAGGGCAAGACGCCGCAGGAGATCGCCCAGTTCTACACCGACGCCTTCATGCAGGACGAGGCCAGGCTCCAGGTGCTCCCTGCCCATATCTTCCCCCGCGCCACCGATAACGTCTCCGAGATGGTAGACCTGACGCGGACCCTCTTCGAAAAGGGGTTCGCCTACGAGCGACGGGGCAACGTCTACTTCGAGGTCGAGCGCTTTCCGGAGTACGGCAAGCTCTCCGGCCAGGTGGGGGAGGGCCTCGCCGAGGGGATGCGGGCCGCAGCCGACCCCCTGAAGAAGAGCCAGCGCGACTTCGCCCTCTGGAAGGCCGCCGAGCCGGGGCGGCTGCTGAAGTGGCCGTCCCCTTGGGGCGACGGCTTTCCCGGCTGGCACATCGAGTGCTCAGCCATGTCTCGCAAGTACCTGGGACAGCAGATCGACATCCACACCGGCGGCGTCGACAACGTCTTCCCCCACCACGAGGACGAGATCGCTCAGAGCGAGGCCGCCTTCGGCAAGCCGTTCGTGGGCTACTGGGTGCACGGCCAGCACCTCCTGGTGGACGGCCTGAAGATGGCCAAGTCCACCGGCAACACCTACACCCTGGAGGACCTGGAGCGACGCGGTTTCGAGCCGCTGGCCTTCCGCTACCTCTGTGCCACCGTCCACTACCGCTCGCGCATGAACTTCACCTTCCGCTCGCTGGCGGCCGCCCAGCGGGGGCTCCTCCGCCTCCGCGGGCACGCCCAGGCGGCGGACGGCAGCGTGGCGAAGCGGGCGTCGCGCGAAGCGGATCGCTGGCGCAAGGGCTTCCAGGCCGCCCTGAACGACGACCTGAACCTCCCCCGCGCCCTGGCCGCCGCCTGGCAGGTGGCCCGCGACAGCCTGCCCGCTCCCCTCAAGCGCGAGCTCCTCCTGGAGTTCGACCGGGTGCTGGGGCTCGACCTCGACCGCAGGCCGGAACTGCCGTCTCTCCCTGCGGAGGTGGAGCGCCTGGCCGCCGAGCGCACCAGGCTCCGGCGCGGCGGCGACTACGCCCGCGCGGACGAGCTACGCGCCCGCGTCATCGCCGCTGGCTTCGAGGTGCGGGATGGCCGGGACGCCGCGCTGATCCTGCCCGCGCCCGCCTGGGCCCGGCCCTCGGCCGTCATCTCGTCGAGTCAAGACGTACCGTCGCGGTTGGAGGAGCCGGCGGCGCTGGAGTGGACGGTTGTCCTCGTCGCCCGCGAGGACCGCGCGGAGGCGGAACAAGCGGGTCCGGGTCTTCCACGCCGACCACAACCTGGGCGCGGCCGCCGCTCGCAACGTGGGGCTGCGCCAGGCCCGCGGCCAGATGCTGGTACTGTTGGACAGCAGCGTCGAGGTAACGGGCGACGCGTTCTCGAGCCTAGGAGGGCTACTGTCGGAAGGCCGCGTGGGCGTTGCCGGCCGCTGGGGCCTGGTGACGTCCGACCTGCGCAGCTTCGACGAGACGGAGCAGCCGGGCGAGGTGGATGCCATCGAGGGCTACATCATCGCCCTGCGGCGGGAGCTGGTGAGGGAAGTCGGTCTCCTGGACGAGAAGTACCGCTTCTACCGCCACCTCGACCTCGACCTGAGCTTCGCCGTGCGCAGCCGCGGCTACCGGCTCGTCATCGATACGGACCTGCCCCTTGCCCGCCACCAGCACGGGGAGTGGGAGCGAACCCCGCCGGAGGAGCGCGACCGCCTGAGCAAGCGGAACTTCTACCGCTTCCTGCGCAAGTGGGGCGACCGCACCGACCTCCTGCTGGCCGGGGCGCGGTAGGTTACCCCAGCGCCCCCAGATCCACGGCCATCTGCCAGATCTCGTCGGGGGTGAAGAAGGTAGTACGGTAGTTCGCCCAGCGGTCGGCGGCGGCGTCGTACTCGCCGTCGTAGGCGACCTGGACGCGGTCGTATATCTCCTTGACCACGCGGCTGACGCTGGAGAAGCGAACCGTGAGGTCGCGCCGCTCCGCCTCCCGGTTCAGGATCGAGACGATCCCCTCCGCGCCGGACAAAGCGCCGATGACGCTGCGTTCGGCTTCTTCCTGCCCCACGATGGACGGGTCGTAGGGGAGGTAGATGAGGCCGCCGGGGGCCTGCTCCTGCTTCACCACGCCGGCCTGGTGGATCCCTGCCTGCGTGGTGAACACGTCGCCAACGATGGGCGCGTTGTGGGGGACGGGGGCCAGGAACTCCTCAAAGAGACGGCCCATCTCCCCCAGGCAGGTCAGCTCGAGGCCGGGGTCGCCGTAGAGACGGATGTAGCCGGCGAGCACCTGCTCCAGCGAGGTGTTGCCGGTGCGCTCGCCGATGCCGGCAAAGGTGACGTTGACCTTCTTGCAGCCGTACTGCCAGGCGGCTAGGGCGTTGGCGGTGGCCAGGCCGAAGTCGTTGTGGCCGTGAAACTCCAGCTCCGCGCCCGTCTCCTGCTTGAGGGTCGATACCAGGCGGGGGACGCCGTAGGGAAGGGCGGCGAAAGGATCGGGCACGCCCCAGCCGATGGTGTCGCAGATGCGGAACTTGGCCATGCCCTCGGTCGCCTCGAGCACCTCCTGCATGAAGGGGATCACCCACCCCTCGACGTCGGCGCGGGTGGTGTCCTCCAGGTGGACGCGGGGGGTGATGCCGTACTCGCAGGCGGTGAGGATGGGCCGGAGGTACTTGTCGACGGCGTCCTCTTTGCTGTGGAAGCCCAGCTTGTCGAAGATGTGGTGGTCGGACGACGAGGCGAGCATCCCCGTCTCCTTGACGCGGCCTTGGCTGGCGTCGTGCAGGTCCTTCACGTCCTTGGGATTGGCGCGGATCCAGGTGGTGATCTTGGGGAACTCGTGCTCGCGGTCCAGGAGCTTGTCGAGCACCCACAGGTCGCGCTTCTGGTAGATGAACGTCTCGATCGAGTACATGACGCCGGTGCCCGCGTCCAGGTCGTGGAGGAGGTCGACGTAGCGGAGGCGGGCCTCGCTGGGGAAGAGGGGGAAGCGGGAGTCCTGGGCGCCGTCGCGGAGCGTGGTGTCGGTGATGAGCTTGGGGAGGTCCTCCGGGCCCTCCAAGGGTAGCTCGGCGGGCTCCAGTTCCAGCTCGATGTGAGGGAACTGGCCCTGGAAGTTATGGTAGACGCGCGCCGGGTTTACGGCGGCCCTGGGGATAGTCGGCGGTTCCATGACGGTGAACTCGACGTAAGGCGTGTTAATTGTAGCAAAGCGTATCGGATTTGTTATAGCTGCCATAATCGGCGGGGCGAGATTTTTTCGGCTGAGGGCGCGACGGGCTTGCTGGCTATGTGGCTGCTGCGCCTGGGCTTCCGGGACGTCTGCTACCTGCGCGAGTGGCCAGCCGAGGATTCGCCCGTCGAAGTGCCGCCCCGCCGTCTGGAGACGGCGGGAGCGGGGAGGCTGCTAGTCGTCCACCACGCCGGAGCCGGTCCAGCGGCGGAGCCGCTCGCTGGGCGCCTCGCCCGGACGCCATTCCTTCACGAGCTGGTCCCCGTTCTGCTGGTACTGGATGAAGGTGGCGCGCTCTATCTCAACCGCGAACAGATGGAACGGGCCATCCGGTCGCCAGTTGATCTTCTCCAGGAGGGCCTGACAGTAGCGCTTAACCACCTCCGGGTCTTGCACCTCCCGCGCCTGCCCGCGAAGCTTGAACTCGCCGGCCGGGTCGTTCTTGTCCACCACCATGCTGTGGACCAGACAGCGCGGGTCCCGGAGCAGGTCGAGGGCCTTGCGAGATTGCCACATCATGCCCAGGAAGAGCCGTCCGTCGAAGAAGAGGTGCTCAACCGGGCTAATGCGAGGTGTGCCGTCGCGTCGGATGCTGCCGACGAGGATGGCCCCGGTGCGCTCGAAGCGCTCGTGGCCCATCTGGGCGAGCTCGGGGGCGGCCCGGGCGAACTCCCCCCAGTGAACGCCCACGCTAGTCCTCCAGGGTGCTGGTGTCGCCTTCGGGCAGGCCCAGCTCGCGGGCCTTGAGGAGGCGGCGCATGATCTTGCCGCTCCGCGTCTTCGGCAGCGAGGGCAGGAAGTCGATCTCCCGCGGCGCCACCGCCGGGCCCAGCTTGGCACGGGCGAACTGGATCAGCTCCCGCCGCAGCTTGGCGTCGGCCTCGTAGCCGTCCTTGAGGGAGACGAACGCCTTCACTACCTCCATCGCCACCGGGTCCGGCTTGCCGATGACGCCGGCCTCCGCCACCGCCGGGTGCTCGATGAGGACGCTTTCCACCTCGAACGGCCCCACCAGGTGGCCGGCGGTGTTGATGACGTCGTCCGCCCGGCCCACGAACCAGAAGTAGCCGTCGGCGTCCACGCGGGCGCGGTCGCCGGTGACGTACCAGCCGTTCTTGAAGCGCGACTCGTAGAGCGGCCGGTTGTTCCAGTAGGTGCGGAACATGGAGGGCCAGCCGGGGCGGATGGCCAGGTCGCCCTCCTCGCCGGTGGGCATCTCGTTGCCGTTCTCGTCGATGATGGCCGCCTCGATTCCGGGCAGGGTGCGACCCATGCTGCCGGGGCGGATGTCGACGGACGGGTAGTTGGCGATGAGGATGCAGCCGGTCTCCGTCTGCCACCAGTTATCGTGCATGGGGAGGCCGAAGGCGCGCAGTCCCCACATGACGGCCTCCGGGTTCAGCGGCTCGCCAACGCTGCAGATGTAGCGCAGGCTCGAGAGGTCGTACTTCTTCGCCGTCTCTTCGCCCGCTTTCATCAGCATGCGGACGGCGGTGGGAGCGGTGTACCAGACGGTGACGCGATACTTCTGGATGACCGAGTACCACGAGCTGGCGGAGAACGCGCCTTCGTAGACGACGCTGGTGGCGCCGTTGCTCCACGGCCCGAACATGCCGTAGGAGGTGCCCGTGACCCAGCCCGGGTCGGCCGTGCACCAGTACACGTCTTCGTCGTGGAGGTCGAGGACGTACTTGGCGGTGGCGTAGTGGCCCAGGATCGCCTCGTGCACGTGCGCCGCCCCCTTGGGCTTGCCGGTGGTGCCGGAGGTGTAGTGCATGACGGAGTAGTGCTCGGGGCCGGTGCGCTCCATCTTCAGGTGGTCGGGCTGGTGCTCGACCAGGGCCTGCCACAGGTGCATGTGCGGCTGCGTCTCGTGCTGCTGGCGCCGGCAGACCAGGACGACGTCTTTCAGGTCGGGCAGGTCCTGCCAGATGAAGTGGATGCGGGCCCAGAGGTCGGGCTGGGTCACGAGCACCTTGGCCCCGCTGTCGGCCAGGCGCTCGCGGACGGCCTCGGGGCCGAAGGCGGAGAAGAGGGGGCCGGCGACGGCGCCCAGCTTCAGCGCGCCGAAGACGGTGAAGTACAGCTCGGGGACGCGGTCGAGGAAGACGAAGACTCGGTCGCCCTTTTCGACACCCAGGGAGCGTAGGGCGTTGGCGGCCTTATTCGACCAGTGGGCCATTTCGGCGAAGGTGTAGCTCTCGCTGCTGCCGTCCTTGCCCTCCCACAGCAGTGCCGCTTTGTCGCGCCGGGGGGTGCCCAGGTGCCGGTCGATGCACTCGTGGGCGATGTTGAGGCCGTCGCCGGGGAGACCGGAGAGCTCTTTGCGGACGTCGTCCCAGGTGAAGGTTCGGCGGAAGGAGTTGTAGTCGGTGAGGTTAGGCCTGACCGCTATTTCCTCGGTGGGCGGCTTGACGATGGTGGGATAATCCATGGGGCCTCCCTCGTGCGGCGGGGTCGCAGGGGACGAAGGGACGCATTCAATCTAGCGCAGGGGCCGAAGGGCGTCAACGCCGCCTTCGGTTGCGCCCCCGCGAGCGGCCAAACTATGATTGGGGTGCGGCCGTATAACCAGTGACAGCCGGTAGCCGGGAAGGGAAACGCCTTTGGAGATAGGCGGGGTCAGCATATTCGTCGCCTTCGCTGCGGGACTGCTGTCGTGTGCTTCGCCCTGCGTGCTACCGCTGGTCCCAGCGTACCTGGGCTACCTCAGCGGCGCCTCGCTTGAGGGGGCCGAGCCTCGCGCAACAGTGCAGCAGACCGGCGCGGCCGGCGGCAGCTCGGGCTCGGGCTCCGTCGCCGCTTTGGCCATGCCCCGTGCCGGGGCCGTTAGCGGGCCGTCGCCGTTCCTCCATGCCCTCAGCTTCGTCGGCGGTTTCTCGCTGGTGTTCGTGCTCTTCGGCGTCTCCCTGGGCGTCGTCGGCTTCTTCCTGCGCGACCGCCAGGACATCATCCTGAAGGTGGCGGGCGGCCTGCTGATCGTGCTCGGCCTGCACCTGGCCCGGGTCATCACCATCCCCTTCCTGGACCAGCAACGGCGCCTCGAGGTAGACGGGGGGAGGAAGGTGGGCTACGCCCGCTCCTTCCTGGTCGGGTCGGCGTTCTCAGCCGGCTGGAGCCCCTGCATCGGCCCGACGCTCGGGGCGATCCTGGCGCTGGCCGTCTCCAGCGGCACGGTAGCCGAGGCGGGCGTCCTGCTGCTGGTCTACTCGGCGGGGCTGGCGATACCGTTCCTGGCGATGGGGCTCGCCTTCAACAGCGTGAAGCCCCTGTACCTGCGGGCCAAGCGCTACATGGGCGTCGTCAATTACGTCAGCGGGGCGCTCCTGATCGTCGTCGGCATCCTCATCTTCACCGACAGCCTAGTCAACTTCAACGAACTGTTCAACTTCGGCTTCCTGAGGGACATCGCCACGGAGGCGTAGGGTGGGTGGCCGGCGCCAGCGCGAGGCTTACCGTCGCCCGTTTGGCGGCCTGGGCCGGCGCCTGCTGGCGCTGTTGGGCCTGGCCGCCATCGTCGGCGTCGTTATCGCGATCCTGTTCGCCGCAGGGCTGATCGGGCGGCCCGGCGACGTCCCCGCCGCCGCCGTCCTCGAGCCGCCGCGGCCGGCCGGCGTCCAAGACTTCGAGGTCGGCACCAGCGTGGGCAAGTTCGCCCCCGACTTCGAGGCCACGCGCCTCGACACCCGCCAGCGGGTGCGGCTGAGCGACTTCCGCGGCCAGCCCGTGTACCTGAACTTCTGGGCCAGTTCGTGCCTCTACTGTATCGCCGAGATGCCGGACATCGCCCAGCTGATGAAGAACCACCCGGAGCTGGTGGTCATCGGCATCAACCGGGGCCAGGGATACGGGAGGGCCCAGAGCTACCTCGACAGCATTAAGCTCCATGACGGAACGAAGGGGATGCGCTTCAGCGTCGCCGCCATGGACCCGACGGACGTCCTGTACGACGAGTTCCGAGGACTGGGGATGCCGGTCAGCATCTTCATCGACGCCAAAGGCCGCATCGTCCGCGTCTGGAACAGCCTCCTCCGCCTGGCCCAGATGGAGGAGTTCTACGCCGAGACAGTCGCCTCTGCGCCGCTGAGTGACCGCGGGACGGCGGAGAGGCCGGCGGCGCCGCCCGGCCCGTAGCCCTCGCTTTCCCTTCCCGCAGCAGGCCTCTTCCCCCAGGTTCGATATGATATACTGTGGCCGCATAACCTTTACGGAATCGTTAAGGAGGCCGCCATGCGAGACGTCGCCGTGATCGGCGCTGGCATGACCAAGTTCGGCAAGTTCCTGGACCGCAGCCTCAAGGACCTGACGCGGGAGGCCGTGCAGGAAGCCCTCGATTCCGCCGGCACCGAGAAGGCCAAGCTCCAGGTGGCCGTGGTGGGCAACGCCACCGCCGGCCTCATCACCGGCCAGGAGATGATCCGGGGGCAGGTGGTCCTGCGCGATATCGGCATCGGCGGTCTCCCCGTCATCAACACCGAGAACGCCTGCGCCAGCTCCTCCACCGCCTTCCACCTGGCCTGGATGTACGTCGCCTCCGGCATGTACGACGTCGCCCTGGCCGTCGGCATGGAGAAGCTGTACCACGAGGACAAGCGGCGCTCCTTCCAGGCCATCGGCGCCGCGGTGGACGTGGAATGGGTGGAGCAGATGGCTGCCGCTGCCAAAGCGGCCCGCGAGGCCCAGGGCGACGGCGAGCGCCAGCCCACCTTCGAGGAGGGCGCGGGCGAGAAGCGTAGCATGTTCATGGACTTCTACGCGGCCTTCGCCCGCCAGCACATGCAGCGCTATGGGACGACGAAGGAGCAGTTCGGCCGCGTGGCGGTGAAGAACCACTACCACGGCTCGCTCAACCCCCACGCCCAGTACCGCGAGGTGTACACTCTGGAGGATATCCTCAACTCGCCCGTGGTGGCCGAGCCTCTCACCCGTCTCATGTGCTCCCCTATCGGCGACGGCGCCGCCGCCGCCGTCCTCGTCCCCGCCGATCAGGCCCGCCAGTACTCCTCGAAGCCGGTCTTCGTCCGCGCCTCCGTGCTCGTCTCCGGCGCCGACCGCGCCCCGGACGAACCCGGCACCACCGAGCGCGCCGTCGGCCAGGCCTACGACATGGCCGGCCTGGGGCCGGAGGACCTGAACGTCATCGAGCTCCACGACGCCTCGGCGCCGGCCGAGCTCGTGATCTACGAGGAGTTGGGCCTCTGCCCGCCCGGCGAGGGCGGAAAGCTCATCGATAGCGGCTTCACGAAGCTGGGCGGCCCCCTCCCCGTCAACACCAGCGGCGGCCTCATTTCCAAGGGGCACCCCATCGGCGCTACCGGCGTCGCCCAGATCTACGAGATCTACAAGCAGCTCCGCGGCGAGGCCGGCGACCGCCAGGTGGAGGGCGCCAGGGTGGGCCTTACCGAGAACGGCGGCGGCATGGTCAAGGGCGATGCGGCCGCCCTCTCCGTCCACATCTTTTCGCTGTAGGGAGTATCGGGCGGACAGCATGGACGTACTCGAGTTGCTTCGGTACCAGGTGAAGGGAACTTATGCCTGGCTGGAGATGACGCTCAGCGATGTGACGGAGGAACAGGCGAATTGGAAGCCCCCCGGTGTCGCCAATTCGATCGGCGCGGTATACGCGCATCTGATGATTACCGCCGACTTCGACCTGAACAGCCGAATGTACGGAACTATTCCGGTCGTCGCCAGTGAATTCAAGGGCAACGTTGGACTCAGCGAAATGCACCTCGGCGGCTTCGACTGGCACGATTGGGCGGCACGACTACGCGTCGATTGGGAAGGGCTCCGCCGGTACGGCCAGGCGGTACGCAGGTGCCTCGAGGGCCGCGTCGACTCCCTGACGATGGACGAACTCGAATGGCCAGTGGACATGTCGGCCCACGGTCTGGGCACCTGGAAGGGGCTCGACATCTACACCCTTCATGGAATAGACCACCCGAGGCTGCACGGCGGCGAGATCGCTTGCCTCAAGGGCCTGCAGGGCGTCATTGGCTGGCCGCAACAGTGGAGCGGGGATCGAACGCCCAACCTAGCCGCAGCAACGCATTCGAAGGAAGAGGCTTAGCCTGGCCTTCTGACGTCATCGCCCGGGCGCCCTGACTTGCGTTCAGCTTGCGCCGCGAATTATTGACATCTGCTATAATAAACGCACTGTCCTATCGAGGGGGGACTGTGGGCTACCATGACCTCATTCTAGAGCGCCGGGGCGCTATCGCCGTAATCCGCCTCAACCGCCCTGACAAGCACAACGCCCTCAACCGCCGCCTTTCCGAAGAGCTGATCGACGCCCTGGACCGCGTGGAGGCCGACGGCTCCGTCCATGTGGTGGTCCTGACCGGCAACGGCGACCGCGCCTTCTGCGCCGGCGCCGACATGGCCGAGGCGGTCAACTCCGACTCTGGGTCGGCGGCGTACGCGCCGGGCCGGGCCGTGGGCCGCGTCCTGCGCTTCTCCAAGCCGGTCATCGCCGCCGTCAACGGCTACGCCTACGGCGGCGGCGCCTCCTTGGCCATCAACTGCGACATCCGCATCGCCGCCGACACCGCGAAGTTCCGCTTCGTCGGTGTGACCTACGGGCTGGTGGTGGGCGCCAGCCAGCTGCCGCGCGTCGTCGGGGCGCCGGTGGCCAAGGAATTAACCTTCACCGCCCGTGTCGTCGAAGCCGAGGAGGCGCTGCGCATCGGCCTGGTGAACCGCGTCGTGCCGCTGGCCGAGGTGGAGGCGACGGCCCTGGAGATGGCGAAGGCCATCGCCGACGCCTCGCCCCTGGCCGTGCAGGCCGCGAAGGCGGTCATCGACAAGGCCACCGACAACACGGAGGCCGTCCGCCACGAGGTGGAGACGGACCGCGCCCTCCGCCAGTCGGACGACCACCGCGAGCGCTTCCGCGCCGCCGCCGAGCGCCTCACCGGCTCCGGCGGCAACGGCCCCGGCAAGTAGCGGCCGGGGGCTACCGCTCGAACGTCAGCCCCAGCATCCGCTCCCCCAGCGTCCGCAGTGTTCGCCGCGCCGCCGCGTCGGCTTCAGACGCCAGCGCCCGCAGCTCGTCCAGGGACCGCGGCGTGTCCAAGTCGTCGTCCATGGCGGCGAAGAACGGCCTGGCCCAGTGCTCAAGGTCTTCGCCGCTCGCCTGGCGAGGGTCAGTAGTAGCATCGGCTAACTCGGCTGCCAATTCGACGTGTGCCGCCAGGTCTTCCGCTTCGAAGTTCCAGTTGCGCCGGTACTGGTGGCCCAGCAGGTACAGGCGGATGGTGTCCGACGAGTACTCGCGGAGGAGGTCGGACACGAAGACCATGTTCCCCAGCGACTTACTCATCTTCTTCGAGCCGGAGTAAACCATACCCGTGTGGAACCAGTAGCGGGCGAACGGCTTGCCCGTGCAGGTCTCCGACTGGGCGATCTCGCACTCGTGATGGGGGAAGACGAGGTCCTGGCCGCCGCCGTGCAGGGCGAAGCTCTCCCCCAGGTACTTCATGCTCATGGCCGAGCACTCGATGTGCCAGCCGGGCCGTCCCTCGCCCCAGGGGGAGGGCCAGGAGGGCTCGCCTTCCTTCTTCGCCTGCCAGAGGACGAAGTCCAGCGGGTCTTTCTTGAGCGGGTCGTCGGGGAAGTTGCCGCGCTCGTTGGCGAGCTCCAGCTGCGCCCGGTACGCGAGCCGGCACAGCTTCCCGAAGCTCTCCTGTCTTCGCACCTCGAAGTAGACGTTGCCGTCCCGCCGGTAGGCCAGGCCCTTCTCCAGCAGCCTCTCGATGATACCGATCATGTCGGGTATGTGCTCGGCGGCCCGGGGCATGACGTGCGGCGGCAGGTTGTTGAGGGCGGTCATATCGTCGAGGTACTTGCGCGTCTCCCTGTCCCCCAGCTCCCGCCAGTCGACGCCGGTGGAGGCGGCTCGAAGGAGGATGTCGTCGTCCACGTCGGTGATGTTCTGGACGTAGAGGACGTCGTACCCCTTGAAGCGGAGATACCGTACGAGGACGTCGACGGCGGTATACGTAAAGGCGTGCCCGAGGTGGGTGGTGTCGTAGGGGGTGACGCCGCAGACGTAGACGCCGACGGGCGACTCGGCCTGGAAAAGCTCCTTCTTGCGGGTGAGGGTGTTGTAGAGGAACAGCTGCCCCGCGCTCATGCCGCCGCTATGCCGCCGTGATCACCGAAGCCAGCTCGCGCACGTCCCGCACCCCCTCGAGGCCACCGACCAGCTCGACGATCCGCTCCACGGCTTCAGCAGGGAGGGCCCGCCGGGCGCAGTCGCGGAACTTGGCCGCCAGCTCCTCCCACGTCAGCGGCCGCTGCGGGTCACCTTTCGGCACGTCCACCCGCAGGCTATGCTCGCCGCCCTCCATCATCCGTATACGCACGTCGGCGTACCCACCGATGGGGAACGGCGCCTCTTCCTCCTCCTCCACGGCCCTCACCTTCGCCAGCAGGGCCTGGGCCTCCGGCCGGCGGACGGCGGTGTCGGTGAAGGAGTCCAGCGTCAACCAGCCGTCGAGCAGGGCGGCGGCCAGGCAGTACTCCAGGCTGAACTTGCCCTCCAGGCCGGTACGCGGCGTCCCCTTGATCAGCGGCATGAGCATGCCCCGGTTCACCCGCACCTCCACCGCCTCAACCTGGGACGCGTCGATACCGTTTGTGGCGCGCAGCTCCAGGGCCGCGTCCAGGGCGCGATGCGTGACATAACAACATGGATATAGCTTTACCCCTATCCCCGGCGAGACGATGTCGAACGGGTCGCCGAGGCCCTCGATGGAAGGGCTGTCCACCTTGGCGCCGGTGAAGGCGGGGAGGAAGCCGCTGTTGCCCTCGAGCGCCTGCTGGCTGGCGGTGAAGCCGCGGGCGGCCAGCTCGGCGGCGGCGAGGCCGTTGCGGGCGGCCAGGCCGGCGTGCAGCGGCTTGGTCATGGTGCCGAAGTTCTCGCGCAGGCCGGAGGCCATTGAGGCGGCGACGGCGAGCGCCATATGCGTCCGGCCTTCGTCGAGTCGGAGGAGGCGGGCGCAGCCCGCCGCGGCGCCGAGGGTGCCGAGAGTCGAGGTGGCGTGCCAGCCCAGCGCGTAGTGGGCCCCGCCGGCCAGCCTCCCCAGCTTCGTCTCCACCTCGAAGCCGAGAACGAAGGCGGCTATGAACTCCTGGCCGCTGGGGCGCGTCTTCTCGCCCAACGCGAGCAGGGCCGGCACTAACGGGACGCTGGGGTGACCCCGCATCGATACGTTGACGTCGTCGTAGTCGAGGGCGTGGCCGCTGGCGCCGTTGGCCAGCGCGGCCTGAGGGGCGGCCGTGCGAAAGCCGTGGCCCCAGACGCCGGCCTCCTCCACCCCGCCCTGCTGCCGCACCCACTCCGCCACGATGCCGCTGCTCTCCTCGCGGCAACCGGCGAGGGCCACGCCGAGGGTATCGAGGATCGCCCTCTTGGCCTCGGTGACGGCTTCGGGAGGGATGACCTCCGCTTCGGTTAGGGCCACAAAGCGGGCCAGGGTCTGGGTGACGCCCACGTTCAGCCTCGCTGCGTTTACTTGGGGCCGGCTCCCTCATCATATCAGACGCTGCGGCCTCGGCCTTGACCCTGCATTCAGCGGCCAGATATAATCCGCCCCGACTGGAGGAGTCGGATGTACGTCTTGCAGAAGCTGAGCCGCATCGTCATCCCCCGCACGGAGCTCACGTACCCCTGTCACCAGCTCAAGATGCACCAGAACGCGGCCGCCGCCCCCGTCGACTGCGTCATGGCCGACTTCGAGGACGCCTGCCCCTACGAGTTCAAGGGTGAGCCCAGCCGCCAGACCATGGTCGAGGCGCTGAACTCGGTCGACTTCGGCCACAAGGTCGTCGTCATCCGTCCCAATAACATCCGCTCCAAGTACTTCCTGGGCGACCTCCAGGCGATCATGCTGGGCGCCCCCGACCGCTGTCACGGCATCATCCTCCCCAAAACCACCGGGCCCGAGGACATCGCCTACCTGGCGAAGCTGCTGGACCGGTTTGAGGAGGAGGGGCGCTGGACGACACGCGTCCAGATCGAGGCGCTTATCGAGACGCCGCTGGGCCTGGTCAACGCCTACCGGATCGCCACCGCCTCCAACCGCATGGCCGGCCTCATCTTCGGCATCGCGGATTTCTCGGCAGCCATGGGCATTCGGGAGATGGTGGACGACCAGAACAAGAACTTCCACTACGCCAAGCAGGCCGTCGTTGTCGCCGCCAAGGCCGCCGGCCTGCACGCCGTCGATAACGCTTACCTTCGGCTCATCCGGAAGGACACGACGGAGGAGGAGGCCCGCCAGATCGAGGCGGGGCTGCGCCAGAAGAACGTCGAGGCGGCCAACCTGGGGATGGACGGCTCCTGGGTCATCCACCCCCAGCAGGCGGAGATCGTCAACGCCTGCTACACGCCGACCGACGAGGAGATCGAGAAGGCGAAGGAGGCCGTCGAGATCTACCACCAGTTGGGCGGCGGCTCCATCGTCAACCCGAAGACGGGGGAGTTCGAGGACGAGGCGACCGTCAAGGGCAAGCTGATGGACCTGGCCAAGGCGGTGCAGGCGGGCAAGCTGGACGCCGACTACCTGGCCGAGCAGGCGGCCAAGTCCAAGGCCGTCACCGGCTACGACATCCTCCAGGTGATGGGCCGGGTGGGGTAGACCTCTCCGGCGGGCTCCGGTTAAGCTGCGATAATGTTAGCGAATATGTCGTTCTGAGCGAAGCGAAGAATCTGGGGAGCGCTGGGGTGGGCCAAGCCCCACCGCCAGACCCTTCGCTCCGCCTGCCTATCGGCAGACAGGCTCAGGGTGACAGGTAGAGAATGCGGTTCTACGAGTTCGAGGCCAAGAAACTGCTGGCCAGGCACCGCGTGCCCCTGCCCGGGGGCGGCACCGCAGAAACGCCTGCTGACACCAGGCGGCTGGCCCAGGAGCTGGGCGGCCCCGTCGTCCTGAAGTCGCAGGTGCTGACGGGCGGCCGCATGAAGGCGGGCGGCGTCCGCTTCGCCGACTCCCCTCGGGAGGCGGAGCGGGAGGCCGCCGCGATCCTGGCCCTGGAGATCGGCGGGCAGATGCCCCGCTGCCTCCTGGTCGAATCGAAGGCCGCCGTAAGGCGCGAGTACTACGCCGGCGTCACCTACGACGCCCTGGCCAAGCTGCCGGTGATCATCTTCAGCGACATGGGCGGCATCGACATCGAGGAGGTGGCGCGGGAGCACCCGGAGCACGTGGCCAAGGTCCACTTCTCAACGCTGCTGCCCGTCTCCGACTACAAGGCGAAGGAGCTGGTGCGCTCCCTGGGCGTCGGCGGCGGCGAGCTGACCGCGCTCACGACTATCGTCACCCGCCTTGCCCGGGCCTTCGTGGAGTACGACCTCACCCTGGCCGAGATCAACCCCCTCGGCCAGCTGGAGGACGGCAGCTTCGTGGCCCTGGACTGCCACATCGACATGGAGGACGAGGCCCGCGAACGCCACGCCGCCGTCCTGGAGAAGCTGGGGATCAGCAAGGACGAGCCTCGCCAGGCCCGGCCGCCCACCGATTTCGAGCTGCGCGGCGCCCAGGTGGACGCCGTCGACCACCGCGGCGTCGCCGGCCGCGTGGTGGAGTTCGACGGCGACCTGGGCCTGGTGATCGGCGCCGGCGGTGGCAGTCTCACCATCTTCGACGCCATCCGCAAGCACGGCGGCCGTCCCGCCAACTACTGCGAGATCGGCGGCAACCCCAGCGTCCGCAAGGCTGCCGAGCTGACGAAGCTCATCCTCAGCAAGCCCGGCGTCGACAAAATCGCCGTGCTCATGAACGTGGTCAGCAACACCCGCGTGGACATCGTGGCGCGCGGCGTGGTCAAGGGCGTGGTGGAGTCGGGCTTCGACCCGGCGGAGAAGATCGCCATCTTCCGCATCCCGGGCGCCTGGGAGGAGGAAGGCTTCAAGATCCTGCGTAAGTACGGCGTCGAGTACTGCGACCGCGGCGTCTCCATGTCGGAGGCGGCGCGGCGGGCGGTGGAGAAGACGAAGGCGAGTGTCTAGCGTGCCATCCCCCCGTCATTCTGAGCGAAGCGAAGCCTGCCCTGAGCGAAGCCGAAGGGAATCTCGCGTCGTGACGTGTGCACGACAACACCCTCGCCGCGAGGTGTCCCCGGAACCGCGGGTTTTAACCCGCGGCATGCCCTTCCCTCTGATACCGCAGGTTGCAACCTGCGGTCTTGATCAATAGCCATGTCCATCCTCGTCGACGGGAGCACCACCTTCATCATCCAGGGCATCACCGGCCGCGAGGCCGTGAACATGACCCGCGAGTGCCTGGACTACGGCTCGAAGGTGGTGGGCGGGGTGACGCCCGGCCGCGGCGGCCGCGACGTCTACGGCGTCCCCGTGTACGACACCGTCCGCGAGATCACGTCGCAGATGCATGTGGACGGTGCGGTGCTGGCCGTGCCGCCCGCCTTCGTGCGGGACGCCGCCCTGGAGGCGCTGGACAACGGCATCAAGCTGCTGGTCATCGTCACCGAGCGCATCCCCCGCGGCGAGGTGGCCCAGGTGCTGGAGTACGCCCGTCTCCAGGGCGCCCGCGTCATCGGCCCCAACTGCCTGGGAATCATCTCTCCGGGCAAGTCGAAGATGGGGGGAATCGGCGGCCCGGCCGAGGATACGCGCAAGGCGTACCGGCCGGGGCCCGTCGGCGTGATGTCCCGGAGCGGCGGCATGACCACGGAGATATCGAACGCTCTCACCGCCGCCGGCCTGGGGGAGAGCACGGCGATCAGCATCGGCGGTGACGCCATCATTGGCTCCACCTACGCCGAGCTGATGCCCCTCTTCGAGGCTGACCCCGAGACGAAGGCTATCGTGATCTACTCGGAGCCGGGCGGACCCATGGAGGCGCAGCTGGCGGAGTACGTACAGCGGAACGGCAGCCGGTTGCCCGTCGTCGCCTTCATGGCCGGGCGGTTCATGGACGCCATGCCGGGCATGCGCTTCGGCCACGCCGGCACGATAGTGGAGGGACGCCAGGACACGGCCGCCGAGAAGATCCGCCGCCTGACCGAGGCGGGCATCTCCGTGGCCGAGGAGATATCGGACATTCCGAAGCTGGTGAAGGAGCGGCTGGGGGAAGTGGCCTGAGGACAATGTTCGGTCGCATCATCTCTCCCCGTAGGGGCCGAGCTTTAGCTCGGCCCAGGACAGAGTTCAAGCTCTGTCCCTACGGCGCCAGGCAGGGCTTCGCCTGATGGGCATGTTCATCCGTGTTGACCTGGACCCGAAGGTGGCCGCTCAGGCCGACCTGGCGAAGAAGCTGGCCGAGGTCTGCCCGGTCAACATCTTCGAGCAGTCCGCCGACGGCGGTGCCCGCGTGGTGCCGGAGAACGAGGACGAGTGCGTCCTCTGCGAGCTGTGCGTGCAGGCGGCGCCCCCGCGCGGCGTCCGTGTCGTCAAGCTGTACGACGAGGGGTCCAGCCTGGAGCGGCTGGAGTAGGACCGTCTCTTCGGCCTACTGCGGCGCCGGGTCGAGCAGCACCACCGCCTCCCCCGTGACCACCGGCTCGCCGTCCTGGTTGTAGCACTCCGTCTTCACCGTCACGATCCGCTTCTGCGGGTCGACTCCCTTCGCTTCCACCACCGCCCGCACCTCGTCGCCGATGAAGACGGGGCGCAGGAAGCGCAGGCTCTGGCTCAGATAGATGACGCAGCAGTTGGGCGCCAGCTTTGTCCCCAGGGCCGCCGAGATGAAGCCGGCGCTGAGGATGCCGTGGGCCACGTTCCGACCGAAGCGCGTCCTGCCGGCGTACGCCTCGTCCAGGTGGAGGGGGTTGGCGTCGCCGGTGACCTCGGCGAAGCGGACGATGTCGTCGCGGGTCACCGTCTTCCGGAACTCCGCCCGGTCCCCCACCTTTACGCCCAGCACGTCGGCCACAGCCTCGCCTCCCATCGCGGCCTAGGGCAGGCCCTTTAGGCCCGGACGGGGTGCGCTGACCAGGGCGACCATGTTCCCCTCCGGGTGTTTGTTCTCGGACATCAGCTGGTGGGCCAGCCCGATCTCGTCGAAGGCGAACACCCGCGACAGGCAAGGGTCGATCTTGCCGTCGACGACCAGCTGGTTGAAGGCGGCGGCCTGGTCGTCGTTGGCGAAGTGGGAGCCCTGGAACCGCTTCTGCCGCATCCACAGGTAGCGGAGGTCGACCACGGCGTTGTAGCCGGTAGTGCCGGCGCAGATCACCACCATCCCGCCGGTGTCGCAGACGAAGATGGAGGTGGGGATGGTGTCCTCGCCCGGGTGCTCGAAGACGATACGCGGGCTCTTGCGCTCGCCGACGGCGTCCCAGATCGCCTTGCCGAAGGCGCGCACACCCTCTAGCCAGCGGCCGTAGCCCTCGCGGTCGGTCCAGTGGGGCATCATCCCCCAGTGGTCGAACTTCTTGCGGTTAATGCAGCCCTTGGCGCCCAGGCGCTGGCAGAACTCGAACTTGTCGTCGCTGGAGACGACGGCCACGGGGATGCCGCCGAACTCGCGCGCGATCTGGGTGGCCATGGAGCCGAGGCCGCCGGCGCCGCCCCACACCAGTACCACGTTCCCCGGCTCTACCACGTGCGGCGGCCAAGCCCGCAGCATCCGGTAAGCGGTGGAGCCCACCAGCGTGGGGGCAGCCGCCTCCTCCCAGGTCAGGTGGGGCGCCTTGGGCAGGCACTGGTGTCCCTGCACCTTGGTGAACTGGGCGAAGCTTCCCCAGTTGGTCTCGTAGCCCCAGATGCGGGCCGAAGGCGCCAGCATCGGGTCGCCGCCGGCCTTGATGAAAGGGTCGTCGCGGTCCCACCAGCCGCAGTGGACGACCACGTGGTCGCCTACCTTGACGTTGGTGACTTCGTCGCCCACCGCGTAGACGATGCCCGAGGCGTCGCTCCCGCCGATGTGGAAGCCGGAGAGGTCGCCTTCTCGCTCGTGCACCTGGATGACGTCGAGGGGCTGGCCCAGGGCCGCCCAGACGTTGTTGTAGTTGATGCCGGCCGCCATGACGAACACCAGGACCTCGTCCGGCTTGAGGGACGGCGTCTCGACCTTCTCTACCTGGAAGGCGGCGGTGGGCTGCCCGAACCGTTCTCTGCGGATCAGCTGGGCGTACATGTACTTGGGGACGTACCCCAGGGGCGGGACCTCGCCAATCTCGCAGACCTCGGTAGTGCGCAAGGGGGGCCTCCTTCTCCCGGCCGTGAGGGGCTGCGGCGACCAATATACCGTCTGGGCCGGCGGCGGCGCAACCTCGGCGGAAGCACCGTTCGGGTTGCGGTCTAGCGCGGGCTAGGATTAAACTAAAGCGCGCGCAGCGGGCTTTGACCAAAGGTTCACCCGTGCCGCCCGTCGCCGGCCTCGCTGAGGCCGGGCGACGCCGAGGAGTGATTATGCCGACGCCGACTCTCGCCGCCCTGACGGAGGAGCAGCAGCTCATCGTCTCGGAGGTGCGCCGCTTCGTGGAGAAGGAGGTCCTGCCCATCGCCACGGAGCTGGAGCACCGCGACGAGTACCCGGCCGCCCTCATCGACCAGATGAAAGGCCTCGGCATGATGGGGATCACCATTCCCCCCGAGTACGGCGGCCTGGGCCTCCCCTTCACCACCTACTCCGCCATCGTCGAGGAGCTGTCGCGGGGTTGGATGAGCCTGGGCGGCGTCATCAACACCCACGCCATGGTCTCCTGGATGATCAACAGCTTTGGCACGGAGGAGCAGAAGCGGTGCTGGCTCCCCGCCATGGCCACCGGCGAGAAGCGGGCCGGCCTCTGCATGACCGAGCCCAACGCCGGCTCCGACCTTCAGGCCATCCAGATGACCGCCGTCCGGGACGGCGATGACTACGTCCTCAACGGGACGAAGATGTTCGTGAGCAACGGGGTCCAGGGCAAGCTCTTCGCCGTCCTCACCAAGACGGACCCGCGGGCCCAGCCGCCGTACTCCGGCATGACCACCTTCATCGTCGACAAGGACGAGACGCCGGGCATGACCGTCGGCCGCCTCATCGAGAAGCTGGGCTACAAGGGCATCGACACCACGGAGCTGTTCTTCGAGGACGCCCGGGTGCCCGCCGGCAACGTCGTCGGCGGCGAGGAGGGCCAGGGCTGGTACCACATCATGGCCACCATCGAGATCGGCCGCATCAACGTGGCCTCCCGCGCCGTCGGCGTGGCGACGGCGGCGCTCGAGGACTCCGTCCGCTACTCGAAGCAGCGGCGCACGTTCGGCCGGCCCATCGCCGACCACCAGGCGATCCAGCTCATGCTGGCCGACATGGCCACCAAGATCGAGGCGGCCCGCCTTCTCACGCGGGCGGCGGCCGCCCGCAAGGACGCCGGGGAGCGCGCCGACCTCTGGGTGGGGATGGCCAAGCTGTTCGCCACCGAGGTGGCGCAGGAGGTCTCCCTCATGGCCCTCCGTATCCACGGCGGCTACGGCTACACCAAGGAGATGCGGGTCGAGCGCTACTACCGCGACGCCCCCTTCATGCTCATCGGCGAGGGGACGAACGAGATCCAGAAGCTGGTCATCGCCCGCAACATCCTCAAGATGTTCGGGGAGTAGCATAGCGCGATGTGAACGTTCGAGATGTCTTGCGACTCTTGAGAGAGGACGGGTGGTACGTGGTGAGAGTGAAGGGCAGCCATCGACAGTTGAAGCACGCGACCAAGCCGGGTCGCGTGACGGTGGCAGGACGTCTCGGTCACGAGCTTGCGCCGGGAACGCTCAACAGCATCCTTAAGCAAGCAAGCTTGAAGCGTGGAGACGAGTGATGAGGCGCTTCCTCATTGTCATAGAAAAAGCCGACCGAAATTTTTCCGCCTATGCGCCCGACCTTCCCGGGTGCGTCGCCACCGGTAAGACTGTGAAGGAGACGCAGGCCAAGATGTACGAGGCGATCCTTCTTCACGTCGAAGGCATGAAGGAAGACGGCCTGCCGGTTCCAGAGCCGCACGCACGGGCTCAATACGTTGTGCTGTCGGAGGCTGTGTGAGCGTGTCTGAATTCGGTCGCTATTTCGAGGAGTTCGAGGTCGGTGACGTGTACAAGCACTGGCCGGGCCGCACCATCACCGAGGCCGACGACGTCCTCTTCTGCATGCTCACCATGAACCACCACCCTCTTCACATTGACGCCAACTACGCCAAGGACAGCCAGTACGGCCGGCAGGTGGTGGTGGGGAACCTGGTGGTGGACATCGCCATGGGGCTGAGCGTGCCGGACGTTTCGGGCAAAGCCCTGGCCAACTTGGGGTTCGAGAAGGTCGAGTTCCTGGCCCCCACCTTCCACGGCGACACCATCTACTCCGAGTCGACCGTTCTGGACAAGAAGGAGACGTCGAAGGCGGACCGCGGCGTCGTTACCGTGGAGACGCGCGCCGTCAACCAGCGGGGCGAGACCGTGATGCGGTTCCGCCGCTCCGTCCTGGTGGCGAAGCGGGGCGCGCAGGGCGCCCCCAAGTAGAGGGCGTGCCCGCCCGGGAGGTGCAGCCTATGTTCGACAAGAAGGATCTGGAGCGCATCGAGCAGGAGCAGAAGCGCTGGGAGGAGTCTACCCTCAAGCCGGCCCTCGACCGCTCCGGCCAGCGCGACGATTCCCAGTTCCAGACCAGCTCTACGGAGACGAAGCCCCTCTACACCCCCCTGGACATCGCCGAGAGCGACTACGCGGAGGACGTCGGCTTCCCGGGCGAGTATCCCTACACCCGTGGCGTGCAGCCCACCATGTACCGCGGTCGTCTCTGGAGCATCCGCCAGTACGCCGGCTACGGCACCGCCGAGGAGACGAACCAGCGCTTCAAGTTTCTCCTGAGCGAGGGCCAGCCCGGCCTCTCGGTGGCGTTCGACCTGCCCACGCAGCTGGGGTACGACTCCGACGACGAGCTGGCCGCCGGCGAGGTGGGCAAGGTCGGCGTCGCCATCGACACGCTGGCGGACATGGAGGCGATGTTCCACGGCATTCCCCTTGATCAGGTCAGCACCTCGATGACCATCAACGCCCCCGCCGCCGTCCTCGTCGCCATGTACGCGGCCGTGGGCGAGAAGCAGGGCGTCCCTCGAGACCGCATTGCCGGCACCGTCCAGAACGACGTGCTCAAGGAGTACGTGGCCCGGGGCACCTACATCTACCCGCCCAAGCCCTCTCTGCGCCTGGCCGCCGACCTCATGGCCTACTGCGCTGGCGAGCTTACCCGCTTCAACGCCATCAGCATCAGCGGCTACCATATCCGGGACGCCGGCTCGACGGCCGTGCAGGAGATGGCCTTCACCTTCGCCAACGCCATCGCCTACATCGAGGCGGCCCTGGAGCGCGGCGTCGACATCGATGACGTCGCGCCGCGCATCTCGTGGATCTTCAATACCCAGAACAACTTCTTCGAGGAGGTCGCCAAGTACCGGGCGCTGCGGCGGATGTGGGCCAGGATAATGCGGGAGCGCTTCGGGGCCAAGGACCCGCGCTCGTGGATGTTCCGAACCCACGTCCAGACTGGCGGCGCCACCCTCACCGCCCAGCAGCCCGAGCTGAACATCGTGCGGGCGACCCTCCAGGCGCTGGCTACCGTCCTCGGCGGCGTCCAGTCGCTCGCCCTCTCCTGCTACGACGAGGCCCTGGCCTTGCCCACGGAGGAGGCCCAGCGCCTTGCGGTCCGCACCCAGCAGATCATCGCCTACGAGAGCGGCGTCGCCGACACGGTCGACCCGATGGCCGGCTCCTACTACGTGGAGTGGCTCACGAACGAGCTCGAGCGGAAGGCGTGGGACTATCTCCACAAGATCGAGGACATGGGCGGGGCGGTCTCGGCCATCGAGTCGGGCTACATGCAGCGCGAGGTCCAGGAGGCGTCCTGGGGCCACCAGCGCGCCGTCGACGAGGGCCGCAAGATCATCGTCGGCGTGAACAAGTTCCAGCTGGAGAACGAGGAGCCGCAGCTCATCTTCCGGGTGAACCCGGAGGCGGAGCGGGCCCAGGTGGAGAAACTGCGCGCGCTGAAGAAGCGGCGGGACGACGCCGCCGCCCAGGCCGCCCTCCGCCGTCTGGAGGAGGTCTGCCGCGACAGCGAGAACCTGATGTACCCCATTGTCGAGGCGGTGAAGGCTTACGCCACCCTGGGCGAGATCTGCGGCGTGATGCGGACGGTCTTCGGCGACTACCGCGCCCCGACGGCGGTCTGACCGCCATGAAGCTCAGCGCCGCCGAACGACAAGCCCTCATCGAGCAGTGCGCCAGCGCCCCGGCAAGGCTGCGCCAAGCGCTGGCCCGCGTGCCGCCGGAGGCGCTGCAGTGGAAGCCCTCCCCGGACGAGTTCTCCGTCCACGAAGTGATCGTGCACTGCGCTGACAGCGAGACGAACGACCACATGCGCATCCGCTACCTGGTTGGCGAGAAGGAGCCGACCATCATCGGCTACAACGAGTCCGCGTGGGCCCGCGTCTTCGATTACCACAACCACCCGCTGGACGTGGCCTTGGCCACCGTGGAGGCCGTGCGCGCCAACACCGCCGCCCTCCTCCGCCGTCTGCCGGAGGAGGCCTGGCAGAGCCAGGGCACGCACACGGAATTGGGCCGCCACATCGCTGAAAACTGGCTCACCATCTACAGCGATCACCTGGAAGAGCACATAGCCCAGATTAACTCCGTGCTGGAAGCGTGGTATAAACGTTAGCATGTAGCTGCAGGCCTTCAGGCCTGCCTCTCCGGGCAGGGCTAAAGCCCTGCAGCTACACGGAGGAAAAGCAACCTCGGGGAGGGCGCAGGTGTCGTGTCTTAAGGACGGGAAGGTAGCCATCGTTACCGGCAGCTCGCGGGGGCTGGGAGCGGCCGTCGTCCGGGAGCTGGCGGCCCACGGCTGCAACGTCGCCATCAACTATTTTCAGAGCAAGGACGCGGCCGAGGCGCTGCACAAGGAGGTCTCCGCCAACGGCGTCAGTGCCATCGTCGTCCCGGCGGACGTGAAGCGGCTCGAGGAGTGCAAGCGCCTGGTGGACGCCGCGATGGAGGAGTTCGGCCACGTCGACATCCTGGTGAACAACGCCGGCGTGAACCGCGACCGCACGCTCCGGCGGATGACCGCGGAGGAGTGGGAGGAGGTCATCGCCACCGACCTGAACAGCGTGTACTACTGCACCAGCCTCGTCGTGCCCCAGATGATAGAGCGGAACTGGGGTCGCGTCATCAACATGGCGTCGATCGTCGGGCAGATGGGCAACGTGGGCCAGTCGAACTACGCCGCGGCCAAGGCGGGCATGGTCGGCTTCACCAGGGCGGCCGCCCAGGAGCTGGCCCGGTACAACATCACCGTCAACGCCCTCTGCCCCGGGTTCATCGAGACGGACATGGTGCTGAACCTGACGGAAGAGGTGAAGCAGGCGCTCCTGGCCCGCATACCGATCGGCCGCTTCGGGCGGCCGGAGGAAGTAGCCCGCCTCTGCCGCTTCCTGGTCGCCGAGGGGGAGTACATCACGGGGGCGCAGCTCAACATCAACGGGGGAATGTACCTCCAGTAAGGCCATGAGCCGTCCCGCCGCCCGCCCCCGGCCCCGCCGGCTCCAGCCCGCCCCGGAGCAGCCGCAGCGACCCCGGGTCTCGATCCCGAGTCTGGCGCTGGTCCTTCCCGTCATCGCCTTCCTCATCGCCCTCGGGTTCCAGGCCGCGCTCAAGGCTGGCGGGATGGAGTCCGATCATCCGTTGCGCGTTGTGCTGACGCCGCTGGTCGGCGCCGCCGTGGTCTTCGCCGGCCTGCGCCGCTACCCGACGGCCGGGCGGGTGCGGCTGGCGCTGATGGTGGCCGTCGCCCTGTTCGTCGTTGCCCTGGCGACGTAGGCATGGACGTTGGCCAACCCCTTCGATAAGCGGTAGAATCCTCTCACAACCATGGCTGGCCTGCTGCCCGACCTCAAGCCCATCGTCGAGAACCTGAACGCCTGCCAGCAGCGTCTCGAGCAGGTGGTGGCCCGCGTCGAGCCGTCGCGCTGGCAGGAGGCGAGCGGCAACCCCGGCTGGCGCTACAAGGACCTCCTAGCCCACCTGGCGACGGGCGACTGGGTCTGCCAGCACCTCCTGCGCGGCCTGCACGAGACCGGTCGCGTCCTCGACTGGCCGGACGTCGATGCCGGGAATGCCGAGCTTATCTCCGCCCGCGGCGAGAAGTCGGTGGGCGAGCTGATGGAGGAGCGGGCCGGGCACCGGCGCCGGACTATCGAGCTCCTCTCCGACCTGCGGCCGGCTCATCTGGAGCAGCCTATCGAGCTGGTCTTCATGGGCATCGGCCAGGTGCCGTTCCTGCGCTACCTCCAGGGCTTCGCCGCCCACGACATCCAGCACACGTGGGAGCTGGCGGCCCTCGCCGGGGAGTAGCACCGATGGCGGCGGTGGAACGGTCCGATGGCGGCGGGCTGAAGTACGACCCGGATGCCGCCGTCGCCCACCTGAGAGCGGCCGATTCGGCCGTGGCCCGGGTCATCGACGCCGTCGGGCCCTTCACCCTCCGTCCCCGCGATGGCCCTTACCGGATGCTGGCCCGCGCCGTCTTCTTCCAGCAACTCGCCGGGCCCGCGGCCCGGGCCATCATGAACCGCGTCCTCGCCGCCCTGGAGACGGACGAAGAGCGCTTCTTCACGGCACAGCAGTTCCTCGCCGCCAGCGACGAGCTGCTCCAGCCGGCCGGGCTCTCGCGCCAGAAGATCGCTTACCTCCGCGACCTGTCGGAGAAGTTCGGCTCCGGGCACCTGGGCGACGGCGACTTCGACGGCCTGGACGACGAGGAGGTCATCCTGCGGGTGACCGCGGTCAAGGGCATCGGCCGCTGGACCGCGGAGATGCTGCTGATCTTCTGCCTGGGACGGCCGGACGTCCTCCCGGTGGACGATCTGGGCGTGCGGCGGGGGTTCATGCAGGTGTACGGGTTGGCGGAGCTGCCCGGCGGCGAAGAGATGCGGCGCCTCGCCGAGGCGTGGCGTCCCTACCGCAGCGTGGGGACGTGGTACATGTGGCGCAGCCTGGGCGTGACGCTACCTGCCCAGACCATCGACCCTTCGCTCGCGTCCACGCCGCCCCCTGCGGTATGATGGCAGCGAATCTAGACGGAGGTCCCCATGAACCCTTCGACAAGCTCAGGGCAGGCTGAGGTCGTCATCGTCGGCGCCGCCCGCACGCCCATCGGCACCTTCGGCGGGAGCCTCTCGGAAGTGCCCGCCCCCACCCTCGGCGCCGCCGCCATCAAGGAAGCCCTCTCCCGCGCCAACGTCCCGCCCGACCAGGTGGACGAGGTGCTCTTCGGCAACGTCCTGTCCGCCGGGCTGGGGATGAACCCCGCCCGGCAGGCGGCCATGGGGGCCGGCATCCCCGACAGCGTCCCCGCCACGATGGTGAACAAGGTGTGCGGCTCCGGCCTCAAGACCGTGGCCCTGGCCGCCCAGGCCATCATGCTCGGCGACGCCGACGTCGTGGTGGCCGGCGGCATGGAGAGCATGTCGGGGGCGCCCTACCTCCTGCCGAAGGCCCGCTTCGGCTACCGCATGGGCCACGCCGAGCTCGTGGACAGCATGATCAGCGACGGCCTCTGGTGCGTCTTCAGCGATTGCCACATGGGCGGCACCGCTGAGAACGTCGCCCGCGAGTACGAGATCTCGCGGGAGGACCAGGACGCCTTCTCCGTCGCCAGCCAGAAGAAGGCGGCGAAAGCGTGGGAGAACGGCGCCTTCGCCGAGGAGGTCGTGCCCGTCGAGGTCCAGCAGCGCAAGGGGACTGTGGTCGTCGACCGGGACGAGCACCTGCGGCCCGACACCACGCTCGACAAGCTTGCGCCCCTGCGACCGGCCTTCTCGCCCGACGGCAGCGTTACCGCTGGCAACGCCTCCGGCCTCAACGACGGCGCTGCGGCGGTGGTGGTCATGTCGCGGAAGAAGGCGGAGGAAACCGGAGCGAAGCCGCTGGCCTCCGTGCGGGCCCACGCCGCCGCCGGCGTCCCGCCCCGCATCATGGGCATCGGCCCGGTGCCCGCCGTTCGCAACGTCCTGGCGAAGGCGGGGCTGGACCTGGGCGACATCGACCTCATCGAGGCGAACGAGGCGTTCGCGGCCCAGTCGCTGGCCGTGGGGCGAGAGCTGGGCTGGGACTGGGAGCGGGTCAACGTCAACGGCGGCGCTATCGCCCTGGGCCACCCGATCGGCGCCAGCGGCTGCCGCATCCTGGTGACCCTTCTCTACGAGATGAAGCGCCGCCAGGCCAAGCGCGGCCTCGCTACCCTCTGCATCGGCGGCGGCCAGGGCATTGCCATGGTCGTTGAAGCGGCGGGCTAGCGTCCTTCGTACAGAACCGAACGGCGAGGCGGATGGTGACGCCGTCCGCCTCGCCGTTTATCATCCGTTGTGAGGCCCGCTCATGCGAGAAGAAGACGTCTGCCTGGAGCTGTTCCTGGACTGGCTGGCGGCGGCCCACGGCCGCCGCTTCCAGGTCCAGGAACGCACCTACGCGGAGCCCTTCGGTCTCAGCGCCGCTGCCTCCGATGGCCACTATGCGCTGGCCGTCGAGGTGCGCCGCCTCGTCGACCCGGGCGAAAACGAGGTGTGGCAGGCGTACCGCCAGCAGCTCCAGCAGGACGTCGCCGTCGGCCTTAAGGGGGGGTACGCGCTCTGGCTCCCGCCCGGCGCCGACCTCCCCGGCGGCGGCCGCGAGTCGATGGAGTTCGCCCAGCGGGTGCGCGACGCCGCCTTCTCCCTCCAGCCCGGCGAGCGCGGCTTCGTCCCGCTTCCCGTCACCCTTTATCTACGCAAGGTGCGGGAGGAGGGCGCCCTCGTCTCCGTCGCCGGGCCCCTGGACGCCTACTGGGCCAAGATGAGCGAGCACGTCCACGGCTCTTACGACCTCGACAGCACCCGCCTCCACCGCCTGCCCGAGGACGAGGAGCACCGGCGCGAGCTGCTCGACCGCATCGTCAGCGCCGCCGGCCAGGTAGAGAACGTGGGCCAGTGGGCGGAGCTCGAGACGGTCGACGCCTGGACCCTCCAGCACCTCGCGATCGACGAGCACGGCGTGCTCATCGTCGGCGTGCCGCCGGACGCGGCGCGCGACATGGGCATCGCCGTGCGGCGCAACTTCCGCCGGGCGCTGGCGGAGGCCGGCCCCGCACTGGCTGGGCGGGAGTGCGACCTGCGGGCCCTTGTCGTGCTGGGCTACTACCCTTACATCGACCAGGAAGGCGCTACGACCGCCCTGCGCGGCTACGACCCCACGCTCTACTCGGCGCTGGACTTCGTCTGCCTGGTCACGGACGGGCGGGCGAAGGCGCTGGTGGAGTCGCCGGCGTACGTGCTGCCCTGGGCCAAGAAGCCGTAGCTATTCGGCCAGCTTCTGGTAGCGTCCCTGGTAGAAGATGAGCGGCCGCTTCTTCCGGTCGGCGTCCGCCTCCTCCACCCGGCCGACGAATATCGTGTGGTCGCCGCCGGGGTACTCGGCGATGATCCGGCAGTCGGCGTAGGCGAGGCACCCGGCGAGGATGGGGGCGCCCGTCGACCGGACAGAGTAGGCGAGCCGTTCGATGCGGTGGTCGTGCTGCGACTCCTTGCGGGCGAACTGGTCGGCCAGGGCCCCCTGCTCTTCGTCCAGGATGTTGACGGCGAAGACGCCGCTCTGCTTGAGGATATCGTGTGTGTCGGCGGCCTTGTCGACGCAGATGAGCACCAGCAACGGCTCCAGCGACAGCGACGTGAACGCGTTGGCCGTCATGCCGTGCAGCTGGTCGCCCAGGCGGGTGGTGACTATGGTGACTCCGGTGGCGAAGAGTCTCATGGCCCGGCGGAACGCGTCTTTCGATGGCGGCATACTCGGCTTCGCTTCCTTCAGATTGCGCCCGAACCTGCGTTACATTATAATTTCAATCGAGAAACTCAAGTTACGCAAGGAGGTCTCATGCCCCTATACCTTGTTCAGCACACCCACCCGGCGGATACCTGCCCCACGAAGAACCCTGAGATGGTGCGCCAGCTGGCCAATCACGTCAACCAGGCCACCGCCGACAAATACGGCGTGAAGATTCTCGCCGACTGGGTGAATGAGCCGGAGCATACGGTGATCCTGGTGCTCGAGGCGGACACTCCGGACAAGGCCACTAACTTCGTTCTGCCCTTCCTCAACGTCGGGTCTATCACCGTGAGGGCTGGCCAGACCTGCGAGCAGGTAGCCCGGGACTGTCTGGGCGGCTAACGCGGCTCCTCACCTCCTTCTAGCGTCTTCCTGCTGCATTCGCTGGCCCTTGAGATATCGACTGCAAGGCGAGGGCCGCCTCCGCCGCCTGAGGGCCTCACCAAGGCCGGCCTCACGCCTGCTCCTCCGGCACGACGCAGGAGACGAAGGTGAAAGCGTACAGCGCCAGCCCCGCCGACTCCGTCGCCAGGGTGAGATCGTGGCTGTCCAGCTCACGGTTGTTGACCAGGCGGCACATGCGCGGCGTGTCCACGTCCACGTAGCTGCGCCCGTCTTCCTCGAAGCGGACATCGGCGCCGGCGTCGTCCCCGGCGAGCGGGGTGCCGTCCTGCGCAAGCCAGACGCGGCACTCCCTCCCGAAGGAAGGGTTCGTAACCAGGTTGACCTCTTTCGCCGTGTAGCGGATGGAGACGCGGCTCTCGCCGCCGCTGCCCCACGGCTTCATCACCTGCTCCTCGTCTGCGGCCCACTCCCCTTCCAGGTAGAAGTAGCCCTCGGCGTGCCGGCCCGGGTCGCGGTAGACGTGTCCCTTCTTGGGCACGTAGCCGCCCGGGTTGCCGATGCGCCCCCGCTGGTAGCCCAGGTACAGCTCGGGGGTGACGCGATAGCAGGCCGCGCCCGGCCGGTCCTCGTCGCGCACAGGCTGCACCGGCTCCAGGAGCGGGGCGTCCGCCCTCACCTCGCGGACCAGCCCCTGGATGGCCTGCTCCGTCTCCACGTACGCCCCTTCGCCGAAGTGGTAGTAGCGGATGTACCCCTCGCCGTCCACGAGGTACTTCGCGGGCCAGTAGCGGTTCGCGTACGCCCGCCAGATGGCGAAGTCGTTGTCCATCACGACGGGGTATTCGATGCCGAACTCCTCGATGGCCCGCTTCACGCCGTCCAGCTGCTTGGCGAAGGAGAACTCGGGGGCGTGCACGCCCACTATCGTCAGGCCGAGGGGAGAGTAACGCCGATGCCACTCGACCAGGTAGGGCAGGGTGTGGATGCAGTTGATGCAGGTGTAGTCCCAGAAGTCGATGAGGAGCGGGCGTCCGCGCAGCGACTCCATGATCAGCGGCTCGCTGTTCACCCAGTAGCCGCCGGTCAGCTCGGGGGCCCGGATTCGCGCTGCTTCCTCGGTCATGCGACTGCGTTTGTGACGGGGGCTCGACGTAAGGTATTATACCGATTGGCCCCCGCATCGACGTCCCGACAGCACTATCATCGTGAGCCTACTGCAGCCCGGGGCGACGGCCCCCGACTTCGCCCTGACCGGCACCGACGGCCGTAGCTATTCCCTCGCTGAAGCCCTGGCCCGGGGGCCGGCGCTCCTCGTCTTCTTCAAGACCACCTGCGCCACCTGCGACCTCGCCTTTCCCTATATCCAGCGCCTGCTCGAGGCGTATCGGAACGACGGCTGGCAGCTCTGGGGCGTATCGCAGAGCCCCCAGGTTGAGACCGAGCGCTACGCCGGCGCCCTCCAGCTGACCTTCCCCGTCCTCCTCGACGAGCCCGGGTTCATTGTTTCCGACGTCTACGACCCGCCCGCTACTCCCACCCTCTTCCTCATCGACCGCATGGGCAAGGTCTTGTACACCACGTATGGCTTCAGCAAGGACGACCTGAACGAGGCGTCGGCGCTGATGGCGCGTCAGCTACGGGTTCAGCCGAAAGTCATCGCGGAGATGGGGGACGGTCGGCCCGACTTCCGCCCTGGCTGAGCGCCCCGTCACCGGCGCCGGTCCGGCTAGCCGAATTCGGAACCCGCGGTTGTCGGCCTCCCGCCGTGTGTGTTATGCTAGGGAAAAGCACGTTCTACAACCGGATACGGTCTCCTTGGAGGCCGCTTTTAGTTGTAGAGGTTAAGTTCGACGTCGGGTTCTCTTAAATCCGCACCCCCCGCCCTGCTCGATGACCGAACGTAACCGGACACAAGGAAGGGAGGTCATCGAGTGACCTATCAGGACAAGACCCTGGTTTGTGCTGATTGCGGCCAGGAGTTTACCTTCTCCGCCGAGGATCAGCAGTTCCACGCCAGCCGTGGCTATCAGGACCCCAAGCGGTGTCCCGATTGCCGGCAGGCTCGCCGCTCCGAGAGGGGAGGCGGTTCCTCTGGCTACGGCGGCGGCAGCCGCACACTCTACGACGCGGTCTGCGCCAGTTGCGGCGCCGCTGCTCAGGTGCCGTTCCAGCCCCGTCAGGACCGGCCTGTCTACTGCAGCGACTGCTTCTCGAAGGTGCGGACCGGCAGGCCGCGCTGGTAATCGGAGCGCGGCTTCGATTCTCCGTCTAACGCTAGGAGGTCTATCAACAATCCCCGAAGATGAGAGGAGGGAGCGTCATGCCGCTCATCGTCACCGATAAGGCCGCGCAGCTGCTCAAGGACATTCAGTTAGGCCACGAGGAAGCGACCGAGAAGACCTTGCGCCTCGTTCACAAGGGCGACAGCTTCGAGCTTACCTTCGATGCGGCCAGCGACGACGACCAGGTCTTCCAGACCGAGGGCACAAACGTTCTGCTCGTCGCGCCGGCGGTGGCCGAGATCCTGGCCGAGGCTACTATCGACGCCCAGGAGACCACTGAAGGGCCCCGTCTGACCCTCACCAGCCAGTCGGCTTAAGGCGACGCAACCGACAACCGAATAGAAGACGAGTCGCGCTTTTCCCGTAGCGGCCGTATCATGGGGCTGCTATAAAGAAAAGCGCTCGTTCTTCTAAGGGCGGTCCTCTCGACGGCGTCCGCGTCCTGGACCTGACGTGGGTCCTGGCCGGGCCTTTCGCCAGCATGATCCTATGCGACCTCGGTGCCGAGGTCATCAAGGTCGAACGGCCGCCCTACGGCGACGTCGCCCGCACCACCGGCCCTTACCTTAACGACGAGAGCTGCTACTTCTTCTCCGTCAACCGCGGCAAGAAGAGCGTCTGCCTGGAACTGAAGCAGGAGCGGGGGACAGAACTGTTCCTCCGCCTGGTAGAGGCGGCGGACGTGGTCACGGAGAACTTCACCCCCGGCACCATGGAAGCGCTGGGCCTGGGGTACGACGTCCTCAGCCGCCGTAACCCACGACTCGTCTACGCCGCCACCTCCGGCTTCGGACAGACGGGGCCGGAGCGGATGCGGCCGGCCCTGGACATCGTGGTGCAGGGCATGGGCGGCATCATGAGCATCACCGGGGAACCCGGCGGCCCGCCGGTCCGGCCGGGAATATCGCTGGGCGATATCGCCGCCGGTCTGTACACCGCGGTCGGCGTCCTGGCCGCCCTCCACGAGCGCGAGAAGAGCGGCCGCGGCCAGTTCATCGACGTCAGCATGCTGGACTGTCAGGTCGCCATCCAGGAGAACGCCTTCGTCCGCTACTTCGCCACCGGCCAGGTGCCGGAGCCGCTGGGTACCCGCCATCCCCTCACGACGCCGTTCCAGGCGTTCCCCACCCGCGACGGCTGGATTGTGCTGGCCCTCAGCTGGGGCGTGGAGAACCAGTGGGAGCTTTTCTGCGCCACCATCGGCCGCACCGAACTCATCGACGACCCCCGCTTCGAGACGCCCCACCTCCGCAACCAGCACCACGGCGATCTGGAGCCCATCCTCAACGTCGCCCTCCGCGAAAGGACCACCGACGAGTGGCTCCGCGAGTTCGACGCCATCGGCCTTCCCTGCGGCCCGCTGAACAACATCGCTCAGGCCGCCGAACACCCCCAGGTGAAGGCGCGGGAGATACTGGTGGAGGTGGAGCACCCGTCCGGCTTCAAGCTAACGCTCCCCGGCCTGCCCGTGAGGCTATCGCGCACGCCGGGCGGGGTCCGCGGCTCCTCCCCCGTCCTCGGCGAGCACACGGGCGCCGTCCTCTCCTCGTGGCTGGGGCTGTCAGCGGAGGAGGTGGCGGAGCTGCGGGCCGCCGGCGTTGTCGCCGGGCCTCTTCCCAGCCCCGTACCCCTCGTCCTAAGGCGGCAGTCCGTCGCCGGCGACGCTACCGTAGCCTAGAGAACGCCCTCCCGGCGCAGCCGCTCGATCTCCTCCGCCGAGTAGCCGAACCCCTGGAGCACTTCGTCCGTGTGCTGGCCCAGCGCCGGATCGGCTTCGCGGATTTCGGCGGGGGTGGCGCTGAAGCGGATAGGGGAGCCCACGACGGTGATATCCCCGAGCTGGGGGTGGCGCAGCGGCACCAGGTACTCGTTCTCGCGGTTCTGGGGGTCGGTTGCCACCTGCTCGTAGTCGTGGACGGGGGCGCAGAAGATATCGGCGGCCTCCAGACGCTTGAGCCACTCGGCCGCCGGCCGCCGGGCGAAGTGCCCGTCCAGCAGGCGATTCAGCTCGTCCCGGTTGCGGATGCGGTTGCCGAGGGACTCGAAGCGCTCGTCCCCGGCCAGGTCCGGCCAGTCGATAGCGGCGCAGAAGTCGGGCCAGCGGTGCGGGTACAGTCCGCCGATGGCCATGTAGCCGTCGGCGGTGGTGTAGACCTGCCAGAGCAGGGGCAGGTGGTGGTGCCCCCGTCCGGCGCGGCCGGGCAGCTGGCGGGTCACCAGGTAGTGGGTCAGCTCCCAGGACTGGGCCGCCACCATGCTCCCCAGCAGCGACGCCTCCACCTGCTGGCCCTCGCCGGTGCGCTCGCGGTGCAGGAGCGCGGCCAGGATCCCCAGGGCCAGCGTCACCGCCCCCACGTGGTCGGCGATGGCGACGCCGGTGGGGAGGGGGTGGGAGCCGTCATTCTCGCCGGTCACGCTGACCAGGCCGCTCACCGCCTGCGCCAGGATGTCGTTCCCCGGCTTGCGGCCCAGCGGCCCGCGCGTCCCGAAGGCGGAGGCGCTGGCGTAGATGATGCGCGGGTTCGCGCCCCTGAATTCGTCGTAGCCCAGGCCCAGCTTCTCCATTACCCCCGGCCGGAAGTTGTGGACGACGACGTCGCAGTCGCGGGCGAGGCGGAGGACGAGCTCGCGGCCTTTCTCCTTCTTCAGGTCGACGGTGAGGCTCTTCTTGCCCCGGTTGATGGCCAGGAAGTAGCAGGAGACGCGGCTCTCCCGGTCGACGGCGAGGACGCGGCCGATCTCCCCGTGGCCGGGCTGCTCCACCTTGATCACCTCGGCGCCCATGTCGGCCATGAGCAGGGTGGCATATGGCCCCTGCTGGGCGATGGTGAAGTCGAGGACGCGGATGCCTTCCAGCGGCCCTGTCATGCCGCCCCCTTTGTCCTGAGATGCCATAAGCCTATCGCCGCGGGCGATACGCTGTCAATTTGGGGGAGGTCTGCCACCGGCGGGACGGATAACCGGGGCCGTTGTCCCCGGTGTCTGAGGCGATAGCCTCAGGGGTGGGTGGGGCGAACTACGCAGCGTTCCGTTGACGCCCCCGCCGGCCCCTAATAAGATACGGGCAGCCCAGCACACCGCCAGGAGGAGCCCCGCCGTGAGGATCACCCAGGTCAAGGTCCGCCTCTTCGAGTGCCCCATGCCCCAGCCCTTCCATCCCACCTGGCAGCCCCTTGCCGCTACTTCGTCGCGGATCCACGTGGTCGAGGTCCACACGGACGAGGGCATCGTCGGCATCGGCTCGGGGGGCGTGCCGGTGCGCTGGGAGGTGGCGGGGCTGTTCCTGATGGGGCAGGACCCGTTCGCCATCGAGCAGCACGTGGCGAACCTGCGCTCCATGGCCTTCTTCGTGGGGAGGCCCTGGCCGGTTGAGGTGGCGCTCTGGGACATCATCGGTAAGGCGACGGGCCAGCCCGTCTACCGTCTCCTCGGCGGCGGCGCCGACCGCCTCAAGGCGTACGCCTCCACCGGCGAGCTGCGGTCGCTGGAGGCGCGGGTCGAGTCGGTCGAGCAGATCAAGGCGGAAGGGTTCCGGGCCGTCAAGCTGCGCTTCCACAGCGCCGACATCCGCGAGGACGTAAAGACGCTGGAGGCGGTGCGCAAGGCCGTCGGCGACGACATGGACATCATGGTCGACGCCAACTGGGGCTGGCGCATCGCCCCGGACCGGCAGCCGAACCGCTGGGACCTGAATACGGCCATAGCCGCCGCCAGGGAGATGGAGCGCCTGGGCGTGTACTGGCTGGAGGAGCCGCTCGACGCCTACGACTACGACGGCCTGGCCGAGATGCGGCGGCACCTGACCACGCTCCGCCTGGCCGGCAGCGAGCTGAACCGCGGGCCGGAGGAGGTCCGCATCTACTTGGAGAAGGGCTGCTTCGACGTGTACCAGCCCGATTGCACGTTCATCGGCGGCATCTCGACGGCGCGCCAGATCGCGGCGATGGTGGAGACTGCGGGCAAGACCTTCACGCCCCACACCTGGACGAACGGCATCGGCCTGGTGGCGAACCTCCACGTGGCCGCCGCCGTCGACCGCGTGCCGTACATCGAGTTCCCCTACGACCCGCCCAACTGGACGCCGGAGTTTCGCGATTTCGTGTTCAGCGAGCCGCTCAACATCGACCCCGAGGGCTACGTGCACGTGCCCCAGAAGCCGGGCCTGGGGATCGAGCTGGACGAGGAGAAGCTGAAGCAGTACGAGCAGGCGGACACGCGCCGACTGATCTGAGGGAAGGAGCAGTCATGGTTACCACCCAGGGGATCGTCGAGGGTTACGGCGGCGCCTGGAACGAGACCGATGAGGGCGCCCGCCGCCGCCTGCTGGAGAAGTGCTGGGCCGACGGCGGCACCTACACCGACCCCCAGTCGCACGCCGAGGGGCGCGACGCGCTCTCGGCCCTCATCGGCGGCTTTCAGCAGCAGATGCCGGGCGCCCGCATCGAGGCGACCAGCGGCGCCGACGTCCACCACAATGTCCTTCGCTTCACCTGGAAGCTTCTGGGCCCCCAGGGCAACACGGTCATGGAAGGGGTGGACTTCGGGGAGCTGGACGGCGACGGGCGAATAAAGCGAATCGTGGGCTTCTTCGGCCCGCCGCCGGCGGCTAGCTGATCCCGCCGAAGCCCGATGTAGCGGAGGCCTTCAGGCCTCCACCTGCCGCTTGGAAGCCTCAAGGCTTCCGCTACATCCTCTGGCCCACAGCCTACGATATCCCCCCGAATCCCGCCGGCAGCCCGTCCAGGTGGGCGACGTCGTTCAGGCGCCAGATGATGCGCTTATCGCCCAGGGCGCGGATGGACGTGATGCTGGCGTTGAACGGGTAGAAGATGAAGTCCTGCGGCAGACCCAGCACCACGCTCACGTACGTCTGGATGACGCCGGCGTGGGCCACCACCGCCACCCGCTTCCCCCCGCACTCAGCGATGATGCGGTCGATGGCGGCGCTGATGCGCCGGCGGGCCGGCTCGCTGCCCTCGCCGCCGGGGAAGGCGTCCCAGCGGGCCTGGCGCAGTATCTGCTCCTTGACGTCGGCCAGGGCACCGCTGGCGATTGCGTCAAGGTCGGGCCTCGGCCCCAGGTAGACCTCGCGCAGGTCGTCCACCACCGTGACGGGCAGGCCCGCGGCCTCCGCGATGACCTCCGCCGTCTGCCGCGCCCGCCGGAAGGGGCTGCTGTACACGGCGTCGACCCCCTGGCGGCCCAGCCGCTCGGCCAGGCGGCGGGCCTGCTCGCGGCCCACCTCAGTGATCTGCGGGTCCGCCTCGTCGGTGGTCTCGCCGGTGTTGCTGGCAGACTGGGCGTGGCGGATCAGGTAGAGCCGCGTCGCCTCTGGCTGCCCGATGAGCAGGACGTCGCGGAAGTAGTAGGCGATAGGGTCGCCCGGCGGCTCCTGCTCGACCTCTGGCGACATCTCAGCGGCAATAATAGGGCATCCGCCCCCGAAGCACCATCGGCCGCCTTGCCCGCTGCCACCATATACGGGAGAATGGCCTGCGAGGCCCCGCTTGGAGACCGGAGTCAGCTACTTCTCCTCCCGCACCCTCCGCCACGTCCGCGCCGACCTCGCCGACATCGTGGAGCACGGCTGCACCTACGTCGTCCACTGCTTCACGGAAACGGACCTCGCCTTCTACCTCGACACCGTCCGTGAGGTCGTCGCTGCCACGCGGGAGGCGGGCTTGGAGCCGTGGCTTGACCCCTGGGGCCTCGCCGCCGTCTTCAGCGGCGAGTCGTTCACCCGCTTCCCCCTTGAGCACCCCGAAACGTGGCAGGTGCTCTCGGACGGGCGAAGGGTAGGCGCCGCCTGCCCGAACCACCCGGAGACCCGCCGCTTCCTCCGCCGGTGGGTCGAGGCGGCGGCGTCGGTGGGCGGGGAGGTGCTCTTCTGGGACGAGCCCCACTTCTACGTCGGCCTCTGGGGCGGCGACGTCTCGGGGGCGTGGGCCTGCCGCTGCGACGCCTGCCGCGCCCTATTTCGCGAGCGGCACGGCGAAGAGATGCCCCTCGAGTTCACGCCGGAGGTCCGCGCCTTCCGCGAGTCCTCCCTGCTGGAGATGCTGACGGAGGCCTGCCGCTTCGGGCGAGAGAAGGGGCTGCGCAACGCTCTCTGCCTCCTCCCCACCGATCCGGGCGGGCACGGCTTCCCCCAGGTGGAGGAGAGACTGCGCTCGCTGGTGCAGCGCAGGCTGGGCGAGGGCGCTCCCCCGTCCGCCGTCCAGGCCCTCCTCCACGTCGGCGTCGGCGACTGGGACCGGGCCGCCGCCATCCCCGACCTCGACGTCTTCGGCTGCGATCCTTACTGGTACCTGTTCGGCGTGGAGGCGGAGCCCTTCATGCGGGTCTACGGAGGGAAGGCGGCGGAGGCGGCGCGACGCCACGCCCGCGGCCTCCAGCTGTGGGTGCAGGCGTTCCGCGTGCCCGAGGGGCGGGAGGAGGAGCTGCGCACGGGGCTGCGCGTGGCGGAGGAGCTGGGCGCGACCCACGTGGCGGCCTGGAGCTACGAGGCGACGGCCAGCATGTCGCAGATCCGCTGCGCCCGCCCGGACGTGGTGTGGCGGGTCCTGGGGAAGGAGTTCCGCCGGCTGCGGGCCGGCGCGCTCTAGTTGCCTATACGGGCCGTCTTGGCCAGCGCGAACGTCACCGCGCAATGCGAGGAATTAGGTTTCAGAACCTACCAGGCGAAGTCTCGCGTCCAGTTGAGGGTGTTGTCGTTTCGGGGCCGCAGGCAATCGTCGGACGATGTATGGTTAGCTGTGGGTGTGCAGTAATCTCCGTAGGTGCCCCCATTGAACTTCACATCAGGGTTAAGCTGCCGGTGGCCAGAACTCTTTTCGTGGATATGATAGCCGCTCCAGCCGGCGGCGCAGTTGCTGTCTCCTACCATGGTGGAGGCATACCACCACGACCAGCCTGTGTAGAACCAGAATGAGAACCCGGGAAGATCAGTCTGGGTATGCACATATGTCATAGTGCCCTTGTACACGCCAAGACCGGAATCCAGAATCTTGACGGACATGTAGTCGCATCCCAAGCCGTCGACCAGATTCCCCGTCCGATCACCCCTCAGCAAATCGCCGCTGCCGGCAAGGTCGAAGACGTAACCCCGGAACTGTCCGTCCCGGTTATTCACATTGGTCCAGCTGTCCCAGTCGAGTCCCCCACCAGAGCTAGCGCCGCAGGCCCCATGATATTTGCAGTGAAGGTGGGCCTTATCGCCTTGATCGCCTGCGGGCGGGAACATGTTGACCTGAAAACGCGACGCCGCTGCAGCGGGGCTGTAAAGGGCTGCCAAGGTGCCAACCAATACGGCCAGAGAAACTGCTACAAGGACCTTAAACCAATCCATGTCACAACCCCCAAGGTCTAGCTCCCGTTTGGCGGGACCGCCCCCGGGTTCGCCGAATATGTCTTTTGTTTATTGCAACGCCGGCGCGAGAGACTCGGCCACCTTCATTACCTCATCGAAAGAGACGACTTCAGCTTGGATAACCGTATAACCGCCCGGCTCGGGGAAGATTACGTTTGTTACAGTCGCAACGGTTCCGCCTTCAGCGACGACGGGCTTGACGACGATAGCGGAACGCCCGCCAACAGAAACTACCTGTACGCGGTCCGGCGGAGCATCAGTTTCACGCGAAGGACGGGGCTCTCTGACACGATTGATTAGGATCTGACCTTCTGCTCCCGCCGCCGCTCCGGGCAATTCATATAGCCGCCAGGCTGTATACAATTGACCGTTGTCGCGGCATATCGTAGCTCCGGGGTTGGGTGCGGTGTCCAGCGCGGCCTCGTACTCGGCCGGTTCTCTGGCTCCGGGTGGGAGGTATTTGGGCGCAGGCGGAGCGTATCCGCCCCCGGGAACCACATCGAGGCCGCCGGGACAAACTGTTCTAAGATTGGTCTGGATACCTTTGGCCGCCAGGACTTCTGGGGGCCCAAGATAAATACCCAGCAGCTCGCCGTCGAATCGTGGTTTTGCCGCATCGATGGCTATCTCAGGGTGTTCTTCTTGCAACAACTGTGGGGAAGACGCCATGACGTCCAAAAGATAACGAACGCCGAAGAAAGCTGCCGCCGCTACGGCGAGCGGCGCGACCATGAGCATTAGCTTCCGTGTCAACTGGTTTTCCCCGGAGGTGTGCAAGACCGAATAGACGCCAGCGTATCGACGGACGGATACAGTCTGCGCCCGTCACAACACTTCGTCAAGGGGTTTTCTTTGAAAAAGTTATGAAGGTACTCGAAAGTCGAGATTCTTCGCTTCGCTCAGAATGACAGAGGGCCTGGGCGCAATGACAGGGTCAGGCCTACCCCCGCGGCAGGCCCAGGCCGCGCATGGCGATGATGTTCCGGTTGTCCAACGGTAGTCTGCGAAGTCGAGCCATACCTCCGCGCCGTTGAGGTAGTAGCCGTCATTCGTGCTGCTCCAGTACCGATATGGGCCAAACTTTACGCACGCCACCTGTGCCGGGGCACATTCGTCTCCGGTCGTGTCCTTCCTGATGGACACATCAACAACGTTGCAGTTCTGCGACCACTCACTGCCTGGGAGGATCGGCCCCCACTTGGCCCTGACATCGTCGTCGAATAGTGTGTTATTGTAGGGGCACCAATACATCGGAGCGCCTGCAAGAGCCCACCAGCCAATAACATACGTTTCGTTACCGCGGTCCTTCGCCAAATAAACTCTGTGATCCGCTTCGGCCAGAGAGGTTATGGTCAAGCTCAATAGCGCCGCCACGCCGGCAGCCAGTACGAGAACCGCCCAGCGACTCACGCGATACCCCCAATCTAAGGCTGGCAATATCCGTAGCCACGAGGGGCAGCAGGAGGCGCCAGCGGCTCACGGGGCGCTGTTTTCAATTAGCTGAAAATCCTCTTCATCTTCAGGGTCTACCTTCCACAGGACGACTTTTCCCGTGTCGGCATCAAGCCACACGCGCGACCTTCCACGTTCGATTTCCCAGTAGTGGGTCGGCCACGGAGACTGGACTCCAGGCGCAGGTTCGCCGATGACCTCGAATATCGTCGCACCCTTGGGCAGCAGTATAGTTCGGGGGCCTATGTCAATCTCGATTGGTTCCGGTACCGGCTCGCTGAGGAAGATTCCTCGCTCCCTCAAATAGGCCTCCGCCTCCTCGCGCGTCAGCCTGACGGGCGGTTCCGGGGACGGGGCTGGGGGCTCGAAGGAGGGTGGCGTGGGCAGTGGTGGTGGCGGTTCTTCGCCTGTCGCCAGGTTCACTCCCCACCAGATCCCCGCAGCAACCCCTGCCGCCACCACCAGGCCAAGAGCGTTTCGCAGGGAAATACCGGCCATGGCGGCCGCATTATGCTCCCGTCACAATACGTTGTCAAGGGGTTTTAGAACAGCTTGTCATGAAATCTTGCGAACAATGGCAGAGTGTCTGCAAAACCTGTCATTGCTTCGCTTCGCCTGCCTGCCAGGCAGACGGGCTCGCACTGACAGGCGGGGCTACCCCCGCGGCAGGCCCAGGCCGCGCATGGCGATGATGTTCCGCATCACCTCCGACGTGCCGGCGGCGATGGTCGTGGCCACCGAGGCGACGTAGTAGTCGGCGATGCGCCCGGCCAGGGGCGCCCAGCGGCTCCCCGGCTTGAGCTGCCCGCCCAGGCCCAGGACCTCGATGCCCGCCCGCGCCAGCCGCTGCTGCAGCTCCGAGCCGTAAAGCTTGGAGATGGACGCCTCCGCGTTGGGGATCCGTCCCTGCGACTGGAGCCAGGCGACGCGGTAGGCGAGCAGGCGGCCGGCGTGGAACTCGATGTGTAGCTCCGCCAGCTTGTTGCGGAGGGGCTCGCGGTCGATGATGCGGCCGCCGTCGCGCGCCGTCTCCCGCGAGTAGGCGACCAGCTCCTCGTAGGTGCGGAAGCCGGCCACGACGCGGTTGATGCCGGACCGCTCGAAGTCCAGGGTGGCGGCGGCCACGTACCAGCCGCGGTTCAGCTCGCCGACCAGGCAGTCGCGGGGGACGCGGACGTTGTCGAAGAAGACCTGGTTGAACGTCTGGCGGCCGGTCATGTCGGCCAGGGGCTGGATGGTGATGCCCGGCGTCTTCATGTCGAGGAGGAAGTAGCTGATCCCCTTGTGCTTGGGGGCGTCGGGATCGGTGCGAGCGAGCAGGATCATCCAGTCGGCGACGTTGGCCAGCGACGTCCAGATCTTCTGGCCGTTGACCACGAAGTAGTCGCCCTCGGCCACCGCCGCCGTCTGGAGGGAGGCGAGGTCGGAGCCCGAGCCGGGCTCGCTGAACCCCTGGCACCAGATCACCTCGGCGCCGGCGATGGCTGGCAGGTGCCGCCCCTTCTGCTCCTCGTTGCCGAAGACGATGATCGTCGGCCCCACCCGGTCCGGGCCCACGCCCAACTGCTGGGGGGCGCGGTGGTAGGCCATCTCCTCGTTGTAGATGAGCTGGTTCATGTGGCCCGCGGCCAGGCCCCCGTGCTCCTTGGGCCAGGCCAAGGTCAGCCACCCCTTGCGGGCGAGCTTCTTCTGGAAGCTCCGCATCTCCTCGAAGCCGCGGCCGCCGCCGTAGCCGAGCGGGCTCTCGGCGCCGGCGCCTTCCGTGACCTCCTGCGGCCACTCGCCGCGGACGAACCCGCGTACCTCCCGGCGGAAGGCGTCCTCTTCGGGGGAAAAGCGGAACTCCATCGACTCTCCTGACGTGGACGGCAGGCGCTTCGGGCGCCGACCAGTATATACTGTTGGCAACCAGCGCGAAAGCTGGCCGCCGTACCCCTGCTCGTTCTCCTCCTGGTCGCCTGCCTGGGTTAGGAGGGGGGAGCCACGGCGTCCGCTGGGCCGACCGCGACAAACTGGCCGTCCGTGGGGTGCGCGGCCTCCGCTTCGGCTTCCTCGCCTTCCACTGGGGTGCGGAGTACGTGTCGGTGCCGCAGTCAGCGGAGGGGATCGCCCCCGACGACCCGGTGGAGATCGCCCACCTGGCCGTGGACGCCGGCGCCGACTTTATCATCGGCAACCACCCGCACTGGGTGCAGGCGGTGGAGCTGTACAGGGGCAAGCTGATCGTCTACGCCCACGGCAACTACATCTTCGACCAGATGTGGAGCTACGAGACGCGGGTGGGGGTCATCGGTCTCTACACGTTCTACGACGATAAGCTGGTTCGGGTGGAGTTCATCCCCACCATCATCGAGGACTATGCCCAGCCGCGGCTGCTGTCGGCCGGAGAGGCGGGTGGTCCTGGACGGGATGAAGGCGGCCAGCCGCGAGCTGGCGGCGAGTCTCTCGCCGTGATCAGCGCCCCTTGAACTGCGGCTCGCGCTTCTCCACAAAGGCCCGCGGGCCCTCGCGGGCGTCCTCGGTGCTCTGGGCGATGAGCATAGCCCCCTGCGCCGCCTCCAGCGCCTCGTCCACATCGGTGCGGAGGCCCCGGTACACTAGCCGCTTCGCCAGATGGATGGCCACCGCCGGCCCCCGCGCCAGGCGCTGGGCGAAGTCGCGCGTGTAGGGCATCAGCTCGTCATGGGGGACGACGGCGCTCACGTAGCCGACCCGCAGCGCCTCCTTCGCGTCGATGATGTCGCCCGTCCAGATCAGCTCCAACGCCTTGGCGATGCCCACGATGCGGGGCAGGTAGTAGCAGCCGCCGTCGCCGGGGCTGAGGCCCATGCGCACGTAGGTCATACCGAATCGGGCGTTCTCGGAGGCGATGCGGATGTCGGCCATGGAGGCCATGTCCATCCCCGCTCCCACCGCCGCCCCGTTCACGGCCGCGATGTACGGCTTGTCGAGCTCGGCGAGGAGGCGGGGGATGCGCTGGACGCTGTCGCGCAGGAAGTTGCGGTTTTCGGCCAGCGACCGCTCCCTCTGCATCAGCCCCTCCGCCGCCCCGGCGCCCACGTCCGCCCCAGAGCAGAAGCCCCGGCCGGCCCCCGTCAGGACGATCGCCCGCACGGCGTCGTCGAGCCGGGCGTCCTGGAGGGAGGCGTACCACTCGTCCAGCATCTGGCGGGTGAAGGCGTTCATCCGCTCGGGCCGGTTGAGGGTGATTGTGGCGATGCCGTCCGCCTTCTCGAAGATGATCTGCTCGAAGTTCATGATCAATCCCCTTTCGTAGGGCGAGGCCCCAGCCTCGCCGGTCGGGGCTGGGGCCCCGACCTACGTGGTTGTCCGTTCGGCGCTACAGCATGGCGACGCCGCCGTCCACGTTGATGCACTGCCCCGTGATGTAGTCCGCCCGCGGCGAGACCAGGAACGCCACCACCGCCGCGATCTCCGACGGGTCGGCCTGCCGCCCCAATGGGATGAACCGGCTCACCCCCTGCTTCACCATCTCGAAGGGGATGCCCATCCGCTCGCCGGTGCGGCGGAAGGTGCCGTCCATCATGTCGGTGTCGGTGGAGCCGGGGGCGACGCAGTTCACGTTCACTTTGTACGGCGCGAGCTCCAGCGCCAGCATCTGGGTGAGGCCCACCACGCCGAACTTGCTGGGGGTGTACGCCCCGTAGCGGGCCTGGCCCAGACGCCCCGCCATCGACGACAGGTTGACGATCTTTCCGCCCTCGCCCTGCCGGATGAGCACCTCGGCCACCGCCTTGCAGCAGTGATAGACGCCGTTCAGGTTCACGTCCACCTCGCGCGACCACTCGTCGTCCTCCAGCTCCCAGAGGGCCTTCTTCCCGGCCACCAGGGCCAGCCCGGCGTTGTTCGCCAGGATATCGATCCGGCCCAGCTCCTCCAGCGTCTTGTCCACCATCGCCCGCACCTGCGCACCGTCGGTAACGTCGACATCCAGCGCCAGCGCCCGCCGGCCGAGCGCCCGGATCTCCTCCGCCACCGACTCGGCGCCGCGCCAGCCGGCCTGCCGCTCGGCCTCGGGGAACCGCTCCTGCGGGCGGGCGACGGCGGTGACGGCGACGTCGGCGCCGACTTGGGCCAGGCGCAGGGCGATGGCGCGGCCGATGCCGCGCAGGCGCCCCGCGCCGGTCACGATGGCTACTTTACCGTCGAGCTGCCCCATCTTCTTACGCCTGCGCGGAGGGACGCTCCTCCATGACTACAGTCGCCGACGTCCGCCGCTCGGACATGGCCCAGAGGCCGAGGCTCAGGGCGAGGGTGACGGCCAGCAGTCCCGACAGGCCCAAAAAGGCCGCGCTCGTGTCCCAGCGGTCGACGAGGACGCCGGCCAGCACTCCCCCCGTCCCGCCGAGGCCGAAGCCGGCGAAGAACGACACGCCGTAGCTGCGGCCCACTGCCCCCGCCGGTGTGTAGTCGGCGATGAGGCCGGTGAACACCGGCTGGTTGGCGAAGTAGAGGCAGATGAACAGTGAGGCGACGACCACCAGGCCGGCGCCCTCCACGATGCCCGTCAGCACCAGGGCCGGCAGGGCGAGCAGTGTCAGGAGGGGCGCCAGCCGCTCCAGCTTGAACCTCTGCGACAGCGAACCGCCTGCGTACTGGCCCATCGCGCCCATGATCAGGGCCACCGTTACGAAGACGCCGCCCAGGTCTTTGTTCACCAGGTCCTCCATGTGCTTGGGCAGGAACGTGATCGCGCCGCGGTACACCATGCCGTTGACCACGAACGCTGCATACACCATTAGCAGCGGGACGAGGAAGTGGTTGACCCGCCGTTGTGGCGCTCCTTCCCTAACCACAGTGCTCCCGGTGACGACGACCTCGCCCTGGCCCTGCACCGGCAGGACGACCCGGGTGAACACCAGGGCCAGCACTGCGGTCAGGGCGCCGAGGAAGAAGAAGGCGGCCCGCCAGTCGATGGCGACGGCCAGCCCTATCGCCAGGACCGGTGCCGCCGCCTGACCCAAGTTCCCGGCCACGCCGTGGTACCCCAGCGCCAGCCCCCGCTGCCGCACTCCCTGCGCCATCAGCGAGATGCCCGCCGGGTGGTACAGGCCGATGCACAGGCCCAGCAGCGCCAGCGTCCCGGCCAGGAACCACTCGTTGGGCGATAGGCCTACCAGCACCGCGGCGACACTCGCGCCGGTGAAGGTGTAGAGCAGCACACGCCGAGAGCCGAGCCGGTCGGTGAGGAAGCCGGCGGGGATGGCGCTGGACCCGAAGGCCCAGCCGAACATGCTGGAGACGGTGCCCAGGATCACGGCCCGTACGCCGAAGTCGTCACCGATGCGGGTGAGGAGGGCGGGGTACGTCAGCTCCGCGACGTGGACCAGGGCGTGGGCGACGGTGGCGTAGGCGATGAGGCGGCGCTCGGCGGCGTTCACGACAAGTCAACGGAATCCAGCGCAAAGGTGAGCAAGAGGGATTATAGCACGGAGCGTATCTGAGGGAGCCCTAGAGCAGGCCCTCGGCCTGCATCTCGCCGATTACGGCGTCTAACGCCTCGATCACCTTCCCGACGTCCGCCTCCGTGTGGGCCGTGGAGGTGAAGCCGCCGCTCTGGCCCATTAGGTCGACGCCGTGGTTGATCATGCCCCGCTTCAGGGCCAGGCCCAGCGGCGCCCGCATACGCGCCGGCACCTGTCCGTTCTGCCATGGCCACTCGATGCCCCCCACAGGCCGCGGGCAATCGGTGCCGAGGACGACGTGGAAGTAGGAGGCGAGGCCGTAGGCGCCCCCGGGCACCTTCCGGCGCTCGATCACCTGGTTCAGGCCGGGGACCAGTTTCGCCATGAGGCCGTCGACGTACTCGTGGTGCTCGCCGCCGGCGATGAAGGAGAGCATGGCCGCTCCCGCCGCCGCCGAGAGCGGGTTGGCGTTGTATGTGCCGGGGTGGGCCACCCGCTGCGAGGCGTTCCAGCCGGCGTCGTCGCGGAACTCGATCATGGCGAGCACATCGGCCTTACCGGCGACGCCGCCGCCCGGCATGCCCCCCGCCAGGATCTTGGCCAGGCAGGTCAGGTCCGGCGTCACGCCGTAGAGGGCCTGCGCCCCGCCCGGGGAGACGCGAAAGCCGGTCACCACCTCGTCGAAGATGAGGAGAGCGTTGTGGCGGCTGGTCAGCTCGCGGAGCTCGGCCAGGAAGCCGGGTCGCAGCGGCAGCGTCCCCCACGACGCCCCCGTCGGCTCCACGATCACCGCGGCCACGTCCCCCTCCTCCAGCCGCTCCGCCACCAGCGACGCGTCGTTCTGGGGCACGCTGATGGTGTTGCTGAGGGTGGCCGCGGGCACGCCGGCGGAACGCGGCACGTCCGACTCGGCGTAGCGGGCCCCCATGACGGAGTCGTGCCAGCCGTGGAAGTGGTAGTCGAACTTAAGGAGCCGGTCGCGGCCCGTGTAGGCGCGGGCCAGGCGGATTGCTATCAGAGTCGCTTCCGTGCCAGAGCTGGTGAAGCGTACCTCCTCCGCGCTGGGGATCAGGCGCTTCACCCAGTTCCCCCACTCCAGCTCCAGCCGGTGGCTGGCGCCGTAGTGCGTCCCCTTATGCGCCTGCTCGGTTATCGCCTTCGTGATGACAGGGTGGGCGTGGCCCAGGAAGAGCGCGCCGTGCCCCATCACCAGGTCGATGATCTCGTTGCCGTCCACATCCCACTTGCGGGCGCCTTCCGCCCGCTCGACATAAAGAGGGAACGGGGTCAGGTAGCGGATATCGTGGGTCACGCCCGAGGGGAACGTCGTGACCGCCTCGGCGTGGAGGGCGGCGGACCCGGGGTGGAGCCGCCGGTACTCGTGGAGGATCGGCACTACTCGACCAGCTCCTCTCTGAGCTGGCGCTTCGTCCTGAAGTAGGGGACGAAGGGGAGGTCGCGCATGGTGATGAGCCCGATGAGGGAGCGGGCGTTGGCGACGGCGGGCACGCAGTTGGCCAGGATGGCGGCCGTGGCCTGGTCGCCCTGGACGCCGCCCGCGATGGCCACCTTCAGCGGCGGCTTGCCGTCGATCACGATGACGTCGCGGGGGTCCTTGGCGTCCAGGGACATCTCCAGCTCCAGCCGGATGACTTCCCGGCCGGACATCAGGCCGCGGGCGGTCTGTCTGACGCCGGCGACGTATCCCCGCTCCACCACGAAGTACTCCGTCTTCTTGCGTTCCTGAGCGATGACCGGCTCGATCGTCTCGGCGATGTCGTCGAGGCGCCACCCCAGCGTATCGGCCATCACGGAGACCGACTCGCGCAGCCCCACGTGGCCGATGCTGCCGTTGGCCTCCTGCTGGAACCCCTGCACGCTCAGGCCGACGCCTACCTTGCGCTGGAGCTGCATCCGCCGCGTCGACACGTCCACCACCCGTGTCACCTGGATCGACTTGATGTGCTGGCAGGCCGTGGTCAGCACCAGCGGCAGCGTGTCCATGACGAAGCCGGGGTTCACTCCCGTCCCCAGGATGCGGACGCCTGTCTCCCTTGCCCTCTTGTCCAGCGTCCGGGCGATGTCGGGATGATGCCGCCAGGGGTAGGAAAGTTCCTCGCAACTAGATATAACGTTCTTCTCCGCCGCGACGATTTGCAGCAGTTCCGGGCAGACCGTAGTCAGGTGAGAGCCCGTAGCGTGCACCACCACGTCGGCGTAGACGTCCTTGAGCACCGGCTCCGGGTCGTGCGATACGGTGATGCCCACCGTCCGCCCGATCCCGGCCGCATCCCCCAGGTCCTTCCCCGCCTTGGCCGGGTGGGAGTCGATGGCGCCGACTATCTCGACGTCGGGTCGCTCGAGAAGCAGGCGGATCACCTCGCTGCCCACGGCGCCGATGCCGAAGTGGATAGTACGGATCTTCTCACCCTGCACGTAGGCCTCCACGTTCCAAGTCCTAGGCCACACTTTCCAGGAACTCCAGCGCTAACCGATTAAACGTCTCCGGCTGCTCAAAGTAAACCGAGTGGCCCGCCCCCGCCACCACCACCATCCGCGAGTGCGGGATAAGCCGCGTGGCCACCTCCACGAGGAACGGCGGCATCAGGTCGTCCTCCTCGCCGACGATGAACAGGACGGGCACGTTCAGCCGCGCCAGCCCGTCGGCGCCGGTGTCGAGGCGCGGGTACTGCCGGACGAAGTCGTCGGCGCGCTTCGGGTTGAGGGCCGCCACCTGCCGGTAGAGGAAGGCCATCTCCGGCCGCTCGCGGATGAACCGCTGGCCCAGCGCCCGCCTGGGCCCCATCTTCCGGCGGCGCCAGATCTCCTCCGCCCGCTGCCGCGTCTCCTCGTCGGCGGCCAGCCACACCTCCCGCCGCATCCCCACGATGCTGTCCGCCATCACCAGCGCCCGCACCCGCTCCGGATAGCGTAGAGTATACCCCAAAGCGGTGAGCCCGCCCATCGACTGGGCCACCAGCCGGACTTCATCGATCCCCAGGTGCTCGATAAGGGCCCCGAGGTCGTCGATGAACGCTTTCGGGCCCAGTGGACTGTGGCCGTCGAGGGATAGGCCGAAGCCACGCTGGTCGTACACGAGGCACTTGTAGCGCCTGGCGAAGTCGGGTACCTGCTGCCACCAGCTGAGGTGGTTCCCCCCGGCCCCGTGGGCAAAGACCAGCCACGGCCCTTCGCCGTGAATCTGGTAGTAGAGGCTAATGCCGTTTACCCGCGCCTTGGGCATCTCCGGCTCTCACCGATGATACTTGAGCAGGCCGAGCCGGGGCAACAGGTGTTTCGGCGCTGGCGGCAAACCTTCCCTGCGCGTACAATAGCTCTGATGGCACCCGCTCCAGAAGAGCCGGACCCACCGGCCACCACCGCCGCCCCGCCTCCCAAAGCCCGCCGCCGCCACCGTGGCGGCCGCCGCCAGCGGCCCCGATCAGAGGCAGCGCCGCCCGTCGCTACGGCGGAAACGGTCGCTCCCGAAGAGCCCACACCGGAACCGGAGGCCAGGCCGAAGTCCCGGACGGCCCGCCGGCGCGCCCAGCGCCGTCGCGCTGCCGAGGCGGCCCACGCCCCCGAGGCGGTCGCAGCTCCCGAACCGCAGCGGCGCCGAAGACCGGCCGCAGTTCGCGAGCCGCAGCCGCCTCGAAGAGCGGCCGTAGCTCGCGAGCCGGCGCCGCCCCGGAGAGCGGCCGCGCCTCCCGAGGCGCCGCCGCGCCGGCGAAGGGCGGCTCCCCGCCGCCGCGCCGGCAAAGAGGCGCCGATTGAACGCCTGCCGGGGCCATTCGTCCACCCTTCGGAGGCGGAGTTCGCGGGCATCCTCGACTTCTACAACATCGAGTGGAAGTACGAGCCCCGCTCGTTCCCCCTGCGCTGGGAGCACGGCCGCGTGGCCGAGGCGTTTACCCCCGACTTCTACCTGTCCGAGTTCAACCTCTACGTGGAGCTGACCACCCTCAAGTCCAACCTAACGGCCGAGAAGAACCGCAAGGTGCGCCTCCTCCGCCAGCTCTACCCCGAGGTCAACGTCAAGCTCCTCAAAAAGCGCGACCTCTTCCGCCTCCTCACCAAGTACGGCTACGGCCCGCTCGACCCGGAGGAGGTCCCCGACATCGACCACATCCTGATCTCCACCGGCAAGCTCCAGCAGCGGGTGGTCGAGATGGGGAAACAGATCAGCAGCGACTACGCGAACCAGGAGCCCGTCCTGGTCGGCGTCCTGAGGGGCGTCTTCTGCTTCCTCGCCGACCTCGTCCGTCACATCTCCGTCCCCGTGACCCTCGACTTCATGTCGATCTCGTCCTACGAAGGCGACGGGGGCGGCGCCGTCAAGATCCTGAAGGACCTGGACGAGAACATCAAGGGCCGCGACGTCATCCTGGTGGAGGACATCGTCGATACGGGGATGACCCTGAACCACGTCCTCGACTACCTCTGGGCGAAGAAGCCGGCCTCCCTCCGCGTCTGCACGCTCCTGGACAAGAGCGTCCGCCGCCTGACCACCGTGAACGTGGACTACGTGGGCTTCGAGGTCCCGGACGAGTTCGTGGTGGGGTACGGCCTCGACTTCCGCCAGCGCTACCGTAACCTGCCGTTCATCGCGGTGCTCAAGCACGAGCTGCTGCCCTGAAACTGGGCCCCACCACTGCATAATTTTTTCCACATGCTTTCCACAGCGGTGTCTCTTCAGGAGTAAGCGGGCCTCTTTTGCTAGCTCGGACGAGGATATATGAGGAAAGGCGGCCTTATTGACCCCTACTGGAGTGTGCGGTCGCTTTGCCCTCTTGACAACCTCATCTCTTGGGAGCACAATGAGCACGCTCTCCGAGCGGTCAAGTAGCACCGCCAGGGAGAAGGGTTCCGCAAGGGCGGAAGGGCAACCGGAAGCCCGAGCGAGGCCCGGAAACCAGGCGAAATGCGAACAATCACTCGGGGAGCTGTCATTTTATAGGTTCCCCGCACCCCCCAGAACGTAGGGTCCCGACTTCTCGGGGCCCTACGTTTTAGCCCTACCGCCCTTTGTATACCGGCGGCCGCTTCTCCAGCCACGCCCGCGCCGCCTCGAGGGCGTCCTCAGACACCTCCAGCTTGCGGATCCGCTTCTCGCTGTAGCTGTAGGCCTCGTCCGGGACGCGGGGGCGGACCATGGCCAGCAGCTCCTTCGTCGTCCTCAGCGCCAGCGGCGGCAGCGCGGCGATGCGCCTGGCCCAGGCCAGCGTCTCTTCCATCAGCCTTTCGTCCGGCACCACCTTGTTGACCAGGCCCATCTCATAGGCCCGCCCGGCGCTCAGCCGGAAGCCGTAAGCCACCTCTGCCGCCTCCGACGCGGTGAGCCCGAACGTGATTTGCCAGTCCCACCCGGCGAAGATCCCCCGCTCGATCTCCAGCATTCCGATCTCCGCGCTCTCGGTGGCGATGCGCAGGTCGGCCCGCATCGCCATAGTCAGCCCCCCGCCGAAGGCGTAGCCGTTGACCGCGGCGATGGCCGGCTTCAGCAGCGTCCGCTTGTCGTACGGGTTGTCGAGGGCGCGGGTGTCGGGCGGGATGTTGGTCAGCCGGTCCTCGGCCGCCTCCTTGATGTCCAATCCCACGCAGAAGGCGCGACCATTCCCCGTCAGCACCGCCACCCGGGCCGAGTCGTCGTCGCGGAAGCGTTGCCACGCCTCGGCCAGCTCCTGCATCATCGCCCGGCTACACGAGTTCAACCGCTCCGGCCGGTTCATGCGGATGACGGTGACCGGCCCGTCCTGCTCGTAGACCACGTACTGCCAGCTCATCGTCGTGCCTCCGTGAGGAACGTAATCTGGACGAACGGCGCCGCCTGCTCGTCGGCAGGGGGCCCGGGTCGGTTACCTGTCGTGCGACTGGTCCCTCAACCGGCTGAAGGGCTCTCGGCCGTCTCCGGCGGCAGGACCAGCTTCGTGCCCAGCTTGGCGTCTATCTCCCCGGCCAGGGCGAAGTCCCGGTCCGTCAGGGCCTTCTCGCTGTGGGTGATGAGGCGCAGGGTGACCTTGTTGTAGTTGATGGCGATGTCCGGGTGGTGACCGGCGGACTCCGCGAGGTACGCCACCGAGTTCACGAAGGCAATGGCTCGCAGGAAGGTCCGGAACGTGTACTGCTTGCGCAGGCGGCTGTCGCGCAGCTCCCACCCCTCGAGCGCCTTCAGCCCGTCCTGCACCTCGTCGTCGGAAAGCACTCTCGGCTCCGCCATGGCCCGTCACCTCGCGCCGACAGAATAGCACGGCCCTGACTCCCTATGCCATAATTGGGCGAGAGAGGTGCCCCTTGGCCATCTATGACGTTACCGTGCCCCTTTCCGCGGGCATGCCCACCTACCCGGGCGAGCCGGGCCCCCGCCTCCACCCCCTCAAGCAGATCTCCCGCGGCGACTCGGCCAACGTCACCTCACTGTTCATGGGCGCCCACACCGGCACCCACGTCGACGCCCCCCACCACTTCCTCACCGGCAGCGCGACGATCGAAGAGCTGCCGGTGGACGCCCTGGTCGGGCCCTGCCGGCTGGTCGAACTGCCCCACGCCGGGACCATCACCGCCGAAGACCTGGAGGCGGCGGGCCTGCCCCGGGTCGAGCGGCTCCTCCTGAAGACCAGCAACTCTAGCCTCTGGCGCGACGACGAGTTCCACAGCGACTTCGCCCACATCAGCGGCGACGCCGCCCGCTGGCTCATCAAGCGCGGCGTGCGCCTGGTGGGCATCGACTACCTCTCCATCGAGCAGTTCCGCTCGCCCACGCATGAGGTGCACCGCACGCTGCTGGCGTCGGGGGTGGTCATCCTGGAGGGGCTGGACCTGCGCCAGGTTCCGGAAGGCGACTACTTCCTGGTCTGCGCGCCGCTGAAACTGGTCGGCGGCGACGGCGCCCCCGCCCGCGTCTTCCTCCTCGACGAAGCCTCCCGCCCGTGACCCTGGACGGAGAGGCGGTAAGACGTATCGCTAGAAGATGACCTGTCGCTGCTTGAGGGCGCCGATCTCCTCCGCCGACCTCCCCAGCAGCTCCCCGAAGACGTAGTCGTTGTCCTGGCCCAGGGTCGGCGCCGCCCGCCAGACCTGGCACGGTGTCTCCGACATCCGCCAGGGGATGCCGGCGTGCTTGCGTATTCCCACCTCCGGGTGCTCCTTCTCCACGAAGAAGCCCCCAGCGTTAAGGTTAGGGTCTTCCCCGAGCTGGAAGTTGGCCAGCGGCGGGAACGCCGCCACCCTGGCCTGCTGCAGCTTCTCCGACACTTCGAACGGGTCGTGCTGGGACGTCCACTCCTCCACGATGCCCTCGAGGTCGTCCTCGTTGGCCTTGCGGCCGGCCATGGTGCGGAAGCGGGCGTCGTCCGCTACTTCCGGGCGACCCATGGCCTCGCACAGCCTTCGCCACTCGTCGTCGGAGCCGCAGGCGATGCTCACCCAGCGGTCTTCCGGAAGGACCCCCGGCGGCAGGTCGCCCGTGGCCGGGCCGCAGCGGAACACGCCGTGCGGCGCCATGAGCGGGTCGCGGTTGCCCACGAGCGGTGGCTGCTCCCCGTTCATAGACTGGCCCAGGATCGCGTCGCCGATGACGGCCATCGTCGACTCCCACTGGGACATGTCGATGTACTGCCCCCTTCCCGTGCGCTCGCGGTGCCAGAGCGCGGCCAGGACGGCGAAGGCGCCGTGGAGGCCGGCGTTGGGGTCGCCGTAGGACATGCCCACGTGCCCCGGGCGATCCATGTCGGTGTACCCGGTGAGGGTGGAGAGGCCGGCCAGCGGCACCTGGGCCGGTCCGTAGGAGACGTACGTGCTCTCCGGCCCCGTCTGGCCGTAGCCCGAGAGGCTGATCATGATGATGTCCGGCTTCACCTGTCGCAGCGCCTCGTAGCCCAGGCCCAGCCGCTCGAGCACGCCCGCCGCGAAGTTCTCCACGGCGATGTCGCTCATGGCGACGATCCGCTTCGCCAGCTCCGCCCCTTCCGGCTGCGTCAGGTCCAGCTGGATGCTGCGCTTCCCCTGGTTGTACTGGTTGAAGTAGCCGGCGCGGTTGGGGCCCGGCTGCCCCTCGGCCCAGGGCGGGAGCATGCGGAGGACGTCGATCCGCTTCGTCGTCTCGATGCGGATCACCTCCGCCCCCATGTGCGCGAGCTGGAGGGTGCAGAAGGGCCCGGCCCACACCCAGGTGAAGTCGGTGACTCGTATGCCGTTGAGGGGGCCTTCTCGATTTTCCGCCGTCATGATGGGTAATCACTCTCGGCCCCGCGCCCTGAAGTGCGCGGCTCACAGTGGTCGCCTGAAGGCGCCGCCTTCAGGCGGCGGTCCAGAAGAAGGGCCCAGAGACAGCTCGATGATCGCATGGCTACAGGGCGCCCGCCTCCCGAACGCTGCGCAGCTCATCGCCGGACAGGCCGAGCAGCCCGCCGAAGACAGCCTCGTTGTGCTGGCCGAGGGTGGGTGCTGGCGAGCGGATGGCCCAGGGCGTCCCGCTCAGCTTGTACGGCGCGCCGGCGTACTTGTGCTTCCCCGCTAGCGGGTGGGCCACTTCGACGAAGAAGCCGCGCGCCTTCAGGTGTTCGGAGTCCAGGAGGTCGGCCATAGTGGAGGCCGGCGCGAAGGGAATGCGCCGCTGCTGCGCCGCGTGATAGAGGTCTCTCACCGTCCACTCGCTGACCCACTCCTCCAGGAACGGCCGCAGGGCGTCGTAGTTGGAGGCGCGCACCAGCCGGTTGGCGAACACCTCCCACGTCGTCCACTCCGGGCTGCCCATCAGCTCGACGAAGCGGTGCCACTGCTCCTCCTCCACGCATAGGACGAAGATCCAGCCGTCCTTGCACTGGAAGAAATCGACCGGCTGGATGGGGCGCTGGCCCCAGCGGACGGCAGTGAGACGCATGTAGGGCCAGAAGGTGTAGGTCATCTCGATCTCGGCGGCGATGCACTCCTGGCCGGAGACGTCGATGTGCTGGCCCGCGCCGTTTTGCAGCCGGTGCAGGAGGGCACCCATGGTGACGACGGCGCCCGTCGCTCCCGACTGGTACTCCGTCTGCTGGCCGTACGCCTTCAGCGGCGGCATCTCGGGCCGGCCGGGCCAGCCGTTCAGCCAGGCCCAGCCGCCGGCGCACGATACGGTGAGGTCGTACGCCTTGTAGTCGCGGTAGGGGCCGTCCTGCCCGAACGGCGATAGCGAGGTCATGACCAGCCGCGGGTTGGCTTCTCGCAGCGAGTCGTAGTCCAGCCCGACCGCGGCCATCTGCCGGGGCGGGTAGTTGTGTACCAGGACGTCGGCCTTCTCCGCCAGGCGCCGCAGGAGCTCGCGGCCGCGGGGATCGCGGAGGTTCAGGGTAACGCCCTGCTTGTTGCAGTTCAGGTAGAGGAAGAGGCCGCTCTTATCGGGGTGGGGCTCGTTGCCGGGGAAGGGCCCGCGCCGGCGGCTGACGTCGCCGGACGGCTCCTCCACCTTGACGACCTCCGCGCCCAGGTCGGCCATCAGCTTGGCGGTGTAGGCGGCGGCGACGCCGCTGCCGCACTCGATTACGCGAAGACCTGCCAGCGCCTGCTCGGCCATCAGCTTCTCATGGTGTGGTCAGTTGCGTAGAGGGTGCCCGGTCTTGTGGGGAGACGGAGATAAATCGCGACCTATAATATAGGGCGGGTGCCCGCCGTGCAAGAGCCGGTCGTATTGGAGGCGAAGGCCCGCCTGCCGTGGCGGCGGGAGGCGGTGGCGGCGCTGGCCTGCGCCGCCGCCCTCGTCGTCTACGGCAACGGAATCGCCGCCGCGCTGGTCTGGGCGGTCCGCTTTCAGCGCCTGTCCCCCGCTGACGTAGGCCTTACATGCGAGGGCGCCCTGCGAGGTACCCTCATCGGGCTCGTGGCGGCGCCCATCGCCTTTCACTGGCTGACCGTCGTGGCCATGAACGGCACCCTCTTTGCCCTCTCCCGCTGACGTCCTATACTGGCCCCGTCTATGCTTGCAGATACGGCCGTCGAAGGTTTCCGGTCGCGCTTCCGCCGCTCGCCCCAGTGGCTGTCCTTGGCCCCCGGTCGGGTCAACCTCATCGGCGAGCACACCGACTACAACGGGGGCCACGTCCTGCCGATGGCCGTAGACCTGGGCGTCGCCGCCGCCGCCGCGCGCCGGGACGACGGCGTCCTCCGCACTTTCGCCCTCGACTTCGACGAAGACGACTCGTTCGCCGTGGAGGGCGAGGTGATCCGTGCCCCTGAGGGTGGCTGGCGCAACTACGTCGGCGGCGTCGCCGCCGTCCTCCTGGGGGCCGGCTACCGGCTGCGCGGACTCGACCTCGTCATCGCCGGGGACGTGCCGCCGGGGGCCGGCCTCTCCTCCTCCGCCGCGCTGGAGGTCGCCGTCGCCGGCGCCCTCGATGCGGCCTGTGCTCTGCGGATCCCGAAGGACGATATCGCCCGGCTCGCCCGCCGCGCCGAGAACGAGTTCGTCGGCGTCGGCTGCGGCGCGATGGACCAGCTGGCCGCCGTCTTCGGCCGCCGCGACCACGCCCTCCTCATCGACTGCCGTAGCCTGGGGATGGAACCGATCCCGTTCGCGGTGGCAGACGTCACCGTCGTCGTGGTCGACTCCGCCGTGCGGCGGTCGCTGGAGGCGTCCGCCTACAACCAGCGGCGGGACGAGTGCGGGGCGGCCGCCCGAGTCCTCGATGTCGAAGCCCTCCGTGATGCGGCCGAGGAAGACGTGGAGGCGGCCCGGGGTCGGCTCGGCGAGATGCTGTACTGCCGCGCCCGCCACGTCGTCCGCGAGGAGGCCCGCGTGATGCGGGCGGCCGCCGCCCTCCGCTCTGGCGACATGGAGGCGTTCGGGCGGCTGATGTGGGAGTCGCACGAGAGCCTCCGCGACGACTTCGGGGTCTCGTGCCCTGAGCTAGACCTGTTGGTGAACCTGGCTCGGGATGTCGGCGGTGTGCTGCAGGGGCGGGGTCGGGTGGTGCGGCTGCGCCGTCGCGGCGGGGGCGGCGAGCCCGCCCTGACGCTGGACGTCGCCCTGTACGAAAACCGGCCCTTCACCGTGCTCCAGAGTCACCTCGACAACGCCACCGGCCGGCCCGTGAACGTGCAGGCGTTCCACGTCATGCACGGCGGCCCCCTTCGCATCGGGCCGAAACCCAGGGCCTGGCGGTTCTACAAGCACGGCTGGCAGAACTGGTCGCCGACGCTGGTGCTGGGCTGCGACGGCGAGGATCTCGACGTCCGGCCTCCCGTCGCGGGGCCCGCCACGCGGCCGCCGCGTAAACGCGGGCGCTTTCTCAGCGAGCTGGTCACCGCGGTCTTTGACCCCACGACCGGCCTCGGCGTGACCACCGGCTTCATCTCCGCCGCCGACCAGCTCTCGCAGGTTTGGCTCGACCGCGGCCGCCGCACTCTCACCGCCGCCTCCTACGCCGACGGCGTTCAGGTCGCGCCGGGGGCCGCGCTCTCCTCCGAGCGCCTTGCCGTCGACATAACCTCCCACCCCCTCCAGGGCCTCCCCGCCTACGGTGATGCCCTCGCCCGCGAGATGGGCGCCGCGCCTTGGCCCCACGTCGTCAGCGGCTGGTCCTCCTGGTACTACTACTGGCAGGGCATCAGCGAAAAGGTCATCCTCGAGAACCTGGAGTTGCTCGCCGCCCGCCGCGCTGAGCTGCCCCTGGAGTACTTCCAGATCGACGACGGCTACCAGGCCGGCATCGGCGACTGGCTCACCCCCAACGAGAAGTTCCCCCGCGGCATGGCCTGGCTGGCCGGCCGCATCCGCGAGCGTGGCTTGAAGCCGGGCCTCTGGCTGGCGCCGTTCCTGATGGGGGCCAGGTCCCGCCTCTACGCCGAGCACCCGGAGTGGGCCGTGCAGCACAAGCCTGGGCGCCCGGCCGTCGCGCACATCAACTGGGGGCAGGAGTGCTACGCCCTCGATTGCACCCGTCCCGAGGTGCTCGCCTGGCTGGGGGGCGTCTTCCGCACCGTCGTCCACGAGTGGGGCTACGAGTACGTCAAAATCGACTTCACCTACGCCGCCGCGATCGACGGCATCCGCCACGACCCCAACGTCACCCGCGCCCAGGCCTACCGCCGCGCCCTGGAGACGGTGCGCCGCGCCGCCGGCGGCAGGTTCATCTTGGGCTGCGGCAACCCCGTCGGGCCCAGCGTCGGCCTTATCAACGGGATGCGCATCGGGCCGGACGTCGCCCCTTACTGGCGGCCGCCCGAATCGATCCGGGGGCTCGACCGGAGCGACCTCGGCGTCCCCGCGACCCTCAACGCCATCCGCAACGTCCTCCACCGCTGGTGGATGCACCGCCGCCTCTGGCTCAACGACCCGGACTGCCTGATGCTGCGCGACTCGGAGACGGCGCTGAGCGAAGACGAAGTGCAGACGCTGACCACCGTCATCGCCATGTCCGGCGGCATGATGCTGGACAGCGACAGCCTGCCGCGGCTCTCGCCGGAGCGGCTGGCCGTGCTGGCGAAGGTGCTGCCCCTGCGCGGCGAGGCCGCCGTCCCCCTCGACCTGTTCGAGCGGGACATCCCGCAGGCGCTCTGGCGGGAGAGCGACGGCCTGCTTGCCGTATTTAACTGGGCCGACGAGCCTGTCGACGTGACCGCGGCCATCCCGGTCGGCGCCGCCCGCGTCACCGACTTATGGACGGGGGAGGAGCACATACCGCGGAGCGAAACTCTGACCTTCCACGACCTGCCTCCGCACGGCTGCAAGCTGCTGAAACTGAGCTAGATAGAGACTCAATAGGTTCCGTGGCCACTACCGTTTGTCTCCGAAGCGAGAAACACTCTGACGCACAATCTCCCTAACAGCCCAGAGGAGGTCTTCACAGACCGCGACCGCATCTTTGGGCTCGTCGTCCTCTTCGTCCTCATCCTCATCTTCCTCATCAATTGATGCAGGATATCCATACAGAGTCCAGCCCCATTCGACCCTAACGCGTCCGCCACCGCTATAAGAAGCCACTTGATAGCCCGGATTAATAGGCGTGACGTGAAAATCGGCGTTGCGCAGGCCCCTTAAGAACTTGATGCGGTCATTGTTCTCCATGTGGTCGATCCACATCTTGAAGCCCCTCCGTCGGCCAAAATCCCGGTTGAGCATGTTTATCGTGCCCCGAAGCGCCGACAGGAAGGCCCGGAGGTTGTAACGGAACCTATTGGCGTCGTCGACGTTGGCCGCGTACCGCCTAAGCTCAGATAGGAAGTAATCTGCCTCACCGAGCTTATCGAGGACTTCAGACGGGACCACAGTTGCTTGCTCAAGCCGCTTCGCCGCCTTGCTCAACCTGTGTACGATCTCGGGCGCGCGGTTCTCAAAGGCCATGGCCCCATGATATACGGCCGGGTCGTGCTTAAACCATCTGCTTGAGCGGCCTTTGGTCGCAGACCTTCGACGTTCATTGTCAAATAGTTGATGGCAGTTGGGCATTTGACCGGTTCGAAATGCTGCTGCTAACATGGGTTGCGACCTCCGGAAGGAATAGCGTTGTGAAGTTCGGCGTCTTTTTCGAGCTCTCCGTCGCCAAGCCCTGGAACCCCCGCAGCGAGTACGAGGTCTATCACAACGCCCTCCAGCAGATCGAAGCAGCCGACCGCCTGGGGTTCGACCAGGCCTGGGCGGTAGAGCACCACTTCCTGGAGGAGTACTCGCACTGCTCGGCGCCGGAGGTGTTCCTGGCCGCCGCGGCCGCCCGCACCAGCAGGATCCGCCTGGGCCACGGCGTCATGATGGTCCTCCCTCCCTTCAACCACCCTCTCCGCTGCGCCGAGCGCGCCGCCGCCCTCGACATCATCTCCAACGGCCGGCTGGAGTTCGGCACCGGCCGCTCCGCCACCTGGACGGAGCTGGGCGGCTTCCGCTGCGACCCCGACCTGACGAAGGAGATGTGGGACGAGGCCCTGCGGGCGATACCGAAGATGTGGACGCAGGAGACGTTCTCCTGGGAGTCCAAACACTTCTCGGTGCCGCCGCGGAACGTTATCCCCAAGCCGGTGCAGAAGCCCCATCCGCCGCTCTGGGTGGCCGTCTCCAGCCCCGAGACCGCCATCCAGGCCGCCGAGCGGGGCATCGGCTGCCTGGGCGTCTCCGTCGGTACGCCCGCCGAGTACGAGCAGCGGGTGAAGGACTACCGGCGCGTGATCAAGCAGTGCGAGCCCGCCGGCGACTTCGTCAACGAGCAGGTGAACGGCGTGACCTTCCTCTACGTCGACGAGACGGACGACGAGGCGCGCTTCTGGGGCACCAAGCTGGTGTACACCTTCGCCAACTTCGCCGCCCACCTGGTGGGCATCAGCTCCATCTACCCCACGCCGGCCTACAAGACGCCCGGCCTTCTCTTCGCCGTCCGGCGGGAGGCGGAGCAGCAGGCCGTTACCCCGGCCGGCACGCCGGAGCGGGCGCCCGGCGGAGGCGGCGTCATCCGCGAGGGGATGGCCATCGGCACTCCCCAGACCGTCATTAAGAACCTGAAGATGTGGGAGGAGATCGGCGTCGACCGCATGGTCTTCCTCATCAACTCCGGCGAGCAGGTCCCCCACGACCGGGTGCTGCGCTCCCTGCAGCTGTTCGCCGAGCAGGTGATGCCGGCGCTGGACAGGGGGGCGCCCGCCGCCCGGCCACGGGCGAAGGGGCGAGGCCCCCGCCGGGCCGAGCCGGCCATGCCCTAGGCGGGCTCGCCGTGCCTGACTTCGGCCGCCTCTCTGCCGACAGGCTCCCCCACACCACGCCCGTCGCCGCTCCGCTGTACCCTCCTCCGCCCTGGTCGCTCCCGGGCGCCGAGATCCTGAAGGTCACCTTCGAGATCGACAAGGACGTTTGCCTGAACTGGCTGCCGCCGAGCCTGGGCCGCACCTCCCCCGCTTACGCCCACGTCATCATCGCCCGCTATCCGGAAAGCCCGGTGGGTCCTTTCTCCCTCGCCACGCAGTACCTGGGCTGCCGCTCCCGCATGTTCGTGCGCGCCTACACCGTGCAGGCCGTCACCGACAACGAGGCGGCGCTGTCCGCCCTTCGCGAGACGTGGGGCTTCCCCTGCAAGCTGGGGCGGGTGGAGCTGTCGCGCAAGGGCGGCGCCGTCGAGGCGGGCGTCGAGCGGGGCGGCCGCCGGCTCGTCGCCGTCAGCTTCTCCGATGGCGCCCCCATCGACGCCGAGTCGGTCCGCTTCGATCCGGTCCTGAACCTGCGGCTGGTGCCCGCCGTGCAGGAAGGGAAGCCGCCGGCGCTGGTCGAGCTGGCCCAGATCGGCCCGGCGTACACGATACGGGAGGCGCTGCGGGGCAAGGCGGCCGTGACCTACCCTGAGCCGTCGGAGGGCGACCCCTGGCACCTGCTACAGCCGCTCTATCCGATCGCCGCCGTCTTCGTCGTCGCCGATACGGAGCTGCCGTACGCCCGCTTCGTGCAGCCGTACTAACGGCGTCGCGCCCTCTTGAGACTGCGCTAGCCGGGTTAACCTGCCGCGCTGACCCCCTTCACCAGAGAAGCCAATATCTCTCGAATTTGGGCGAAGTTTCGGCTGGCGTTCTCTGGCGACAGATGGTACACGGTGCCCTGGAGATTCTTCGCCTTCGCCGATTCGGCGCCTGGCAGCGCTCGGATTGGTTCTAGATACTCCTCCAGGACTCGCTGAACCGACGGGTTCTGATCAGCACTCCAGCGCTCCCACCCCATGTTTAAGTCCCTGAGGCCCATCCATCCGGATCGTCCAGGCGGGAATATCCAGGCGACTGTAAGCGGCTCGGGCCGATCCGGGGTGGGCACGCGAATCGACAGCCCGGCTGACCCCCACTCAAACCGGAGTCCCAAGCCCCGGCAGGTTTCCAGAAGTTCGCGGAGGGTGGATTTGTATTCCTCGTCCGCTACAGCCTCGAAGAACTTGCCTTCGTCGATGTATGACACTGCCGATGCTCCGTAGCGAGGGCCCCGAACCGGCTTCAGCACTGTGCGGGACTCGAATGCGGAGACGCCGTCACCTTCGAAGCGGACCAACTCAACGGCATAGATTGTGGGTCCGGCCACAACGCTGTTCAAGTACTGCGCGGTCCGCTCGACGGTGCTCGTGAATCGCTGAGCCACCAGCAAGTAGTGGAACGCCCCGGTTTCGAGCTGTTTTGAGACTTTGTCGCGAAGGGATCCCATCTCCTCGTCGGAGATTCCGTCCCAGACGGCCCGGGCTCCGTCCTCAAGCGAACGGAGTCCCCGTAGACGACTTTCATTGCATCGATCACTCCCGAAGTAACGGAGCACTACGGTGCTCTCAAAGTCCTCGTATGACATAGTCCACATGTCGGAGCCGTAGTCGATCAACTGCGTGAGCGCACTTCGGAAATCTGTGTTCTGCGGTCCTGTCTTGAACTCAATGACGAGAATCTCACCGCTTCTCGCCAGCGCGACCAGATCAACTGCGCCGGACGGAAGCGTTGTCTCGCGACCTATGACCATGAGGGGCCCTGTCATCCCGAACTCTTCGATGGGAAGCAGGTCCGGGTTGTCCTTCACGAGCTCTTGAAGTTGGAACTCGTCCTGTGCCTTAACTTCTTGGAGCACTGGAGCTGCCCCATCAGACATGTGAACGATAATCTTCCGCGGCATCGGCGCCCCCTGGCGGCGCAATCATAGCACAGTCCGCCAAAACGACGGGGGCGGAGACACGCAACGATGCCGCTCAGGGCTGGCTTGTCCGCGTAAGAAGGCGGGCGGCTAGTTAACCGGGTCCAGCATCGGCCGCATGAAGGGGTGCATCCGCTCCCGCCGGTCGCCGAGGCCGGCCACTTCCAGGCGGTGCATGTACTCGTTGATGCGCTTGCGCTGCACCGCCATCGCCATGTCGAGCCCCTTGTCGAAGTGCTTGACGCCGCCGCCCATGAGGATGGCCAGCGACTCGATGAAGGCGAAGCCGGACTCGGTGTCGATGCTGGAGCCGCCGGCGAGGGCCTCCTCCGCCTTGTCCAGGTAGTGGTGGAGCTCCTCGCGACGCCAGGGCTCGTTCTCAAGGACGTACTTCAGGTGCATCACTCCGAACCCCAGGTGGCGCGACTCGTCCTGGCCGCAGAGGCGAAAGATGCGCTTCTCCGCCTCGTTCTGGCCGATGTACTCGCCCATGCGGAACATCGACTGGACGAACCCCTCGGCGAAGACGTGCATCATCGCCGACATCTCGGTGAAGTCCTTGGCCTCGATGATCACGCGCAGGACGTCGCCCGGCGTGGAGGACATGAGGCCGCCGCCATTGGCCAGGGCCCGCTTGCGGAACACGTCCAGGTGGCGGGCCTCGTCCATGATCTGGGTCAGGAGGAAGAGCTTGACCTCGTGGTACTCGCTGTCGATGTGGGGCATCCACTGGCCGGGCGTGTCGCCGGCGATGAACTCGACCTCGGTCAGGAGGGTGCAGAGCTGGCACATGGCCCGCTCCATGTCGTCGGGCAGGGCCTGGATGCTCTCCCAGGGGATGTCGGTGGCGGACGACCACTGGCGCTGGATGGCCTCTTCGTAGAGGAGGCGCGTGTTCTCGGCGTAGACGTCGGCGCGGCCGCCGTAGGGGTTGGAGATGCGGGGGGCGTCGGGGCGGGCGGTGGCGCCGCGGGGCCTGATCGTCATGTTGCGGCTTTGCGGGGGCACCTCGCCCTGCGCACCGATCTCGATCTCGTCGAAGGTGAGCCCGCGCTTGCCGGGCTTGACGCGGATCCCCCGCGGCAGGCCCTCTTCCGGGTTGAGCCAGCTCAGGTCAAGAGGGGCGACCTCCGTGATCTCGGCTCGCAGCTTCTCCAGCGTGTCAACGTCGATGGCCATCGCGACCTCCAGGGTTTAGAAAGTTTAGAACGTTATTTTAGCAGGCGCTTAGATTAGCTACGGCTACGCTAGCACAGCCCGGAGAAGTTGTCAAGGTGGGAGGGGTATCAAACGCCTCTCTTTCCCGCGCTCCTGCCGCTATTGACCCGTGTTCTCGCGCATGCTAAGTTGCAGATGCAGAACGCATCTGTGGAGGAGAATGGCTGTCGACCCCGCCCTTCGGGGCAAGACCCTGCGAAAACGCACTCGTCGCGGTCCCCAGACCCGCAAGCAGATTCTAGACGTTTCCCTTCGCCTCTTCTCGGAGCGCGGTTTCGCCCGCACCACGGTGCGGGACATCGCCCGCAACGCCGGCATCACCGACGCCGCCATCTACTACCACTTCGCCTCCAAGCGCGAGCTGCTGGAGGCGCTGGTAGAGGAGCGGGGCTTCCTCACCAGCCTCCAGCAGCTCGAGCAGGTCGCCACCGACCTCCCCCTCCGCGACACCCTTCTCTGGATGGCCCGCGGTGCCATCAACCTCATGGACGAAAACCGCGATTTCCTCCGCCTGATCCTGATGGAAGGTCTGGCCGGCGACGAGGCCGCCACCGAGCAGTACCAGAACCTGATGAGCCGCTGGGAGCGCGGCGTCCGCGGCGTCCTCAGTCGCTACGCCGACAAGGGCGACCTGCCCGATAACGACCTCACGGCGCTGGCTCGCCAGGTCATCTACGTCATCCTCTCCGCTTTCCAGGAGTCGCTGCTGGGCCGGCACACCAGCCCCCAGGCGACGCCGCCGGAGCGGCGCGACGCCCTTGCCGCCTTCGTCTCCAAGGCCCTCTACCGCGTCGTCCCCAACGGCGAGAACTAGGGTGCCCCTCCGCGTCGGCCTGATCGGCTGTGGCCTCATCGGCCGCTTTCACTCGCGCGCCGTGCGCGGCCTCAACAAGCTGGGCCTCGTCGACGCCGAGTACGCCGCGGTCTGCGACCTGGCGGAGGAGAAGGCGAAGGCGTTCGCCGAAATCGCCGGCGTCCCCTGGGTCACCACCGATGCCGTCGCCCTCATCGACTCACCGGACATCGACGTCGTCTACGTATGCGTGCCCACGGCCCGCCACAAGGAGCTGGTGCTGCGAGCGGCTGAGAAGGGCAAGCACGTCTTCTGCGAGAAGCCTATGGCCACCAGCCTGCCGGACGTCCTCGCCGTCGCGGAGGCGGTGCGCCGGTCGGGCGTGAAGGCGGGCGTCGGCCTGGTGCTGCGCCACTCGCCCGTCTACAACGTCCTCAAGTCACTGACCGAAGACCAGGCGCTCGGTCGCCTCATGGCCATCGTCTTCCGCGACGACCAGTTCTTCCCCATCCAGGGCCACTACCAGAGCGACTGGCGCAGGGACTACAGGCTGGCCGGTTCCGGCACCCTGCTGGAGCACTCGATCCACGACATGGACCTGCTGCGCTGGTTCGGCGGCGAAGTGAGGTCCGCGCGGGGGTCGGTCCGCAACTTCGCCGGCCACGAGAACGTGGAGGACCTGGCCACCGCCCACCTGGAGTTCGAGAGCGGGGCTCAAGCCTCCCTGACCTCCATCTGGCACAACGTCCTCGGCCGCCCCTCGACTCGCCGCCTTGAGCTGTTCTTCGAGAGCGGCGCCTTCTTCACCGACCACGACTTCTTCGGCCCCATCCACTTCCAGACCCACGCTAGCCTGCCCCAGACGGTGTCCGAAGAAGAGGTCTGCGCCCGCTACCTGGAACTGGTGGGGTGCGCGGGGGCGCCCTTCGAGGAGGCGCTGCGGCGTTTCACCCTGGAGGACTACTTCTTCCTCACCGCCATCAGGCAGGGACGCGAGCCGTTCCCCGGTGTCGACACCGCCGTCCGGGCCCACGAGCTGGTGGACGCCGTGTACCGCTCTGCCGCGGCCGGCGGCGAGGCTGTTTCCCTATAACCCGCCCGACCCCCATCGCTAATCCTTAGAGACCGGCGGAACGCAGACCGCGGCGCCCCCTACAGGGCGCCCGCCTGCACCTCCCTGATCACCCGGGCCACCGCCTCGGGCACCAGCGACTCCCAGTCCTCGTCCGACTGCAGGCGCCGCCGGACCTCGGAGGCCTCCACCTCCTTTACGGCGCCCGGGTGCAGTACCTCCACGGGGTAGCCCTGCTCGCGAAACCGCTGTGCCTTCTGCTCCTCCCACTCGGAGAAGACGCGGATGTACTGCACGACGCTGGTGGGGACGTAGAATCGCCATAGCTCGGGGAGGTTGATGGGGAAGGGGATGAACACTATGCGCTCCAGGGGGAGGCTCTCGTCCTTCGCCGTCTCGCGGATCATGATCTGCCGCTGGAAGAAGGTGAACGGGTTCGCTTCCGGGAGGTGGCGGTGCTCGGCGGCGGCCTCCTGGCGGATGACGGTAGGATCGGGGTTGGTGATGGCGACGATGAGGTTGTCGCAGCGCTCGAAGGCGGCCTTCATGTACTCCAGGTGGCCCCGGTGGAAGGGCTGGAAGCGTCCGTGGATCATGCCGAAGCGGGACCTCATTCGACCCTCCTCCTTAGCGCCGCACCGATATTCTACTGCAGGCACCCGCCTTGAATTCCGAAGCGCCCCGCGATAACCTAATCTTAGGCGCCCGCCCCGCCCGGCCCCTGGAGTCGTTGCGTAGTGTTCCTCCATCGCTTTTTCACGAGACGAGCCGCCCCAGCACCGGACTTATCGTCCCCGGGACGTCCACGGCCTAGATCCGGAAAGGAAGGTTGATGCGTCTGGCCATCGCGGGCGACCACGCCGGCTACCAGCTGAAGCAGGTCATCGCCGAGAGCCTCCGCCGGGACGGCCACCACGTAATAGACCTGGGGACCGGCAGCACCGACCCTGTCGATTACCCCGATTACGCCCGGGCCCTGGCCCAGGCCGTCCAGCGGGGCGAAGCGGAGCGGGGTGTGCTGGTCTGCGGCAGCGGCGTCGGCGCCTGCATCGCCGCGAACAAGCTCCGGGGGATCCGGGCCGGCCTCTGCCACGACACCTACTCGGCGCGGCAGGGCGTTGAGCACGACGACATGAACGTGCTCTGCCTGGGCGCCCGCGTCGTCGGCGCGGAGCTGGCGGCGGAGCTCGTCCGGGTGTTCGTCTCCGCTCACTTCAGCGGGGAGGAGCGCCACGTGAGGCGCCTGGGTAAGATCGCCGAGATGGAGAGAGAATCGCAAGCGGGGAAGTGAGGTTGGGAGCATGAGGAACCCCCTACTTGAGCTTCGGAAGTACGGGCAGAGCGTCTGGTACGACAACATCCGCCGCGGGCTGATAACCTCCGGCGAGTTCCAGCGCATGGTGGCCGGGGACGGCGTCGTCGGCGTCACCTCCAACCCCACGATCTTCGAGAAGGCCATCGACGGCAGCACCGACTACGACGCCGACATCAAGGAGCTGGTGGCCCAGGGCAAGGACGTACCCGACATCTACAACGCCCTGGTGATAAAGGACATCCAGCTCGCCGCCGTAATCCTCCGCCCTGCCTACGACGAGACCAGGAGCCGCGACGGCTACGCCTGCCTGGAGGTGCCGCCGGACCTCGCTTACGACACAGAGGCCAGCATCAATGCCGCCCGCTTCCTCTGGAAGGCCCTGGACCGGCCGAACGTGATGATCAAGATCCCCGGCACGGCGCAAGGGCTTCCCGCCATCGAGCAGTGTCTCAGCGAGGGGATCAACATCAACATCACCCTCCTCTTCGGCGTGGAGAACTACGAGCAGGTCGCCCTGGCCTACATCAACGCCCTGGAAAAGCGCGTCCAGCGGGGCGAGCCCGTCGACCGCATGGCCTCGGTGGCCAGCTTCTTCGTCAGCCGTGTCGATACGCTGGTGGACAAGCAGCTGGACGAGAAGATACGCGCCGCCCGCGACGCCGAGGAGAAGCGACGGCTGGAGGGCCTCCTGGGCCGGGCGGGCATCGCCAACGCCAAGATCGCCTACCAGAGGTTCCAGGAGATCTTCGCCGGCGACCGCTGGCGGGCGCTGGCCGACAGGGGCGCCCGCTTCCAGCGCTGCCTCTGGGCCAGCACCAGCACCAAGAACCCCCAGTACCGCGACGTCATGTACGTGGAGGGCCTCCTGGGCCCCGACACCGTCAACACCATGCCCCAGGCCACCCTCGACGCCTTCCGTGAGCACGGCGAGATCGTCGCTACCATCACCGAGAACCCGGGCGAGGCGCACGCCCTCATCGACGAGCTGACTGCCGCGGGCATCGACTTCAAGGCGGTGACGGACGAGCTCCAGCGACAGGGAGTGGACCTCTTCGCCGACTCGTACCACAAGCTGCTGGAGTCGATCAAGGCGAAGCGGGAGAAGCTGCTGGCGGAGGAGAAGCGGTACACCGCCTCGCTCGGAGGCCTCGGGCCGAAGGTGGACGAGACCCTCCGCCGCCTTGAGGAGGACGATTTCCCGCGGCGTCTCTGGGCTAAGGACCCCTCGCTGTGGAAGGGCGACGCGGAGGCGATAAAGAACCGCCTCGGCTGGCTCACCGTCACCGAGAAGATGGCGGAGCACGCGGACCAGCTCCAGGCCTTCGGCGGGGAGATACGGGCCGCCGGCTTCAACCGGGTCGTCCTCATAGGGATGGGCGGCGCCTCCCTCTCCGCCGAGGTATCGCAGCGCACCTTCGGGGCGGCCCCCGGCTATCCGGACCTCGTCCTGCTGGACACCACCGACCCCGCCGCCGTCCGTGCCCTCGAAGAGTCCCTGGACCTGGAGCGGACCCTCTTCATCGTCGCCAGCAAGTCGGGTACGACTATCGAGACGCTGGTCCTCTACCGCTACTTCCGGGAGAAGCTGCGCGCGCTGAAGGGCGACGGCTTCGGCGAGAACTTCGTCGCCATCACTGACGCGGGGACACCGCTGGACCGGCTGGCGCGGGAGGAGGGATTCCGCCGCCGCTTCCTCAACCCCGCCGACGTCGGCGGCCGTTTCTCCGCCCTGTCGTACTTCGGGCTCGTCCCCGCCGCCGTTATCGGCGTTGACGTGGCCCGTCTCCTCGACCGGACGGAGACGTTGGTGCAGGGCTGCGCGTCCTGCGTGCCGCCCTGGGAGAACCCCGGCATCTGGCTGGGCGCCGCCCTGGGGACGCTCGCCCTCGCCGGGCGGGACAAGGTGACGATCATCGCTTCCCCGCCTGTCGAGGGCTTCGGCGCTTGGGCGGAGCAGATGCTGGCCGAGAGCACGGGCAAGGACGGCAAAGGGCTCGTGCCTGTGTCCGGGGAGCCGTTGGGCGACCCGCAGGCGTACGGGGACGACCGTCTCTTCGTCTACCTCCAGACGGACGGGGCGGGCCCGTTCGACGATAAGGTTAGGACTCTCGAAGATGCGGGCCAGCCGGTGGTGCGGCTCAGGCTGGAGGACGCGTACGACCTGGGGCAGGAGTTTTTCCGGTGGGAAATCGCGACGGCCGTTGCGGGCTCGATCCTGGGCATCAACCCCTTCGACGAGCCGAATGTGCAGGAGAGCAAGGACAACTCCGGCCGCCTGCTGGAAGAGCACGCCCGCCGCGGCCGGCTGTCGGAGCCGGAGCCGGACGCGGAGGTCGACGGGTTCCGCCTGTACGGTGGGCGCGGGGAGTCCCTGGCGGAGGCCCTGCGCGCCCACCTGCGGGGGGCAAAGCCGGGCGATTACGTCGGTCTGATGGCGTTCCTCCCGCCCTCGCCGGAGCACGACGGGGCGCTGGAGGAGATGCGCCTCCGCATCCGCGACGCCCTGAAGGTGGCCACCAGCGTGGGATACGGGCCCCGCTATCTGCACTCGACCGGGCAGCTGTTCAAGGGCGGGCCGGATACGGGCGTCTTCCTCCAGCTCACCGCCGACGACGCCGAAGACCTGCCCATCCCCGGCGAGCGGTACGGCTTCAGCGTGCTCAAGCAGGCCCAGGCCCTGGGAGACTTCCGGTCGATGCGGGGCAGGGGCCGCCGCATCATGCGGGTTCACCTGGCAGGAGACACCACGGCGGGCCTGCGGAAGCTGTCCGCCGCCCTGGAAGAAGCCCTTTCCTAGTAGATCCAGTCAAGGGAGAGGACCATGGAGCTCGGACTCATCGGCCTTGGGCGCATGGGCGCCAGCATGACCCGGCGCCTCCTCAGCGGCGGCCACCGCGTCGTCGCCTATGACCGCGCGCCGGAGGTGGCGAAAGGCCTTGAGGGCGAGGGCGGTGTGGCCGCCGCCAGCCTCGAGGAGCTGGTCGAGAAGCTGTCGCCGCCGCGGTCGCTCTGGCTCATGATCCCCGCCGGCGATCCGGTGACGCAGACCATCGAGGGCCTCGTCTCGCTTCTGTGGCAGGGCGACATAATCATCGACGGCGGCAACTCCTACTACAAGGACTCGATCGCCCGTGGCCAGGCGCTGACGGAGAAGGGCCTGCACTTCGTGGATGTGGGGACGAGCGGCGGTATCTGGGGACTGGAGGAGGGGTACTGCCTGATGGTGGGTGGTGAAGAGGCGGTCTGCCGCCGGCTGGAGCCCGTCTTCAAGACGCTCGCGGCGGAGGACGGCTACGCCTACGTCGGGCCATGCGGGGCGGGCCACTTCGCGAAGATGGTGCACAACGGCATCGAGTACGGCATGCTCCAGTCGTACGCCGAGGGGTTCGAGCTCCTCCACGCCTCGCCCTACGAGCTGGACCTGGCCGGGCTGGCGAAGGTGTGGCAGCACGGGAGCGTGATCCGCTCCTGGCTTCTGGAGCTGGCAGAGACGGCCCTGGCCGCCGATCCGGACCTGACCGGCGTCCAGGGTTACGTCGAGGACTCGGGCGAGGGCCGCTGGACGGTGCTCGAGGCCGTCGAGCGGGCCGTCCCCGCCTACGTCCTCACCGATTCGCTCTTCGCCCGCTTCCGTTCCCGCCAGGCCGATTCCTTCGGGGCGAAGCTGATCGCCGCCCTCCGCCGTGAGTTCGGCGGACATGCCGTCAAGAGCGAATGAGCCGGCACGAAGCCACCTGGAGCCACGACGAGTTCCGCGGCCAGGCCCGCGAGGCGGTCTCGCAGTTCTCCCGCCGGCCCGTCGACCCCGCCATCTGGGACAGCTTCGCCCGCGGCCTCTTTCACTCGTCCGGCCAGTTCGAAAAGCCTGAAGGCTACAAACGCCTCGCAGACCTGCTGACAGAAGTCGACCGCGAACGCTGCACGGGCGGCAACCGCGTCTTCTACCTGGCGGTGCAGCCCAGCGCCTACTCCGAGATCGTCGAGCGGCTGGGCAAGTGCAGCGTGGTGAACGGCCGGCAACCGGAGAACGGCTGGGCCAGGGTGATCGTCGAGAAGCCCTTCGGCCACGACCTGGAGTCGGCGCGGGCCCTCAACGCCCAGGTGGCTACGGTGTTCCGCGAGGACCAGGTGTACCGCATCGACCACTATCTGGGGAAGGAGACCGTCCGGAACATCCTGGTCTTCCGCTTTGCCAACGGCATCTTCGAGCCCGTCTGGAACCGCCGCTACATCGACCACGTCCAGATCTCGGCGGCGGAGAGCATCGGCGTGGGCAACCGCGCCGGCTACTACGAGGAGGCGGGAGCCCTGCGGGACATGGTGCAGAACCACATGCTCCAGCTCCTCGCCCTCGTCGCCATGGAGCCGCCCATCGCCTTCTCCGCCGACGCCGTCCACAACGAGAAGGTGAAGGTGCTCCAGGCCATCCGGCCCGTCTCCGGCGAGGAGGTGCCCGGCTCCACCATCCGGGGGCAGTACGGCCCCGGCTGGGTGGACGGCCGCGAGGTGCTGGGCTACCGCCAGGAGGAGGGCGTCGACCCGAACTCCAGCACGGAGACGTACGTGGCCCTCAAGCTGCTCATCGACAACTGGCGCTGGGCAGACGTGCCCTTCTACCTCCGCACCGGCAAGCGGCTGCCCAAGCGCAGCACCGAGATCGCCATCTACTTCAAGCGCGCTCCTCTCCTCCTCTTCAGCGGCATGGACGCTTCGCTGGAACCCAATGTCCTCACCATCCGCATCCAGCCCAACGAAGGAATAAGCCTCAAGTTCCACGCCAAGGAGCCGGGCATGACCGTCCGCATCCGCTCCGTCAACATGGACTTTCTCTACGGCGCTTCCTTCGCCGTACAGCCGCCCTCCGCCTATGAGACGCTCCTCCTCGACTGCCTGGAGGGCGACTCCACCCTCTTCGCCCGCCGGGACGAGGTGGAGTCCGCCTGGGCCTTCATCACGGCGATCCTGGAGGGCTGGCTCGACCTCCCGAAGCCGGCGTTCCCCAACTACGAAGCCGGCACCTGGGGCCCCGACGAAGCGAAGCTCGTCCTGGAAAGGGACAGCCGTTCATGGCGGAGGCCCTGACTCCGGCCGACACCACCCTCACCTGGTCCGACCGCGCTGTCAACGTACGGGCCGTGGAGGAGGCGCTGGACGCCCTGCGCCAGCAGGCCGCAGGCGGGGCAGCGACAGGCGAGTCAGCCCACGGCCTCCGCACCAGCGTCCTCACCCTCGTCGTCTACGCCGCTGACGGCGACACCGCCCGCTGGGCCCGCGACATCGTCGCCGCCCTCCCCAGCCACCACCCCTCCCGCGCCCTCATCATCGTCGCCCGGCCCTCGCAGCAGGAGCCCCGCATCGACGCCGATCTGTCGGCTCACTGCCACCTGCCGGAGCCCGGGGTCCAGCAGCAGGTGTGCTGCGAGCAGGTCTTCCTCACCGTCCGCGGCCGCGCCGCCGACCACCTCCACAGCGTGATCCTGCCCCTGCTGGTGCCCGACCTGCCCGTCCACCTCTGGTGGACCGCTCCACTTGACGCCGACCCCCACCTCTTCGAGGAGATGGCCGGCACCTGCGACCGCCTCATCGTCGACTCCGCCCGCTACGAGCCGCCGTCGCTGACCCGCCTCGACGAATTGGCCCGGAGCGAGGTGCCGGCGTGCTCCGTGGGTGACCTCAACTGGTCGCGCCTCACCGCCTGGCGCGAGCTCATCGCCCAGTTCTTCGACGGCGCGACGCTGCGGCCTTACCTCGAACGCATCGAGGAGGTGGGCGTGGAGATCGTCGATAGCGCCTCCCGAACGGAGGGGGTCCTCCTCGCCGCTTGGCTGGCCGGCCGCCTGGGCTGGGAGCCGGCCGGCGATGCCGGCAAGCGGCAAATGCGCATGAAGGCCGGCGACGGCGAGGTGGGCATCAGCATCGACGAAAAACGTCAGGCCGGGGCGGAGGCGGGGCTCACGGCGGTGCGGCTCGTGGCCGCGGGGCCCGAGGGCCGGGTCACGTTCTCCCTGCGGCGGGAGCCGGACCCCGGTCTCGTATCGGCTTCCGTCAAGGGGCCGGGGCTGGACCTGGACTGGATGTCGCACTTGGAGCGGGAGAGCGACGCCGGCCTGCTCTCACAGCAGCTCGCCGTCGTTGGCCCCGACCGGGTGTACGAGGAAGCGCTGGCGTTCGCGGCCCGGCTGGCGGCGTCGCGCTAGCTACCGCCCGACGAAGCGGGGCTCGCGCTTCTCCAGGAAGGCCCGGATCGCTTCGCGGTTGTCCTGGGTCTGGCCCGTCATGACCATCCCCTCGGCCTCGGCGTCCAGCAGCGTCGAGAAGTCGCTGTGCAGCCCCAGGTTTAGGTTCCGCTTCATCCGCGCCAGGGCGATGGGCGGGCCCTTGGCCAGCCGCTCGGCGATGGCGTAGGTCGTCGGGGCCAGCTCCGCGTCCGGCACCACCCGGTTCACCAGGCCGATGCGCTCCGCCTCCTTCGCCTCGATGAGCTCGCCCAGGAAGTACAGCTCGCGCGCCTTCGCCGGGCCCAGGAGGCGCTGGGCCATCCACGTCCCGCCGAAGTCGCCGGAGAAGCCGACGCGGATGAAGGCCGTGCCGAAGCGGGCGCTCTCGGCGGCGATGCGGAGGTCGCAGGCCAGGGCCAGGCTGAGCCCGGCGCCCGCGACCGGTCCGTTGACCATGGCGATGGTCGGCTTCGGCATCTCGTGCAGCAGCCGCGACGTCTCCTCACGGCGGCGCAGTCGCGCCACCGCCTCCTGCGGCGTCGCGGGCACGTCCGTTGCGCCCTGCGCGCCCGCCCCCATCGCCGACACGTCGCCGCCCGAGCAGAAGCCGCGGCCCGCCCCCGTGAGCACGACGCAGCGCACCTCGCCGTCCTCCGCCACCCGCTCCAGCGTCGCCAGCAGCGCGTCCATCAGCTCGGCGTTCATGGCGTTGAGCTTCTCGGGCCGGTTCAGGGTGACGGTGGCGACCCCGTCCTTCACCTCCAGCAGTACCGTATCGGACATGTGCGACCTCCGTTTCGTGACGCGAATCGAGAGCGCCTACATGGTAATGGCAAAGAGGGCGGCGTGCAAAGCAGGTGGCCGCCGCTTGCGGCCCTCTGCTAGAATTGCCCTGCCCTTCCAGACCACCGAGGAGGACAGCCATGCTCAAGCGCGTCGACCGGGTACTGCTCGCCGTGCGCAGCCGGGAAGCGGCGGAAGAGACGTTCCGCCAACTACTGGGGGCGGAGAAGGTGCGCGAGGGCCGGAGCGGGCTGCTGAACGCCGAGTCAACGGTCCTCCAGGCCGGCGCCAGCGAGTTCGAGCTGCTGGAGCCCCGCGGCGACGGCCCCCTGGCCGACTTCGTCGGCCGCTGGGGCGAGGGCATCTTCGCCATCGGCTTTTCGACGGATGACCTCTCGGGCCTCGCCGGCCGTCTCTCCGGCCGCCGGGTCGCCTTCACCGAGGAGGACGGCCGGCTCCACCTCGGCCCGGAGCAGACGCGGGGCATGCGCGTGGTCCTCTGCCGTCACGAGGAGCGCCGGCCGGTCGGCCTCATCAGGTGGCTGTACGAGGTCACTAACATCGTCGACGACCACAAGGCGGCGGCCTCGCTTTGCGCCGACCTCTTCGGCCTCGACCCCGGTAAGTTCGTCCCAATAGCCAGTGAGCGCTACGGCTACGAGGGGGCGCTCCTCATGTTCGACCCTCCCGAGCGGCTCGACCGCATCGAGCTGGCCCAGATCACCGACCCCTCGCTGGCGATGGGCCGCTTCGCCGCCAAGCGCGGGGAGTCGATCTACATGGGGTACGTGGAGACGGACGACGTGCTGGCGGTGGTCGAGCGGCTGGAGAAGCGGGGCGCCCGCTGGGCCGGCCGCAGCAACGACCCCAACCCGGAGGGGCTGTTCGTCCACCCCTCGTCTCTGCACGGGATGCTGCTGGGCGTGAGCCGCACCAACCTGGCCTGGATGTGGTCCGGCCGCCCCGAGCTGGCCCGGCGCTAAGGCGGTCGCTTAGGTGAACTCCCAGGTCCCGGCCTGCCGGAACGCCTGGAGGACGCGGCGGGCCACCACCATCCGGTGCACCTCGTCCGGGCCGTCGTAGATGCGGCCCAGGCGCGCCGCCCGGTACATTGACTCGAGCGGCGTGTCCCCGGTCACGCCCAGCGCCCCGTGCACCTGGATGGCGCGGTCGATGACGTCGTGCAAGACCTTCGCGCCGAAGAACTTGATAAGCGAAATCTCCACCCGGGCCTCGTTCCCCTGGTCGATCTTGTGGGCGGCGTGGAGGGTGAGGAGCCGGGCTGCCTGTATCTCCGCGGCGGAGTCGGCGATCCAGTTCTGAACCGTCTGCTTCTCCGCCAGCGTCCCCCCAAAGGCGTAGCGCTCCAACGCCCGCTTGCACATCAGCTCGAACGCCCGCTGCATCTGCCCTAGCCAGCGCATGCAATGGTGAATGCGTCCCGGCCCCAGCCGCTTCTGGGCGATCATGAAGCCGTCGCCGGGGTTGCCCAGGGTGTTCGTCACGGGCACCCGGCAGTCCTCGTAGCGGATCTCGCAGTGGTTGCCCAGCGTCTCCCCCATGACCGGGACCACGCGGACGAGGTTGAACCCCGGTGTATCTGTGGGGACGATGATCTGGCTCATGCGCTGGTGCGGGGCGCCGTCCGCGTCGCTCACGCACATGACGATGGCGAAGGCGGCGCCCTGGGCGCCACTGGTGAACCACTTGTGGCCGTTGATCACCCACTCGTCGCCGTCGCGGACGGCCCGGGTCTGGAGGAGCGTGGGGTCGGAGCCCGCCACCTCCGGCTCCGTCATCGAGAAGCAGGAGCGGATCTCGCCGGCCACCAGGGGTTTGAGCCAGCGCTCTTTCTGCTCGTCCGTGCCGAAGAGCCAGAGGATCTCGGCGTTGCCGGAGTCGGGCGCCTGGGAGCCGAAGGCCAGCGGCGCGAACGGGCTGCGGCCCAGGACCTCGTTGATGTAGACGTAGGGCATGAAGCCGATCCCCATGCCCCCCGCCTCCGCGGGCAGGTGGGGCGCCCACATGCCCATCGCCTTGGTCTTGCCCTGGAGGTCCTTTATCAGACCCGCGCCCTCCGCGCCTGCTTCCATCAGGTACGGTTCGTTCGGGTAGATGTGCTCTTCCATGAAGGCGGTGACCTTCTGGCGCATGTCCCTGATCTCGGGCGTGATCGAGAAGTCGGGCATTGTTTTATCTCCTAGCCGGCCGCGGCCTCCGGGGCGGCCATGTTGGCGTACCGTAGCGTGGTCCCGATCCAGTCTACCCGCGAGTCTAGCGTCCGCCCCAGGCCGCTGAGCAGCCCAATGGCCCTCATGATGAGCACGAACTCCCGTGGGTACTCCGCCAGCGGGTTCGTGCGGAGCAAGCGCGCCAGCCTCAGGTTGGAGTCGGCGACGAGCGCGGGGTCGGCGTACGCCTTGCCCGGCGCCGTCACTTCTACGAAGGCGTCCCGCATCAGCAGGAATAGTTTCGGATCGGTGGCGCGGGTCTTGAAGCCGAGGTCCCGGAACGCGGCAGCCGTCTCGTCCTGCTCGCGGGCCAGCAGCGCCCTTGTCAGGCGGGCGTAGCCCAGCCGGAAGGAGTCCGAGAGCTGCCGGCAGAGACCGAAGTCCAGCAACACCAGCTGGGGGCCCGGCCGCACCAGGAAGTTCCCCGGGTGGGGGTCGGCGTTGAACAGGCCGTGGACGAACATCTGCTCGCAGTACGTCTCGGTCAGGAGCTGGGCGACCTCCTGCGGGTCGATCCCGGCCGCCTTGAGGGCGGGGACGTCGCTGATCTTGATCCCTTCGAGCAGCTCCAGGACGAGGACGCGACGGGTCGACATCTCGGGCACGACGCCGGGCACGATAACGTTGTGGCGGCCGTTGAAGTTCTGCGCCATGAGTTGGGCGTTCCGTCCCTCGTTGACGAAGTCCAGCTCCAGGGGGATGTACTCGCTCAGCTCCTCGACGATGGGCATGAAGTTAAGCCCGCGCTCCAGGAGGTTCAGGAGGCGGAGGAGGAAGCTGATGTTGCGCAGGTCCGTGCGGACGATCTCCTCAATGCCGGGGTACTGAACCTTGACCGCGACCGCCCTGCCGTCCTTCAGCTTCGCCCGGTGCACCTGCGCCCAGGAGGCGGCGGCCACCGGCTTCTCCTCGAATTCGTCGAAGACGGCCTGCACCGGCCGCTTCAGCTCTTCGACCAGCACCTGCTCCATCACCGGGTAGGGCCGCGGCGGCACCCGGTCCTGGAGCCGCGAGAGCACCTCCACGTACTCCTGCGGCACCAGGTCCGCGCGGCTGCCGATCACCTGGCCCAGCTTGATGAGGGGCCCCTGGAGGCGCACGGCGGTGCGGTATATCTGGCGGGCGCACCAGCGGTGGTGGTTGGAGCGCTTGACCTGGGCGCCGGTCAGTCCCAGGTTGCGCTCGCGGAAGCCGATGCCCTTGTACCCCAGGTAGATGCGCGCCGCCAGGGTAAAGACCGTCATCGCCCGGTGGAGCCTTGCCGCCGAACCAAGCCAGGTTAGGTCGTCCCGTGAACGGCTGGCCGTCGTCGCGTACGCGGGCCGGGTCATGGGGCGGCTTCGCCCTCCGGGGCTTCGTCTCGGCCCAGCCAGGCGGGGTCGCTCACCCGCAGCTTCTCCCGCACTGTGGTCCGCAGGTGATCCACAACGCGCTCGCGGTAGGGGCCGGCGTCGGCCTCCCCCTCGCGGATGCGCCGGCACAGCTCCTCCGTCCTCATTCGTATCGCCTCTCGCAGCGCCGTCCGCGAGGCCGGCCGCTCCGACGCTCCCAGCAGGTCATCGAGGCGCTCACACTCGGCGGAGAGCTGCTCGTCCTCGCCCTCCAGCTCGCGGGTCACGATGCGCAGGACGTTGGCGGCGACGCGGGCGTGGAACTTGCGCGTCCCCTCGGCGTTCGGCACGACCTCTTCGTCGAGGAAGCGCTCAACGGCCTTCAGCAGCTCGGAGTAAGTCGGCCGGTCCTGCATCAGTCCTGCTCCATCAGGTTCAGCAGCTCCCACTCCGTCTCCGCCGTGCGCCGTCCGATGGCCGCCAGCTCGACGCTGGTGCTGCGGCCGTCCAGGTAGGTGCGGGCCTGCATGATGCAGATGATCCCCCAGCGCAGGTTGCCGAATACCTCCCAGAACCGTACCCGCTCCGCGTCCACCGGGAAGCCGCCGGCCTGCTCGTACGAACGCACCAACTCCTCCCGCGTCCCCACGCCACCGACCGGAAGGCGGTCGTTGCCGAACCGCCACGACCGGACGCAGATCCAGCCCAGGTCCTCCACCGGGTCGCCGACGTGGGCCAGCTCCCAGTCCAGCACTGCCCGCACGCCCTCCGGCCCGAAGATCACGTTGCCGACGCGGAAGTCACCGTGCACCAGGGCCCGCTCGCCGCCCGGCGGCAGGTGTTGCCGCAGCCAGCGGAACGCCAGCTCGAAGGCGGGGTGCGGCTCCGGGGCGATGGCGCGGTAGACCTGCTCGAAGCGGTTCACCTCGGTCTCCGCCGGCGAGGCGTCGGCCGGAGGGGCCGGCAGGGCCTCCAGCCCGTACTTATCGACGGGGATGCGGTGGATGCGGGCCAGGATCGCCCCCAGCTGGCCGGCCATGACCCTGCGGGTCCCCGCGTACTCCTCGTCCCGCAGGAGGCGGCGGGGGATGGTCTCGCCCTCGACCCGGCCCACGATGAGGGCCGGGGCCCCCAGCGACTCGTCGGCCAGGAAGTACGGTTGCGGTACCGGGACGCCCTCGGCGTAGGCAGCCGAGAGCAGGCGGAACTCGAGGTCGGGGGGCATGGCGCCCGGGCCGCCGCCGCGGGGGCTGCTGCGCAGGACCAGGGGCACACGGACGGTCTCGCCGTCTGCCTGCGCGATCACGGCGTCGAAGGCCCACGTCTGGCGCGAGGCCCCTCCCGCCAGCAGGGCCAGGCCATCCACCTGGACGCGGCGGGCTTCCTGCGCCCGCTGGAGGAACGCCTCCAGCCGCGGGGCCAGCTCGCCGGCTTCCAAGCTACTGGACCTGGTCGAGGTACTCGGAGAGGCCATATCCCGCGGATTCGCCGCAGCGGTACTCCGTCATCCCCTCGCCGATGTGCGTGACGTGGCCGGCCCGCCGGTTCCGGAGGGGGATGTAGCTCTTGACCGCGCCCTCGACGGTGAGCACGTCGCCATCTGCGAGGCCCAGGGTGGCGGTCAGGCGGCGGTGGTAGGGCGTCTCGGGGACGAACTCCGTCTCGATGGCCACCTTGCTTATGGGCTGAAGCGTCTCCCCTCGCACTACCACGCCGGTCACCCGGCGGCCGCCTTCGAGGTCGATGACCTCCGAGACCATGAGCCCAAAGTCAGGCCCGAAGTTGCAGGTGAGCCAGCGGTAGTACTTCAGCGCCTGCCAGTAGCGCGGCCCCCACGAGTGGTCGCGCAGGCCGAGGCCGTCGATCTCCATCGTCTCGCCCTCGATGGTGAGCGTGCCCGTGGCGCGCATGTGCTGCTCGTAGTGAGCGCGGGCGAACTCCTTCCCCGGGTCGACGATCTCGCGCCCGGCGCCGCTGGAGCCGTATAGCGGCCCCACGGCCTCGTGGACGAGGTCCAGCTTCACCTGCTTGTGGGGGTTCTGGCGGAACGCCTGGCCGGGGTCGGCCATCTGGAGCGGGTCCTCCAGGTAGACCGCCGTCCCCTCGTAGACCGTGCCGTGCCGCACCAGCGGCTCGATTACCCCGAACCGCAACCCGCCGGCGTCGAAGGCGTCGTTGCTGCTGATCTCGGGCCGGCGGTAGTTAAACAGCACCTCGCCGCCCGGGAGGTAGAGGCAGAGCGTGACCTCGGCGTACCCCTCGTTCGCCCGGTTGCCGATGCGCACGAAGCCCCCCGTCTGGCGGGCGCGGTCGAAGAAGTTGAAGTACATGCTCTCGTTGAAGTTGGCCTCGGGGCCGAGCGGGTGCGTGTATTCGTCCCGGGCCTGGATGTCGCCGATGACGCTGACCATGCCGATACTCCTGCGCTAGAGGGCCCGACTAGCCACCATAATAGCCGATTGCCTCCGCCGCGACAAAACATAAGGCGAGCCGCCGCACTCCGTTACCATCTGCTGGCTGTCGCGGGGCCGCCTACTTTTTCTTCGACGATCCCGCGTCCAGGGGATCGCTTCTTTGGGCGCCGGGACCGTGAGTTGCCCTTCCGTGGGAGCAGCAGTAGGTAGCCGCGTGAGCGAGGAAGATAGCCGGCGCGCCCGCGGTAGAGGCGGGTTTCAACCCGCCCCTACCGCTTCGTTGAGCGACACAACCGCTGGTTGACAGCGCCACGTTCTTTGGCTCACGATGGGTCTCTGGACGTGGGGTCACGACGAGAGCAATAACCGTGAACTGTCCTTCGTGTGGACACGATAACGCCCCGGACGCCGCCTTCTGCGATAAGTGCGGCAGCGGGCTTGTGATCACCTGCACATCCTGCGGGCGCGGCAACCCTCCGGACAGCGCTTTCTGCGCCGGCTGCGGACACAAGCTCGCGGAAGCGGCGGCGGCCGGTGCGACGCCGACAGCGCCGGACCCGCTTTCGTATACGCCACGGCATCTGGTGGAGAAGATTCTCAGAGATCGCGGGTCGTTGGTAGGCGAGCGGCGAACGGTAACTGTACTGTTCTCTGACGCCATGGGCTTCACACCTCTTTCGGAGCGCATCGGCGAAGAGGAAGTTTACACGCTGATGCAGGAGTGCACGGCGCGGATGATGGACGCCGTACATCGTTACGAGGGGACGATCACGCAGTTCACGGGCGACGGAGTGATGGCGCTCTTCGGCGCGCCCATCGCCCACGAGGACTCTGCCAGGCGCGCCGTCGCGGCTGCGCTGGAGATGCAGAAGTCGCTTGGAGAATACGCCGATGAGGTGCACAAAGAGCATTCGATCGAGTGTAGCTTCAGGGTCGGTCTGAATACGGGGCCGGTTGTCGTCGGCAGCATTTCGGACAACCTGGATATGGACTACACAGCACTCGGCGACACCGTGAACCTGGCATCGCGAATGGAGAGTCTGGCTGAGCCGGGAACGGTATATCTGACGGAAGAGACCTACCGCGTTGTCAAGGACTATTTCGAATGCGAGTCCCTGGGAGCGCTGGCCGTCAAAGGGAAGGCGGAGCCCGTCGTCGCCTACCGGGCCATGACCGAGAAGACGGCTGTGCGCACGCGCTTCCATGCGGCGACGGAGCGCGGGCTGACGCCGTTGGTGGGGCGCGAGCAGGAGCTGCGCGCGCTGAGCGGCTACTTCGAGCAGGTGAAACGCGGGCAGGGACAGGTTGTGTTCCTTTCCGGCGAGGCCGGCCTCGGGAAGTCGCGGCTGCTCCTGGAGTTTCGACGATCCCTTCTGAACGAGCCTCTGACCTGGATTGAAGGCCAGTGTATCGCCTACGGACAGAAGATTCCTTACCTGTCAATCAGCGACCTGATCAAGAACAACTTTGGAGTTGAAGAGGGAGATAGCGAGGAACGCATCATCGAGCGTATCGACGATGGGACCGCGACCTGGGATGAGGCGCCGCGGGCTACGACGCCCTATCTCAAATACCTTCTGAGCGTGGATCCCGGCGATGCGGCCGTAGTCGCGATGGACCCCAGGGAGAGACGGGCGGGTGTGCAAGACGGCCTGCGCGCACTCCTGCGCCAGGAGAGCCGGCACAAGCCCCTCGTCGTCGTGATAGAGGACCTCCATTGGATCGACGAGAACTCGGGGGAGGCTCTTGGCACGCTGGCGGACGTCGTGGCGACCGCGCCGGTGTTGATGATCCTGAGCTCCCGGCCTGACTATACGCACGCTCTGGGCGAGCGCACGTATTTCAGCCGGATAGCCCTGAGCTTCCTGCCACCGGAGGAGAGCGCGGCGATAGCGGAGCGTATGCTTCAGACAGCCGATCTGCCAAAGGAAATCAGCCAGCTCATCACGAGCAAGGGCGAGGGCAACCCGTTCTACATCGAAGAGGTCACGAAATCGTTGGTCGAATCGGGGGTGCTGCGACAAACGAACGGCAGCTACCGGCTGGACAGGCCGGCGGATGAGATCCGCGTACCGGACACGATCCAGGAGGTGATTCTGAGCCGCATCGACAGACTGGAGCGCGAGGCGAAAGAGGCGATTCAACGGGCGTCGGTGATTGGGCGGGAGTTCGCCGTACGCCTCTTGAATCGCATCTCCGACGTTCAGGCGGGGCTGGATGATTCGCTGAACGAGCTGAAGGCCCTAGAGCTGATCTACGCAACTGCCTATTTCCCCGAGCTGGCGTACATGTTCAAGCACGCGCTCACGCATGACGTGGCTTATTCCACGTTGCTGGTCAAAAGGCGAAAAGCGCTCCATCGTTTAGTGGGCACAGCGATAGAGGAACTCTACGCGGACCGGCTGATCGAGCAGTACGAGGCGCTGGCGTACCACTACTACGAGGGGCAGGAGTGGGAGAAGGCGCTTGACTATCTGGAGAAGGCCGGCGACAAGGCGACGGCTGCCTACGCGAACCAGGATGCGCTGGACTACTACGCGCAGGCTCTGGAGGTTTGCGAGAAGCTGGGCGATCCGGCGCTGGAGACGGCTTCCAGGGTGGCCGAGAAGCGAGCAATGGTGAACTTGACGATAGCCGAGGTAGTGGATGCCACTACGGACTTCGACCGGATGGTGGAGGCGGCCCGTGCGCTTGAAGACCGTCGGCAGGAGGGTATGGCGCTGGTGCGGCTGGGTCTGGCGGAGACCTGGGCCCATAACTTTGGCGCAAGCGAGCAGACTCTGAGGGCCGCGTTAGCGATAGGGGATGAGGGTCATAGTGAATTGCGCGCCGTCGCGAGTCTCCACCTGGGCACGATGTTTTATATTTCTGGAAGGCTCTCCGAGGCCGCTCCCTTCTTGCAGCTGGCCGATGAGGTCTTCCCGGAGATGGCCGACTCCCCGCATCTGGCCTTTTGGGTCAACTCACGCGGGTTCAGAAGCATCATAGAGGCCCAGTACGGCGGGACGCTGGAGCACTTCCGGCGCTGGGGGGAGGCCGCGGAGGTCCAGCCGTTCCTAGCGGCTCAAAAAGAGTGGATTGAGGCTATGGCGCTCGCCGGGAGAGGCGAGTACCAGCGCGCCCTCGCTGCTCTTGAGGAGAACATCACCACTTGTGAACGTGTTGGCGAGAAGCTATTCCGAGTACGCGCCCTGAACACCGTGGGCTGGATCCATGTGGAGCTCCAGAATCATGAAGAAGCGATCAGATGGAACGTCCGCTCGGAGGAGGCCGAGCTGCCGGTGCTCACTGCGATCCCGGAGGTCAGGAGCAACGCGCGCCTGAACTTAGGAGACAGCCTGCTGGCCCTGGGCCGGGTGGCGGAGGCCGAGGAGTACTATCAACAGGTCGAACGAGTGGTGCGCAGTCCACAGCCGGCAGAGAACTTCTGCCCGTTCTCGTACCCCCAGCACTTCTTCCACAGCTACGGCGAGCTGTGGCTGGCGCGCGGCGATAACGAGAAGGCGCTTTCGTTGGCGGACGAGTGCGTTGCGGCGTCGGGGTCGGCGAACCGGCCGAAGAACGTTGTGAAGGGACGCAGGTTACGCGGCCAGGCGCTGCTGGCGCAGGGAAAGCTGGCTGAGGCGGAAACGGAGATCGATATCGCTCTGGGCATAGCGAAGGAGATCGGAAACCCGCCGCAGCTCTGGAAGACGTATGTCGCGCTGGGCGACCTGCGCAAGGCGCAAGGGGAGCCAGACCAGGCGCGGAAGGCGTATCGCGAGGCGTACTCGGTGATCGAGAGCGTGGCTGAAGGGCTAACGGACGAGGCGCTACGGGAGACGTTCCTCACGTCGCCGCATGTTCGAGGCATCCGGGAGGCAGCCGCGGCCGAACCAAAGGCCACTCGCAGCGATGCCTGAGGCCGGCCGCATGGCGGAGGACGATCCGCCGCCCGTCGCTACGGCGAGGCGAGGGCCGAGCTGGAGCGCCGCAGGGGAACCCCGATCGGCGACGCCGACCTGCACATAGCCTCGATCGCTCTGGATCGCGACCTCACCGTCGTCACCGGGAACGTCCGCTATTTCGAGAAGGTCCTCGGTCTGGCAGTCGAGAACTGGCTGGAGTGACGCCGGCGCCGACTTGATGCAGAGACTGCAGCACTTCCCGGTATGACTGAAGCACGCTCGCCTCGCAGTACGAAACGGAATGGGCTTGACAAAACGCCTTAACGATCTTCTGGGCTTCCGGCAGTTTGTTGCGCGGCATGTTCGGGAACAGGTGATGCTCGATCTGGTAGTTGAGTCCGCCGTACCAGAAGTCGATGAGAGGGTTCCCTTTAACGTTTCGTGAGGTGAGCACCTGCCGGCGCAGGAAGTCCATCTGGCTGTCCTTGTCCAGGAAGAGCATGCCTTTGTGGTTGACGGCGAAGGTGGAGCCCACGTAGAGGCCGAAGAGCGCCTGGTGGACGAAGATGAACGCGGTTGCCTGCCAGACACCCAGTACGGAGAAGAGGAAACCAAAGTACAGCACGAAGTGGACCGTCGCAAGGAACAGCTCCGGCAGGATGTAGGTCGTTCTGGTCCGAGCCATAAAGTGAAAGCTGGCGACTCGCAGGCCTACCCCTTCCAGCGACAGCAGTGGGAAGAACAGATAGGCCTGGTATCTCACCACGGATCGCAGCACGCCTCGTTTCGTGCGGGCCTGCTCCTGGGAGAAAGCGAGGACGGGGATGGAAATGTCGGGATCGACATCGAGCTGATTAGGATTGGCGTGATGCCGGTTGTGCTTGTCTATCCACCAGCTTCGGCTCGTGCCGAGCAGGAAATTGACCGCTAGGCCGGCGATGGCATTCTTCTCAGTCGCGTTGAAAATCTGTCTATGGCCCGCGTCGTGGCCGATGAAGCCTATTTGGGCGAACACAAAGGCCAGAAATGCGGCATTCAGCAGCTGTAGCCAGAGAGTGTCTACTAGCACCACAAAGGTCAGGCTGAGAGCCAGCAGGCTCAGAATCAGCAAGATATGGACGGTGTAGTAGGAAGGCTGCTTTTGCAGTAGCCCCTTCAGTTTGATGAGCTGCTTCAACTCCGCGTATTCCTTCTCACGCAAGGCCGGTGTCGGCCGTGCTTGGTAGGGTCGAGCTGGTTCGCTGCCCAGCGTTCTGTTCGGAGAACGCCGTTGGAGGTCTTGTCCGATTTTCCCCATCTGATCCTACGTCCTCTCGGGATCCGCCAAGTCAACCATAAGCCCGTCCTCCGCTCTTGCTTGTTTCATATTGGAGGACGGCCTTCCATTTAGTCAATTGGAGCGGGAGGCGCCGGATTCAGAAACTGGAGGGAGGCTGCAGGGGAAACAGAGGCTGGATTGGGTTTTTCCCGTCACGGAACCACGGTGGGCGACCCCATAGCGCAGCCTGATGAGATACTCGACGATCTTGCGCACGGCATCCTCCACAGCGAGTGTAAACCGAGCAAGTTATTGGCTGTAAGGTCACCTGACTGGATGGCCGAAGAGTGGCCCCTGAAAGGAACAGGGGGCCCAACGGGGCCCCCTGTTCCTTTAGATCTCGATCCGGGCTAGTAGTTCCGTCCCGAGGACGGTTGCTTGCTGAAGCAATCGCTACAGTACACCGGCCGGTCGCCGCGTGGCAGGAAGGGCACTTGCGTGTCCTTGCCACACTGGGCGCACACTGCCGGATGCATCTCCCGACGGGAAGAACCGTAGCTGCCGCCGTAGCCGCTGTCGCCGCGCTCGCCGCGACGGGCCTGCCGGCAGGAAGGGCAGCGCTTTGGCTCGTTGGTGTAGCCCTTCTCCGCGTGGTACTGCTGATCGTCCGCGCTGAACGTGAACGACTGGCCGCAGTCCTGGCAGGTGAGAGTTCTGTCCTGGTAACTCATGGATGGCCTCCTTTCCTATGTAGTTGGCGAATGTTTGACCACCTGAGTCCAGGATGAATCCGCGGGCCCGGGGGAAACTAAACGATCACCACTGACGACAGGGTAACACGCCCCGGCGCGTCCCACAATCTCTCTGGTCTTCCCTGCCATGTGAGGCAAGAGCGTGAAAAAAGGTCGGGCCAAGCGGGATCAACATACTATCCGTAAGGCGACTCCTCTCTTTTCGTCCCCAACACGAACACGCCGTGTCCGGCATCTAGGAGGAGAAGCCAATTTGTCGGAGGTACGCAAGATGCGTTACAATGAGCCTACAATCACTACTACATCGCCGAACCAATTCCAATTGTCAGCGCTTGGCGCTGTCCCCCTCGAAAGGAACGTATCGATTGTCCTCCTTCCATGACTTTCAACTTTGTACTTCAAGCCGCCGGGCGCTCGTCGAAATGGGCATTAGTACGCCGACGGCGATCCAGGAGCGCGCGATCCCATTACTGCTGGGCGGACGCGACCTCGTAGGCCAGGCCCAGACCGGCTCCGGCAAGACCCTGGCCTTCGGTTTGCCCCTGATGGAGCGATGCAATGGGCAGCAACGGCAAGTGCAGGCCCTGGTGCTGACGCCGACCCGCGAGCTAGCCCGCCAGGTGGGCCGGGTGCTTACGGCCCTAGGCAAGGGAGCGGGGATAAAGGTGGCGCTGGTCTACGGCGGGCGCCCCTTTGCGCAACAGGAGGCGGCGCTCGCCGGTGGCGCTCAGGTGGTCGTGGGCACGCCGGGCCGGGTGCTAGATCACCTCAAGCGAGGGACGCTGGGTCTGAAGCAGGTGCGGATGCTGGTCCTGGACGAGGCGGACAACATGCTGGACCAGGGCTTTGCGCCTGATGTGGAGCGCATCCTGGCACAGACACCGCGGAGCAGGCAGACGGCCCTGCTTTCGGCGACCATGCCGCCGTGGGTGCAGAGGATAGGAGCCAGGCACCTCTCGAATCCGAAAGTGCTGGTCGCGGAGGAGGGGGACGGCTCGGACCCAGATATCGATCACGTTGTTGTCGAGGCGTACACGGAGGACAAGTTCCAGGTGTTGCGGCGGCTGCTGGATGAGCCAGCAGAGGGCGCCACCTTGGTGTTCGGCCGGACCAAACGTGGCGTGCGCAACCTGGGACAGCGACTGCAGGCCCTCGGCTACCGGGTGGCCGTCCTCCAGGGTAACCTTGATCAGAATGCGCGGGACAGGGCGCTGGAGCAGTTCCGTTCCGGCCGCGTGCCGATCCTGGTGGCCACGAATGTGGCGGCGCGAGGGCTGGACATCCTTCACATCGGGCGGGTGATCAACTACGAACTGCCGGAGACGCACGAGCTGTTCACTCACCGGGTAGGCCGCACCGCTCGCATGGGGCGGACCGGGCGGGCCATCACACTGGTGAGCGCGGCAGACCTTTCGAGATGGCAGGCGATAGAGCGCGGCCTAGGCCGCCGTCTGCCGCGAGTGAGCGCCAGCGGGGAGCCTGCTCCGGAGCCGCAGACCGCCAGCCGGATGAGGACGTCTAGTAGGTGGCGACGGCGTGGCTCGTCACGCCGCAGGGCAATGGCTTAGCGGGGAGGGTGCCGATTGAATACGCTATATGTGGGTAACCTGGCACACGAGACGACGGATGTGGATCTGAGGACGGCATTCTCCCGCTTTGGCGAGGTCGTGTCGGTCCGGATCGTGAGTGGCCGTCGCGGGCGCACCAAGGGGTTTGGATACGTAGAGATGAGGGACGAGGCGTCGGCCAGCGCCGCCATGGAGTCCCTGCGAGGAACGCAGATCAACGGGCGGGCCATGGACATCGTGCTGGAAGAGCGAGCGAGAAGACGCAGCCGCGGCAAGGACCGTGCAGGCCGGCGTAGATAAAGGGTCCGCCAACCGCCATCGTAGGAGTCGTCCTCAGGTTTGGCAAACCCATGCTCACCCCGGCGCGAGTCGTTCGACATTCGTTGCACGGACTGGCACTACGTGTGGTGGTAGCTATCCCTAGTGGGTATCGTTACCAGAAGTCTTAGTGTGACCAGTCCCCTGTAGCCCCGTTAGCGGGCGCTGGGAAGGCTCTCCAATCGCACTCTATATCCAGGGGCCAGTCGGTGTTACGGTGAATGCGGGGGAAATTCCAAGAACGGGTTTGCGGGGAGATGATGCATGGAGCTGTTCGCTACCATCCGATCTAGCACGGAGCCGGCCTCGGGGCGCGGAATCGCGTCGCGCAGTGACCTGCGCAACGTGGCGATCATTGCCCACGTGGACCATGGCAAGACCACGTTGGTGGATGCCATGCTCCGGCAGTCCGGCCAGATGGACTCGCGGTTGGAGCTCCCTGATCGTGCCCTCGACTCGACAGACCTCGAGCGGGAGAAGGGGATCACGATTCTCGCCAAGAACGCCGCCGTGCGTTACGGCGATGTGAAGATCAACATAGTCGACACGCCGGGCCACGCCGACTTCGGCGGTGAGGTGGAGCGCGGCCTGACGATGGTGGACGGCGCGCTGTTACTGGTGGACGCCACCGACGGCCCGTTGCCGCAGACGCGGTTCGTGCTCCGGAAGGCACTCGAGGCCCACCTGCCGATCATCCTGGTGGTCAACAAGGTGGACCGCCCTGATAGGCGCATCGCCGAGGTGATCGATGAGGTTTACGAGCTCTTCCTCGAACTCGACGCCGACGAAGAACAGTTCGACTTCCCCATTGTCTACTGCGATGCGCGCGCGGGACAGGCCTCGCTGGACCCCGACGTGCGCGGTGAGGATCTGCGCCCACTGTTCGACGTGCTGCTTACGCGCATCCCCGCACCGATTTATGAGCTGAACCACCGGCTGCAAGCACTGGTCACCAACCTCGACTCATCGCCCTACGTTGGTCGGCTCGCGCTGTGCCGGGTAGTGCAGGGCAGGATCCGACCCGGGCAGGCTGTGGCCTGGTGCCGGCGCGATGGCAGCATCGAACTCGGGAAGATCGCGGCGCTCTACGTGACGGAGGCGCTGGAACGGGTAGAGGCGGACGAAGCCGGCCCAGGCGAGATCATCGCCGTAGCCGGCTTCCCTGACATCACCATCGGCGAGACGCTAACGGACCCGGGCGATCCCAGGCCGCTGCCGGTGATCCGCGTCGACGAACCGAGTCTGTCGGTCACCATAGGCATCAACACGTCGCCGCTCGCCGGGCGGGAGGGCACGCTGCTGACCGCGAGGCTTCTGAGGAGCCGGCTTGAGGCGGAGCAGGTAGGCAACGTCTCGATTCGCGTCCTGCCTTTGAGCCGGCTAGACGCGTGGACCGTGCAGGGTCGAGGCGAGTTGCAGTTGGCAGTCCTCGTGGAAACGCTGCGCCGCGAAGGCTTCGAACTCACGGTCGGCCGCCCCGAGGTCGTCACGCGCGAGATAGACGGACGGCGCCACGAGCCGGTTGAGGCGCTCACCCTGGACGTGCCCGAGAAGTACCTGGGCGTCGCCTCGCAGCTCATGGCGGAGCGCAAGGGATTCCACCACAAGACGGTTAACCATGGAACCGGTCGCGTCCGGCTCGACTACGTCGTCCCTTCGCGCGGGCTCATCGGGTTCCACACCCAGTTCCAGACCGAGACGCAGGGAACCGGGCTGCTTCACCACGTGTTCCACGGGTACGAGCCATGGCACGGCGAGGTGCGCTCGCGGCCAACCGGGAGCCTGGTGGCGGACCGACGTGGCAAGACGACCGCTTACGCGCTGCTGAGCTTGCAGGAACGGGGCAGCCTGTTCGTCAGCCCCGGCCTTGATGTGTACGAAGGGATGGTCATCGGCGAAAGTCCGCGCTCGGAGGACATGGACGTCAACCCGACGCGAGAGAAGAAGCAGACGAACATGCGCTCGTCCACGGCCGAAGCGACCGAGAAGCTGCCCCCGCCTACCACACTTTCGCTGGAGCAGGCGCTTGAGTTCATCCGGCAGGACGAATGCCTGGAGGTGACGCCGGTCGCAGTCCGCCTGCGAAAGACGGAACTGGTAGCACATGTGCGTGCCCGCCAGCGCGCTCGCGCTCGCGAGTAGGGCAGGCTCTGTCTCTACCACCCTCAGTTCACTTCGCAATGTGGCTAGGGAAGCGGGATGCGAGTGTGCCCGACACTAACGGCTCACTTAGTGGATATGAACGTCAAGCGAAAGCCGCGCACAGTGATGGCCGCGCCCCAGCAACCATTGACAGCGGCCGTAGCCGGAGCACAGAATGTCTTCACCGGACAGCGAGCGGCGGGAGTTCATCAGGAGGGAGAACCCACTATGGCCGAACGGGATGCCATTAATCTGGCTCGCGAGAACATCGAGGCGTTCAATGTCGCTGACTGGGGGCGCCTCAAGTCAACCCTGGCGGCCGATAGCGTCTACGACGAAGTTGGCACGCAACGGCGAATCCAGGGGGCGGACCGGATCGTTGACGCCTTGAAGGGGTGGAAGCAAGCCATGCCCGATGCCAAGGGCACGGTGACGAACGCCTTCGCCAGCGGCAACACGGCTACGCTGGAGATTACCTGGGAAGGCACGCAGACAGGGCCGCTGACGGGGCCGGCTGGCACCATTCCCCCGTCTGGAAAGCGTCAGACGACCCGTGCTGCCTTCATTGTCATGATCGAAGGGGACCAGATCAAAGAGAGCCACCAGTACTTCGACATGATGACCTTGCTCCAACAGATAGGTGCGGCGCCCGGTAGTTGAAGCGCGCAACCTCAGTACCCACTGCCCCAAGCCGCCGCCCGCTTCCCCTCATTGACGTGCCCTCAGGGGGCTGGCACTGCTGGACCAAACGCTATGGTGTAACTGCGGAAGTCCGTGATCGCTCCCTGACTTGCTTATCCAGGCCTCTACGTAGAGCCGCCTTGGCGGCGAAGTAGCCGCACATCCCGTGAACTCCCGCGCCCGGCGGCGTCGACGACGAGCAGATGTAGATACCCCTGGCCGGAGTCGCATACGGCACCATCGCGGCCGTGGGCCGCAGGAAGAGCTGCAGGCGGTCGTGGGCGCCGCCGGCGATGTCGCCTCCAACGTAGTTTTCGTTGTACCGCTCCAGGCCCGCCGGTGACATCACACTCCTAGCCATCACACGCTCGCGGAAGCCCGGGGCAAACCGTTCGATCTGAGCTTCGATCCGCTCGGTCATATCGACCGTGGAGCCATTGGGAACGTGGCAATAGGCCCAGACCGTGTGCTTTCCCTCAGGCGCACGTGTCGGGTCGAACAGGCTCTGCTGCGCCACCAGTACGTACGGTCTCTCTGGATGCTCGCCTTTCGCCACAGCGTGCTCCCCTTCGGCGATTTCTTCCAGCGTACCTCCCACGTGCACTGTACCGGCTCGCCGACAAGCCTCCGCTTTCCAGGGGATCGGCCCGTGCAGGGCAAAATCGAGCTTGAACACGCCGGCGCCATACCGGTAGCGCGAAAGCCTGCGCTGGTAACCGCCCGGCAGGTGATGGCCCGCGATACCGATAACCTGACGGGGAGTGACATCCAGCAAGTAAGCACGAGCGGGGGGGAGCTCATCGAGAGACTCGATCCTTCTGCCCGTGATTATCTCGCCTTCGAGCGAGCGCAGGTAGGAGGCGAGCGCGCCGGCGATGCTCTGAGAGCCTCCGCGGGCCACCGGCCATCCCACAGCATGGCCAGCCGCCGCGAGCACGAGCCCAAACGTAGCCGTAAAGGGCCGCTCCAGCGGCAGGATCGAATGCGCTGCCAGCCCGGCAAAGAGGGCGCGAGCGCGTTCCCCCTCGAAGGTGCTCTCCGCCAGACTACGGGCGGAACGGATTGCTCGGAGCCCAAAGCGGGCCAGCACCAGCGGGTGGCGAGGCACCCGCAGCAGGGGCCCCTGGACCTGTATGACCAAGCGGTCCCACTCCCGAACCAGTGGGGTCATCAGCCTGCGGTAGGCGGCAGCGTCGCCACCGAGCGAGTCCGCAGTCGCCTCCACCGAGCGGTGGAGCACCACCGCCGTTCCATCGTCCAGGGGATGCGCCAGCGGAAACTCAGGGTGGACCCACGTCAGGCCGTGCTCCGGCAGCGGCAACGTGCGGAAGAACGGCGAGGCGACGCCGAAGGGGTGGACCGCCGAGCAGACATCGTGCACGAAGCCCGGTAGCGTCAACTCCTCCGAACGGCTGCCTCCGCCAGCAGTCTCCTTGGCCTCGAACACGATGACTGAGCAGCCAGCGCGGGCCAGGGCGATCGCGGCGGCGAGGCCGTTTGGTCCGGAGCCTACGACGATGGCATCGTGAGTAGACCGGTCAGCCACGTTGTTGATGGGTGATTTCCAAGGATTGATTAGCGGTTAGGATAGTGGCACCTGGCTATCTCAGCGCTTGAGCCGCTTGAACGGTCTGGCCATCCAGCGCGCCGGTGCACTCACCGTATAGAGCATCGACCGAATCGCCGCGTTGTGCCAGAGATTCTTCGCTTCCGACCATTGGCGCTTGGGATCCACGCAGGTCACCAGCATCTGGGGCTGCCCCTCCACGCCGAAGTGCGCTGCCAGCGACCTCAGCGTCTGCTCCCAGAGCTTCTCCTGCATATTGTGGCCAACCAAGGCGAGGGCAATCTCAGACAAGGGGTCCTGGCCCCGGAAGTACTCCTGGGCCTGGGCCACCGTGCAGCCCTCCTCCTCGAAACTGCTGAACGTGATCCAGCCCGCAAGCATGTGCCCTTGCGGCGTCATCAGCGTGAAGGACTCGTCGTCGGCGTAGAGTACCATCACGCCGGTGGAGAGCTTCATGGGGCCGGCCCCAAGGTTAAGGACGGCGACCTCCCCGGGTGCGATGCCGGTGATCGGCGCATAGAAGCGGTTCCCCCGCGGCGCCCCCCAAAACTTCGGGAAGTTCTCTTTCCAGGTCTTGATGACCTCCGTGGGTGTCGCCGCAGAACCGCTCAAACGCACGCGGTAGGTCTTCTGCCACATCTTCCCGAAGCCCTGCAGAGGGCCGAGGACGCGGCGCCCTTCCACGTTCAAGCTGAGGGCCTCTTCGGGCACGCCGGACACCCGGAGCTTCTCCATGATCGGCGCCCAGTGGGCGGCGTCGCGTGCTTCCCCCTCATCGGGTCGTCTGGATGACGTGGTCATTTCGCCCTCCTTCCTCGACAGGCACGTTAGGCCCCGGCGACCGCGGCCAGCGCGGCGGCCTCGTTATCGTAAATGCCGATGGCCTCATTCAATCTAGTCAGCTCGAAGATCTGCCGGTAGTGCTCGTTGAGGCCGACAGCAAGCAGCCGCTGCTTCTGGCGGTTAGCCCGAATGAGGAGCATGACTAAGAGGCCTATACCCCCGCTGTTCATGAACTCGAGGCCGCCAAAGTTCAGCACGATGGCGCGGGCGCCGCCCGCGGCGGCCTCAGTGTACGCATCCATGAGGACGTTCTCGCAGAAGGAGGTGACCTCCCCCTCTATGTCCACGATGCTGGCACCGCCGGTGCCCTTGCGAACGCTCATTGAGACCCGGGCCTGTGGCATTGCTACCTCCTTCTGACTAACTGTCTGCTTCCGCCGACCCTGGCGCGTTAGCTAACGCACTCACTTCGTCCGGGAAGATGCTCAGGAAGTCGGCAAGGCGAGTGATCTGGAAGACCTCCAGGTAGTGATCGCTCAGGCCGCAGGCCAGTAACCGGCGGTGCGACGTGCGGGCCTGGGCCAGCAGGCCGACGATCAGGGCTATGCCGGTGCTGTTGATGTAGTCCACACCGTCGAAGTTGAGAAGGATACAGGCGGAGTCTCTGCTGCTAGCTTCGGCATAGGCGGCGTTGAGCGCCTCGTCGGCAAAGGCATCGACCTCGCCCCGGAGATCGATAACCGCAACGCCTTGCTGATGCCGGACGCCCGCCTCAAAGCGGTTCGCGGGCATCGTCGTCTCCTTCCAGCTTGAGGACGAGCTCGACGGTGTGATGGGTCTCGTCGCTCGTGACGCGCACGTCGTCCACCATGTTCTTGATAAGGAAAAGACCCCAGCCTCTGGGCGTTTGGGTGCCGGCGAGCTTGGCTTCGAGGTCGGGGGCTTCGGCATCAGGGATCGGCTGACCACCTCCGTGATCGATGATCTCCACCGTCAGGGCCGTCTCCGTGGCGAGGACGCGGATCGAGACCGGCAAGTCCGGCCGGTACCTGTTTCCGTGTTCCATGGCGTTCATTGTGGCCTCGCCCACGGCCGTCTTGAGACGCTCCAAGCGCGCAGCTGGGAGATGAAGCCCGCCGACGGCCTCTACCACGCCTTCAATGGCACGACGTTCGTTACCCCGTTCACTGGGCACGGTGAACTCGGCCAGGGTCCGCCTTGCGCTGTTGCCGGACGGCGGCTGCGACTGAGCTGAGGTGGCAGCGGCGGTCGTGGCGGTCCCAGCCGTGGTGGCCCGCTGGAGGGTCACCAGGGTGACGTCATCCTCTTGCTCCCAGTTGGACCCGGTGAACTGCGCCAGCTCGGCCACTAGCAGATCGATGAGGCGGGCGCCGCCCGGGTACTTCTCCACCAGGCCCATGAGCCGGGGGAAGCCGAACATCTCTCGGTCGGCATTGTGCGCCTCGACCAAGCCGTCGCTGTGGAACAGGATGCTGTCTCCGGGAGCAACGGTGACGGTCTTCTCCTCGTAGGCCATCCCTGGCATCAACCCGAGGGGCATGCCGGTGGCCCGCAGTTCGGCCACGCTACGGTTGGTCCGCAGGTAAGGCAGGTTGTGGCCGGCGTTTGCGTAGCGCATCCTCCCGCTGGCCAGGTCGAGGACCGCGTACAGGCAAGTGACGAACACGTTGGGAGGGATGTCACGATACAGCAGCTCGTTCACCGCCGCCAGCACCTCCCCGGGCGACTCCAGCCCTTGGGACGCAACCCGCAGCATGCTACGGGTTGCGCACATCACGAGAGCAGCCGGCACACCTTTGTCGGAGACATCCCCGACGACGAGTCCCACGTGATCGCCTTTGTGTGGAAAGTCGATGAAGTCGTAGAAGTCGCCGCCCACGGCCCGAGCGGGCTGGTAGTAGGCCTCCATCTGCCAGCCCGGCAGGCGGGGCGACTCCTTGGGTAGAAAGGCCATCTGGATTTCATGGGCGACCCGCAGCTCCTGCTCGATACGCTCTCGGTGCAGCGCCTCGCGCTTCAGTTCCTCGACCTGCTCGTCCACCTTCTTCTGCAGGCTCCCATAAAGGCTTGCCAGTTGCCCACTCATGTGAT